>JAPPGM010000062.1 GCA_028874995.1 Gemmatimonadota bacterium | reverse complement strand
GGGGGGGGGGGGGGGGGGGGGGGGGGGGGGGGGGGGGGGTGGGGGGGGGGGGGTTGGGGGGGGGGGGGGCTCTTCGAGCCGATTCGCGACGGCGATGTGCGCGGGTGTCTGGTGGCGCGGGAGGTGCTGGGGTGGTGGTCGCCGCTGGCCGACGCGGTGTTCGCGCTGCAGGGGTTGAGCGCAACGCCGGGGCTGATTCAGGGAGTGGATCCGGGGGGTTGGGTGGAACGCGCGCTGGCGGGCGATGCAATGGGCGCATTCGCCATGACGGAATGGGAGGCGGGGTCCGATGTGGCGTCGATGACCACGACCGCGGTCCCGGACGGGGTCGGCTACCGGCTGAGCGGAGGGAAGGCGTTCATCTCGAACGCGGGGATCGCCGACTTCCATGTCGTGTTCGCGTCGACCGACCCGGAGGCGGGGACCTGGGGGATTTCGTGCTTCGTGGTGCCGGCCGACGCGGAGGGGTTCGAGTTCACCGGGTCGCTGGTGATGAGCGCGCCGCATCCGTTGGGCGAGGTGCGTTTCAACGACTGCCACGTTCCGGGCGAGATGATGCTCGGGAATGTGGGGACCGGATTCAAGACCGGGATGGCCACGCTGGACCGGCTGCGGCCGACGGTGGCGGCGGCGGCGAACGGGATGGCGGGTCGGGCGCTTTGGGAGGCGCTGGAGCACGCGCGGGGGCGGGAGCAGTTCGGGAAGCCGCTGGCGTCGTTTCAATTGATCCAGGAGAAGCTGTCCCAATCCGCCATGGAGCTGACCGCGGGGCGTTTGCTGGCGTACCGGGCCGCGTGGGAGAAGGACCGGGGGGCGAAGCGCATCACGCTGGAGGCCGCGATGGCCAAGGCCTTCTCGACCGAGGCGGCACAGCGGATCGTGGACCGGGCCGTGCAGGTGCTGGGAGGGAGGGGGGTGCTGGCGAGTCACCCGGTGGACCACCTGTACCGTGCCGTGCGAGCGCTCCGGATCTACGAGGGGACGACCGAGGTCCAGCACCTGATCATCGGGGGTGGGCTGGTGCGGGGAGATGGGCATTGAAGGTCAACGTCGTCGGCGGCGGGCCCGGCGGTCTCTTCGCCGCCCTCCTGCTCAAGAAGGACGATCCCGCGCGAGAGATCGAGGTCTTCGAGCGTAACCGCCCCGATGACACCTTCGGCTTCGGAGTGGTCTTCTCCGACGCGACGCTGGAAGAGGTGGCCGAGGCCGACCCGGAGACCCACCGCGAGATCGAGAAACGCTTCTACCACTGGGACGACATCCACATCCACTATCAGGGCGAGCTTCTGCGCTCGACCGGCCATGGGTTCGCGGGGCTGTCGCGCAGGGAGTTGCTGTTGCTGCTCCATCGGCGCTGCCGGGAGGTGGGGGTCCGGCTCCACTTCGAGACGGAGATCGGGGAGCTGGGGCCGTACCTCGACGCCGACCTGGTGATCGGGGCCGACGGTTTGAACAGTATCGTGCGCGAGAAGTTCGCGGAACTTTTCGAACCCGCCGTGGACATGCGCCCCAACCGCTTCGTCTGGCTGGGGACCACACGGCCCTTTCCGGCGTTCACCTTCTACTTCCGCGAGGACGAGCACGGGCTCTGGCGTGTGCATGCATACCAGTACAGGGCGTCGGGGAAGTCGACTTTCATCGTGGAGGCTACCGAGGAAACGTGGCGGCGAGCGGGGATGGAGGCGGCCGGCGAGGAGGAGACGGTGGATTTCGTGTCGCGGCTCTTCGAGGAGGAGCTGCAGGGCCATCCGCTGATCCGCAACCGGTCGCTGTGGCGCCGGTTTCCGACGATCGTGAACGCTCGCTGGTCGGCGGGAAACGTCGTGCTGATCGGCGACGCGGCCCACACCGCGCACTTCTCGGTGGGGTCGGGGACGCGGCTGGCGATGCTGGACGGGATTGCGCTGGCGGGGGCGGTGGCCCGCGATACCCTCGCCGGTGCGCTGGCCGCCTACGAGGATGAACGCCGTGGTCCGGTGGAGTCGCTGCAGCGGGCGGCGCAGGCCAGCCTACAGTGGTTCGAGGACACCGAGCGGTACTTCCGCCTGGAGCCGGTCCAGTTCGCCTTCTCGCTGCTGACCCGGAGCCTGCGGATCTCGCACGAGAACCTGCGTGAGCGGGACGCGGCCTTCGTGGACGAGGTGGATCGCTGGGTGGCCGTGAAGGCGGAGACCCAGACGGGCGTGACGATCGCCAGGCATGAGACTTCGCTCGGGATCGTGCGGACTTCCCGTCGCCCGCCACCTCCGCTCTTCACTCCCTTCCGCCTTCGCGGCGTGGTGTTCCCCAACCGGATCGGCGTGTCGGCCATGTGCCAGTACTCGGCCGAAGACGGGAAAATCGACGACTGGCACCTGGTCAACCTCGGGTCACGGGCGATCGGCGGCGCGGGGCTGGTGATGACGGAGATGACCGCGATAGGGCGCGACGCACGCATCTCGCCAGGTTGCGCGGGGCTGTACACCGGCGAGCACGTGGCCGCGTGGGGGCGCATGGTAGAGTTTGTGAAGCGTTTCACAAGCGCGAAGGTCGGCATGCAGCTCGGCCACGCCGGGCGCAAGGGGTCGACACGGCTGTTCTGGGAGGGACCCGACGAGCCCCTCGACGAGGGCGGCTGGCCCATCGTGTCGGCGTCACCGATCGGGTACTTCGAGCACAGCCCCGTGCCGGCCGAACTGGACGAGGCGGGCATGCGCACGCTGGTCGGCGAGTTCGAGCGCGCCACCACGATGTCGCTCGAGGCCGGATTCGACCTGGTCGAAGTCCACATGGCGCACGGCTACCTTCTGGCCAGCTTCCTGTCCCCGCTCACCAACCTGCGAACCGACCGCTACGGCGGTAGCCTGGAGAACCGGCTGCGGTTTCCGTTGCGGGTGGTGCGTGCCGTGCGTGCCCTCTGGCCCGACGAGAAGCCGCTGTCCGTGCGGCTTTCGGCTGTGGACTGGTGGCCCGGGGGCAACGTACCGGACGACGCGGTCGAGATCGCGCGGGCGCTCAAGGCGAACGGCTGCGACATCGTGGACGTGTCGTCCGGACAGACGGTTCCGTACCAGCGTCCCCGCTACGGCCGCCAGTACCAGACCCCCTTCGCCGACCGGATCCGCCACGAAGCCGGGATCGCCACGATGGCGGTCGGGAACATCTCGTCCTTCGAGGACGTCAACGGGATCATCGCGTCGGGCCGGGCGGACCTCTGCCTCATGGCGCGCGCGCACCTGTGGGATCCATACTGGACCAGGCATGCCGCGTACACGCTGGGATATCCCCTTCCGTGGCCGCCGCAGTACGACACGCTGGACCGGTATACGCCACGATTCGGGGCCGCCGCAGCCGCTTTCGGACCGGAGACGGGAGATGAATAGACACGAGGAACCGATGAACTACCAGCGCTTCGCGATGCTCCCGGAGCTGCTGTCCCTGCAGCGTCCGATCTCGGACCCGCCGGAGCACGACGAAATGCTCTTCATCATCGTGCACCAGGTCCACGAACTGTGGTTCAAGGCCGTCCTGCACGAACTCGACCGTGCGCGGGAGCTGCTCATGGCGGGTGACGAGGCGCGGGCCGCCGCAACCCTCAAGCGCGTACGTTCCATCGTGAAGGTGCTGGTGGGCCAGCTCGACATCCTGGAGACGATGACCCCCGTCGAGTTCGAGTCCTTCCGGGACCGCCTCGAGACGGCCAGCGGATTCCAGTCGGCCCAGTTCCGGGAGCTGGAGTTCGCGCTGGGGATCAAGCGGGCGGCGGTGCTGAGGACCTTCCCGGATCCCGACGAGCACGGGCGGCTGAACCGGAGACTCGCGGAGCCTTCGCTCTGGGACGCCTTCCTTCGATTCCTGGTCCACAAGGGGTACGAGGTGCCGGAGCGTGTCCTGGGCCGCGATCCGGCTGGGGCCTTGAAGCCCGACCCGGAGGTGCAGCGGGTGCTGGTCGATGCGTATCGCGCGGATCCCGCAACGGTCAACCTCTGCGAACTGCTGGTCGATCTGGACGAAGGCTTCCAGGAATGGCGCTACCGGCACCTCAAGATGACGGAGCGGACGATCGGCAACAAACGCGGGACGGGTGACAGCGCGGGCGTGGCCTACCTGGCGACCACGATCAAGCCGGCGTTTCCCGATCTGTGGGAGATGAGGATGGAGCTGTGATCCCGGAGCCGGACGGCGCGGCCCGGCTTCACCCCTCCGACCTCGCGCGCCACTACTCGCGCTTTCGTGTGTCGGAGAGGGTTTTGCTCACCGGACATTCGCATCAGGCTTGGCCGGATGTCGCCTTCGACGCGCAACGGCAGGCGTGGCTGGACGCCGCCGAAATGGTGGACGACAAGTGGAATCGCGCGTTCGAGGTGGCGGACGAGGTACGGGCCGGCTACCGCCGGCTGCTGGACGATCCGGACGGCGAGATCGTGCTGGGGCAGAACACGCACGAGCTGGTGATCCGGTTCCTGTCGGCGCTGCCGCTAAGGGAACGGCCACGATTGGTCACGACCGACGGGGAGTTCCATACGATTCGGCGGCAGTTGGACCGGCTGGAGGAGGAGGGGATCGAGGTGGTGCCGGTGGGGACGGGTGGGGGTGATTCGATCGCGGAGCGAATCATCCAGGCGGTCGACGACCGCACGGCGGCGGTGCTCGTGTCGTCGGTGCTCTTCCGGGACGCGCGGATCGTGGAGGGGCTGGACGAGGTGGCGACCGCGTGCGCCGGGGGGGGGGCCGAGCTGCTGGTGGACGCGTACCACTCGCTCAACGTGGTGCCGTTTTCGGTGGTGGGGATGGGGCTGCGCGACGCGTTCGTGGTGGGTGGCGGGTACAAGTACTGCCAGCTGGGCGAAGGGAACTGCTTCCTGAGGTTTCCGCGGGACTGCCGGTTGAGGCCCGTGTCTACGGGTTGGTTCGCGGAGTTCGGTACGCTGGCGGGGGAGGGGAGGGAAGGGCGGGGCCGCGTCGAGTATGGCGAAGGGCACCTGCGCTTTGCCGGTTCGACGTACGACCCGGTCAGTCACTACCGGGCAGCGGCGGTGTTCGCGTTCTTCCGGGAGCAGGGGCTGACGGAGCAACGTGCCAGGGAGGTCAGCCTGCGGCAGATCCGGCGGCTGGCGGCGGGCGTGGATGCGCTGGACCCGGATCCGGCCGTGCTGTCGCGTGATCGTGCCGTGCGGCTTTCGAGCCGGGGCGGCTTTCTGGCCCTGGAGACGCCCCGCGCCGGGGAAATCTGCTGCAAGCTGCGGGGTCGTGGCGTCTACGCCGACTCCCGCGGCCGGGTGCTGCGCCTCGGACCTGCGCCGTACGTGACCGACCGGCAGCTGGATGATGCGGTGGGGGTGTTGGGGGAGGTGGTGGGGACCCTGTCACGGCAACCGTGACGCCGCACAAGTGAAGATCGCCGTCTACGGCGCGGGCGGCGTCGGCGGCTACTACGGGGCCGTCCTTGCACGCGCCGGGTGCGAGGTCTCGCTGATCGCCCGCGGCGCCCATCTCGCGGCCATCCGGCGAAACGGCCTTCGGATCCTTTCGCCCGGCGGCGATTTCACGGCGCACCCGGCCGCCGCCACCGACACCCCCGACGAGATAGGCCCGGTGGACGCGGTCGTCGTCGCGGTCAAGTCGCCGCACCTGGCCGCGGTCCGGGACGGGATCGCCCCGCTGCTCGGGCACGACACCCTGGTCGTGCCGCTGCTGAACGGCGTGGATGCCCACGAGACGCTCCTCCCCGCAGTGGGACGGAAACGCATGGCCAAGGGGTTGACGCGCATCGTCAGCGAGATCGCGCGTCCCGGCGAGATCCGGCACGTGGGATTGGAGCCGTACGTGGCCATGGCGGAATGGGACGGGGGTACCTCGCCCCGGGTCGAGGCGCTGGTAGCGGCGCTGAGGGAGGCGGGTGTCCATGCCGAAGTCCCCCCCGACATCGACGCCGCGCTGTGGTTCAAGTTCCTCATGATCTGTTCCGTCGGCGGGGTCTGTGCGGCCTGCCGCACGCCGGTCGGTCCGGTACGCACGCTGCCGGAGACCCGCGACCTGCTGCGGCGAGCCATGGAGGAGATCGCGGAGTTGGCGCTGGCCCGCGAAGTCGTCCTTCCCGACGACGCGGTCGAACGCGCGTTGAGGATCGCGGATTCGCTGCCGCCCGAGGGTACCTCGTCGCTGCAACGCGACCTCGCCGCCGGCACGCCCTCCGAGTTGGACGACTGGAGCGGCGCGGCGGTGCGGCTGGGTGCCGAGGCCGGAGTGCCCACCCCCGTCCAGTCCTTCATCTACTCCGTGCTGCTTCCCCGGGAGATCGAGGCCCGCTCGGCAAACCCCCGGCGCGCGGCCCGGGATCGAAATCGGTAGATTCCGAACGCGAAGCAGTAGTCCCAGTCATTCCGCCCGCCGGGACCTGACGCCCTCCCAACCAGTCCGGAGAGAAACCGTGATCATGACGCCATGGGTTCAGCGGCTGTTGCTGGCCAATGTGGTCGTCTTCCTTTTCTCGCGGTTGTTCCCCGCGCTCATCGCGGACTTCGGGCTCGTGCCCCTGGGCATCCCCTACCGGCCGTGGACGCTGATCTCCTACATGTTCCTCCACGGCGGCTTCACCCACCTCCTCTTCAACATGCTCATGCTCTTCTTTTTCGGGCCGCGGCTGGAGGAGCGGCTGGGGAGCAGGACGTTCATCTGGTTCTACCTGGCATGCGGAGTGGGGGGCGCGATCCTGTCCTTCGCCACACCGTATGCGATGATCGTGGGGGCGTCGGGAGCGATCTTCGGTGTGGTGGTGGGTTTTGCGCGGTATTGGCCGCGCGAGAACATCTACATCTGGGGCGTGCTGCCCATCCAGGCGCGGGTGCTGGCCATCTTCATGGTGGTTTCGAGCCTGTGGGCGGGGTTCGCGGGGGCCAGCGACGGGATCGCCCACTTCGCGCACCTCGGGGGCTTGGTTGCCGGGTGGATCTTCCTGAGAGTGTGGGAAAGGCGGCGGCAGCGGCGGGTGGTGAAACGGCCCGCACGGCCTCGCAAGGTGTCCGTGCTGGTGGACCTGGAGGCGCTCGAGCGGTGGAAGTCGATCCCGCGTGAACAGCTCCACGAAATCAACCGTGAAGAGGTGGACAAGCTGCTGCGGAAGGCGAACCAGTCCGGGGCCCGGTCGCTGACGAACGACGAACGGGACTTTCTGGACCGGATGTCGGGGTCGGGGTAGCGCTGCCGGTCGGCGTCACCCGGTCACGCAGGCGATTGGGGACCGGTGGCTCGAGTCGGGGGAATCCGCCGCGCTCCGGGTGCCGAGCGCGGTTGTTGCCGGCGAAGCGAACTACGTCCTCAACCCCTCTCATCCGGACTTGGCGCGGATCAAGGCTGGCGGCATCGAGGACTTCCGATTCGATTCGAGGGTTGTCAGTACGGATTAGCGGCGCAGGGGTGACCGGAGTCGCCTCCGCGGTACCCGCAACCACCTTCCAGCTTCGGAGGAATCAGCAATGCACGAAGTCAACCTGTTCGCGGTACTGGTCGCCGGAATCGTCCCGATGGTCATCGGCGCGCTCTGGTACGGACCCCTGTTCGGCAAGCGCTGGCTGACGATGATGGAGATGACCGCCGAGGAAGTCCAGGAGGGATTCAACCCGGTCAAGACGTACGGCGTCAGCCTCCTGCTCTCGCTGCTCACCGCCTACATCCTGGCCCAGCTGATCGCCGAAATGGCCCCCGCGGACGTTTCCTCGCTGGAGGGCGGCGGCGGCTCCGCGATGGTTGGCGTGCATGTGGGACTCATGGCGCTGATCGCGTTCGTGATTCCGGTGGCGCACCAGTCGGTCACATTCGAGAAGCGCAAGGCGGGGCTCGCTTGGCTGAACGTGGCCTACAACGGGGTGGCGCTGATCGGGCAGGCGCTTGTGATCGCGGTGTGGAGATGAGGGGAGCCGGCCTTCGGCGCCTGAACGACCGAGGCCGCTTCACCCCGGCCGCGACGCATCCCTCTTCGGAATCACCTTCCCCGTCTCCCGGTCGTAGTCCACGATGTTCTCCCACTCCGACGCGTCGGAGCGGGCCACCACCGCGACCACGTCCACGGTGTCGCTCTCGTTGAAGACCTCGTGGGGCACGCCCGGCTCGATGAAGATGAAATCACCCGCGTGATTCACGATGGAGTGGCGGAGGTTGGGGCCGAAGTCGTGGCGGACGGTGCCCTCGAGGATGTACAGCATGACCTCGAAGTCAACGTGGATGTGGGCGAAGGCGACACCGCCGGGCGGGATCCGGGCGACGTTCATGGACAAGTCGCGCGCGGGAACGTTCTTGGCCGACAGACCCGTCTTGTAGTGGATGCCGTTCCAGCCGCGGTGGATGCCGCTCGCGCGGATGGTGTGGATGCCGTCGTGGCCGTCCGGGGTGCCGGGGCGCCCGGAGCCGCTCCCGCCGCGGCGGCCGGTTCCGCTCGGACCGGGCCGGGCATCATCGCTCATGCGACCTCCAGGAGGCGGACGACGCCGGCCATGTCCATGACCGTCGCATCGGGGCTCGCGGTGGTCGGCGGGGTGGCGCCCGTACCGCGCGCGCGGCTGGACCGGTCGACGTGCACCGTGGCGTAGCCGAGGGCCGACGCGGGCGCGATATCGTGGAAGAGACTCTGCGCGACGTGCAGCGTGCGGCTCACCGGAATCCCTGAGCGCGTGGCCATCTCCTTGAAGTGCGCGGGGGCGGGCTTGTAGCTGCCGACCTGCCGGGCGGTGACGATCCAGTCGAAATCGGTGGCCAGCCGGCTGGCCGTCTCGGCGAAGAGGTCGTCGTCGACGTTGGAGACGATGCCGAGCCGGTAGCGGGCAGCGAGTCGCCCGAGCGCGTCCACGGTATCCGCGAATGGGGGCCAGTCGCCGACCGAAGCCGCGAAGGCATCGCACTCGGCCGGAGTCGGGCGAAAGCCGAGTTCGCGTCCCATGCGATCGAGCGTCAAGGCGAGGACTTCCCTGTATGTGCGGTAGCGCTCGGCCTGGACGACGTGCTCCGCGGCGCCGAAGGAGGCGAGGATGGCGTCGTCGGCGGGTGACGTGCCGTGTGCCCCGCCGACTCGTCGCACGGCCGCGATGATCCCCGCCTCCCAGTCGACGAGCGTTCCGTAACAGTCGAAGGTCAGGAGGTCGAAGCGATCGGGATCGAGGGTGTCCATGTTCTGATGGCTGTTGGTGGCGAGTCCGCCTGAGGTCGCGCCTGGGCGGCGGAGGCGCCGCGCCGCTACATGTCCGGAAAGTCGGCCGTCGGCCCGAAGAGCTGCGGAACCGGCACGTCGAGCAGGCGCAGGTAGACGCCGAGCTGGGCCCGGTGGTGGATCATGTGGTCAAGGATGAAGGTCCTGAGCACAACGCCCTTGGGGAGCGTGAAACGGGCTTCGCCGGCCACGAGCATCGTCCACGGACTCGCCAGGTCCTCAATCGAGCAACTTTCGATGGCACCGCGCGCGGCGGCGGCACTCTGGTCCAGCGCCGCCGTCAGTTCGGCGGCGGAACCGAGGGCGGGCAACGGTGGGGGTCCGCCACCTTCGGGATCGATGTCGAATTCGGACATCGACAGGGTCGCCATGGTCCAGTTGGGAAGGTTGGCCAGGTGGGTCGCCAGTTCCCCGAGGGTCCAGGACTTTTCGTGCGGCCGCCAGTCCATGCGGTCCGCTGGGACCGCCTCCAGGATGGTCCTCGATCCGGCCACGATCTGATCGAAGGCCGCCAGCGGATTCCCGGGCAACCGGGCACCTGTCTCCGACATTTCTTCGCTCTCCTTACTGGACTTGTGACCTTGGCCCGGCCATTCGGCGAGCCGGTGTGGAAGAAAACAGCCTTACCATTCGATCCGCCAGATCCGCCCCCCGCCCCCCGCCGCCCATCCCACCCGCCCCCCCGGCGCGAACTCCACCGCCCACGCGCTCACCCCGGGCAACTCCTCCCAACTCCTCCCCATGTCGCTCGTATACACGGCCCCCGGCGGCGCCACGGCCACCACGAACCGGTTCGCGCCGGTCCCCCCCGCCGCGCTCCCGTACACGGCCCCGTTGATCGGCGCGGGACTTGCGAGCGTCCAGGTGCGGCCGGCATCCCCCGTTACCGCCACGTTCGCGGCCACGACCTCCTCGCGCCGGTCGAGATCCCCGCCCAGTACCATGAGCGGCCGTCCGTCCGCGACCACCATCGTGAAGATCCCGGCCAGCGGCCCCTTCACCACCGGCGTCTCGGTCGCCGTCCAGGTGCGACCGTAGTCGCCCGTCGCGAGCACGCGTGCCGATCCCCCCGCGCCGGTGCCGATCCAGCCCCGGCCCCCCGCCGCGGCGCGAGCACAGGTGCCGCTGGCCGCGAAACCGCCTTCGCCCTCATTGGCGGGCGGGGACGTTTCAGCTGAAACGCGCGTCCAGCCATGGCCACCGTCACGGGTAAGGAGGATGTAGGGCACTCCGTCGAAGGAGTCCCCGTAGGCGAAGCCATGGTTCTCGTCCCAGAAGTCGAGACAGTCCAGGAAGCCGGCGGGCTCCTCCATGAGGAAACCGAGCGTCCACGAGTTGCCGCCGTCGTCGGTGCGGTAGATGCGCGACAGGGGACCTTCACCCGCCGTGAGCGCGACGGCGGACTCGGACGAGAAGCCGTGGATGTCCCGGAATTGCATGGAATCGCCCGCCGGCGCGGAAACCCGCTCCCAGGTGGCCCCACCGTCGGCGGTCCGCAGGATGGCGCCGCCGTGCCCGCTCACCCAGACGGTTTGCTCGGAGACGGGGCTGATCGCCTGCAGCGTCTCGGCTATGCCGCTCGACTGTTCGGTGACCGTGGGTTGTTGCATCCCGGTGCGCCCGTGCGGGGCCTCCCCCGGCCCTGGCGCTTCCAGCGTCGCGGCCTCCAGCGCCTCCGCCCCCCGCCGGCCGGACGCGATGTCCACCTCTCGGAGCGACCCGCTCATGGCCACCGCGACGCGGTCGCCGCCGGGGTGCCAGGCGGGGTACCAGCGCGACGAGGACGGCGCCGGGGTGAGATGGAAGTTGTGCGTGTGGTTCTCGCCGTGGGCGGCCGCGGGGTAGGCGCGCCGTTGTTGCGCGAGGAAGTCGGCGGGAGGGGGGAGGAGGGGGGTGGTGGTCAGGGCGGCCGTGAGGATGAGGAGGGGGATGTGTGGGGTCATTGATGCATCGCGCTGGGGACGGGTGGCATCGGCTGCGGGCCGAGGAATGCGCCGGGGCTGGGGTTGCGGGGATTGGGCCAAGCTGACTTCCATCGTAGGGCTGGGGACATGGAGTAGGCCAGCGTCGCGAGAATGTGTGCGCGCAGTCTACCTTCTCTCCATTGGCTGCCAGCTGTGGATCCGAGTCGTTGTCCGCCGCTTCACGCCGACTGTAGCCGACAAGCGGCGACGAGAGGAGTCAACCCATGGAGTCCCGAATGCCGATCACCGTCGTCGCCGTGTCTGCCCTTGTCCTCCTCCCTGCCGTCGCCTGCCACCAGGACGACCAGCCCCCGAGCGCACTTCGAACCCAGACCCGCGACAGCGCCGGTCGGGAACACGCGTCACAACCTTTCAGTTCGGCGCCGTCCAGCCTCTCCGGCAACGGCCAAGAGATCTTGATTCCAGGCCATCGAGCTCCCGCAATCTCATGGCCACGCTGGCGGGCTCGAGATCACGTCCGCCGTCAGACAGCTATTCAGCCACCGGCGCTGATCCGGTGCCACTCGCCATCGCCGAGGATGTCAAGGGACCTCCTCATCACTAAGGTTGCGGTTGGCGCAGCACCACGTCAAGGTGCCCCCTCCACTCCCGGTAACGGTGGCAGAACAGCTGCACTGATACCCTTCCGGCTGCGCGTTCGCGGTACTCCAGCCACAGCAGAGGAAGCGTCACTCCCTTGTGGCCCGCCAACTCCCGGGTGCACGCGCGCCCAGTTCGGGTTTCGGCCGTGGCACCGGCGATGGCGGCGGATACAGCGCCACTTCCAGCCTCGGGTCCTCCAATTCCTCCAGGTGGACAGCCGCCTCGTCGACGCGACCCGCGTCTAGGTAGGTAGACGTAGATGTCTCCGACTCGCGCACGATCTATCTCCATCCTTGCCTCAATCGCATCGATCGCGGCTGCCATCTCCCCACGCCGGCGGTGATAACGAGTCAGCCGCGCCAGCGCCTCGGCCCGCTGGGCCGGAGTACGGGCTTGCGCCAACAAACGCTCGTACGCGGCACTGGCTTCCTCCAATCGCCCGACATCCAGATCGAGGTCCGCGAGCTGCCTCGCGGGCCCCTGTGACAGCGGTTCCACGGCGACGGCCCGCTCCAGCACTTCGCGCGCGTCGTCGTAACGGCCGCGCCCTCGATGGAAGTCGGCCAACCGGTAGTATCCGGATACATCTCCGGGGAACCGCTCGACATACTCGATCCACAGGGACAAAGCCTGGTCAAAGTTGCCCAGACTCTCATGCGCCTGGGCCATGAACTGGATTGGTCGGCCGTCGACTGGATCGAGGCGGCGGATCTCGGCGAGGGTCGCCAATGCACCCTCGAAATCACCCTTCCATTGCTGCATCCCCGCCAGGGTGCGCAGCCCCTCCAGGTCGTTGGGGTACAGTCCGACCCACATCTCCGCCACGGCCACCACTTTATCCGGCTCCCCAATCTCCATGTAGTACTCAGCCTTAACCGGGAAGCCGACGCGCTCAGGCACTCGGTACAGGTTCTCCATGGCCGCCACCAGCGGCGCCGTGCCGACGACGGCGCCTTCCGCGGACCCTCGCAACACCAGAAACAGGGTGTACTGGGCGACGGTGAAGCTGGGATCGAGGGTCGTGGCGGTGGTCAGGTATTCGATGGCCCCATCGGTATCTTGGTGGACGCGGTCGCGGAAGACCCCCTTGAAGAACGCCTCCACCGCGGCGGCGTTCTCGGAGAGCCGTGACCGTACGGGCAAGTCCTCGACGCCCTCGCGGACAGGAATCTCCAGAGCCCTCTTCACGGGTCCCGACATCTCGTCGACAAGGGCAAGCAGGTCGGTCCCTTCGTTAAAGGTCTCCCCCGAAAGGGATCCGCTGTCCACTCTGTACACCCTGAGGGCAATGCGGAAAAGCTCGTCCACCCGGTCGATCTCACCGATGGCCATGAACGCCGCGTACGACTCCCGTGCTATTTCGCGCTTGAGGGTTAAAGGCGCTGCCGCGAAGTTCTCGAAACCCCGCTCCCTCAGCTCGGCCCCGGAAAAGGGGATCGGCACGAGAAGAACTCGTCCGCCAAGAGATCGAGTGTCAGCGCCTCGGGAACCGCGTAAGAGATCCACGACTCGTCCTGTGTCATCCCGGGTCCGAGATCCAGGGGAAAGAGTGCTGTGGTTTTCGTGAACTCGGTCTTGGGCCTCTGCCGCTCAAGAGTCTCCCCGTCTTCCGTCTCCACCGTGGTCGCGGTGGTGACCGAGCCCAGTTCCGCTCCCCGGAAGAGCGCCGCCAGTACGACCACGCATAGCAGGAGATTGGCGGGAATCCCAATCTTCTCCGTCCGTGCCAGAGAGTCCCGGTTCTTCCCGGGTTTGCCGTGAAACCAAGCAAGCAGGAAAACGCTCGGCAGCATCATGAGCAGCGTAGTCAACACCATGCGCGTCCAGTGCGGCGAGAACAGGAATTCGTCCACGGCAAAGGCCGTGAACTCGACCAAACCCCATGATGCACCGGCGAAGATGGCGAGAATGTGAGGAACGCGCCGATCGATTAGCTCGCGAGCGCGGGACACCCACGATGGCCTTGATGAGGGAGGACTCTGCGGCGTCTCCATCCCGAAGGCTACGGGTACTGAAGGAGCCTGGCAAGCGGTGGTCTTGTCCACTTGTCTTGCCCACGCGATTAGTCCGCCACGGGCCGACATCGGGTGGGTTGGAGAATGGGGGTGGCGCTCTGACGGCTTCCCGCTCTGTTGACCAGCGGAAGAGGCGGAGCCTATCGTCAGTTCCAGTCCAAAACTGAACCATAGTCCAGTGCAAGGACGCATCGTGAGCCGCCTATGGAGATGACCTATGGAATCACCCTGGCCCCCCGTTTGCATCCCCTTGGTCGTCGCCATCCTGCTCCTCGCTGCGCCCACCCTGCTCGCCCAGGAAGTCCTCAACTGGCACGACTTCGAGCTGTGTGACGATTGCGAACTCGAGGTCTCCGAACTGGTTAGGCTGGGTGACGCCGACGGACCGGGAATCATCGAGAGTGACATGATGCTCGCCGCGTGGGGCGAGGAGCTGGGTTATCTGCTCTCCCCTTTGGGCGGTACCGGTATCAAGATCTTCGATCACGACGGAACGTTCATACGGGAGATCGGGGGAGAAGGGGACGGGCCGGGCGAATTCCGGTCCATCTACGATCTCGATGTGATCGATGGACGAATCGTAGTGCTTGACGGCACGAAGAGCGCGGTGGTCATCTTGTCGCCTGAGGGGGAGTACATCACACAGCACCCGCTTCCCGGAAGGCGGACCGTTTACGCCCGTCGGCCGGGGGCAGATAGTCGTGATTGCGACCAAAAACTGGCGCACGAGAGTCATCGAACACCCGCTCCATCTCATGGACCTTTCGAGCGGAGCGGTCACCCTCGAATTCGGAGCGGCGAATGCCGGAGATGAAGTGACCGACCTCCAGTGGAACTTCGGCAAGCACGTGGTGGGAAGCGTGCTGAGCCGTCCCGGCACGGTGTGGTGGGGGTGGACTGCGACTCCGGCCGTCCAGCAATTGTCCGTGGAGGGCGAATTCCTGCGAGATTTCGAGGGGGAGCTACCCTGGTTTCCGGAGATCTTGCAGATGCCCGACCGGTCGAGGGATCCTCCAGAGACGCGACTGACGGGGCTGGCGCTGGACGCGAACGACAACCTGTGGATGACCGTGATGACCGCGGATCCCGAATGGGAAGATGTCCCTTTGGTGCAGGCCCGGATTGGATTCGAGATCTCCCCCGGCCATGACGACGAGTACTTTGACACACGTCTCGATGTTCTCAGCCTGCGCAAGCGGCGTCACCTCGGGCGGTCTGTTTGGGACCCGTTGGCCGTGAGCCTGCTTGACCACGGCGGCGAGCCGGCAGCGTACCTTCTGGAATACGACGACGCGATGGTGCCGCAGATTGTTGTCTACGGAGTGCGGACGGGGAGGCGATAGCGATCACCGTTGGGACGGTGGCCGAGGCAAACGCGCTCGTCGGGAGAAGCATGGCCCGGCGCCACCGGCTGCGAAGTCGGAGTGAGCGCGGACTTCGAGGGGATCGAAGAGGACCACCCCTCGCCAGCCCCCCGTGTTACACGGGGTATGCGGATCACCCGAGGCGCGAATCATGGCAGGAATCATATGAAGTCAATCAGGACTGCACGATCTGAGTTTCCTGCCGTTGGACTGGGACGCTGCTTGGCGGGTGTGCCGAAAGCGGGAAGAGCGGACTTGAATGGCGGGACTCGCGCGCCCGCGTCGCCTTTTCACCGATCGTCTCCGAAGCATCGCGCCCAGGCCCTTTCGGGCCTCGGAGTGTCTAGAGCATATGGAAGGGCCGGCCCCAGGCCGGCTTACCGTGGGTTAGCGCCGACGGTGAGCGGAGGTGCCAGAGCCACATGCGACACGTGAGGTCGCAACCGGAACAGGAGACCGGCCCCATGAAGAAGAAGACCAAGGTGTACGTCGGGATGGATGTCCACAAGGACAGCGTGATGATTGCGGTGCTGCCGGAGGGCGTGCGGGAGCCGACGCAGGTGAAGCGGCTATCGCACGATCCTCGGGGCCTCAGGCGGTTGCTGGACCGCCTGGCCCGGGAACACGAGGTTCGCGCCTGCTCCGCGGCGAGCGGTACGGGCTACGTGCTGGAGCGGAAGATCCGAAGCTGGGGCCATGCCTGTGAGATTGTGGCCCCATCGCTGATTCCGCGGCGCCCGGGCGAGCGCCGCAAGCACGACCGGAAGGACGCCGAGGAACTCGCGAGGCTCTACCGGGCGGGAGAGCTGGTGACGATCCGGGTGCCGACGGAGCGGGAGGAGCGGGTGCGCGACCTGGTGCGTTGCCGGGGAACGTTCCAGCGGGAGATCCTCAGGTCGCGCCACCTACATCCTGAAGTTCCTGGCCCGTTGAGGTCTGGTCTACCGGGAGGGCAGGAACTGGACGATCAGGCACATGATGTGGCTGCGCGCGATTCAGCGCGACGCGGTTGGAGACCGAGGACCAAGTCGTCTTCGGCGAGCACCTGGCGTTGCTGGACTACAAGGTGGACCGCCGCGACGAGCTCGACCGCCACATCGAAGCGCTGGCGCTGGAGCCGACCTACAAGGAAGCGGTCGGCCGACTGTGCTGCCTCAAGGGGATCTCGACGCAGGCAGCGATGGTGCTGGTCACCGAGATCGGGGAATTCCGACGCTTCGAGCACCCGGGCAAGATGATGGCCTACGTCGCGGGCTGGCGGTCGCTCCTGTTCCGGTTGCGACCTCACGGGTCGCAAATGGCTCCGGCACCTCCGCTCACCGTCGGCGCTAACCCAACGGTAAACCGGCAGGTGCCGGCCCTTCCATATGTTCTAGGCCCGGCCCCCTCCCTTCGTGGCGACGGACTTCAAAGTGTCAGGTCTTCAGCGGCCAACGACAAGCTGATGCGAGCAGCCGAAGCGATGGAAGATCTCACCATCGCCGCATGGGCGAGACAGGTCGGCGGACGCCCTGCCTCCGGCGGACTTCGTCGACTGCGCCTTCGACCCCGCCGACCCGGCTGACGCGCTGCCCTAGGTCGCTTCGATGCCCGTAGCCAGCCGTCCGCCAAATCGGCGTCAACCCGGCCACCGGCCACTCGATGTGTTCATACATTGACGGTAACGACCCTTTCGAAAGGGACACCTCCACTACCATTATTCTGCCTCCTCCAACCCATTCGGTATCACGTATGCGCCGTTTGGTTGGTCCAACACCCTTCCTCAACACAAGGAGAAATCCGACATGAGGAGACTCAAGCTCGTACTGCTCGCCGCCCTGTTCGCCCTTGGCACCGCCACCGCAGGCGTTGCGGCGTCCACACCCGCTGTCCCTCCCCCGGACTCAGACTGCTCTAACACGATCTGTACGCTGGGGAATAGCCACTGCGACTTTGGCGCCGGCACCACGTGCTACCTCACAGCGGAGGGCTGTGACGGTTGGCGCCGCTGTTAGCCGACTACCTCCAGAGCGATGTGGCGGCCGCCACAATCGCTCGCTACTTCCGGGACAACCCGATGAGACACCCGACACCTTCCCCACGACCAACGAAGAACAAGCTAGATTTTCCGGTCGTTGCTTTTGCGCTCGCAGTGGTGGCGGTCACGACGTTTTTCCTCATTGCGGTGGTCAGACAGTCGTCCGAGTTCGACGCTGTTTCAGATCACTCGCCCGATACAACCGCATATACTGTCGAAGGCGCTGAAACGGTGGCTGTGTTTTTGGGTTCCGCCGCCTGCAGCTTTTCCATGGATCCAGGACTGCCAGGCATTCTTGCCGCAACGCGAGCCGCTTTGGAGGCAGAAGCACGGGCGGAGGGAAAGCGATTTGCGTTCTTGGGTGTAAGCGTTGATCCAACCGTGGACGAGGGATTTCGGTATCTCCAACGATTCCAAGTGTTCGACGAGTTGCTGGTAGGTCGAGGGTGGCTTAATTCAGGTGCGATAGCATTTATGATCCGAGATCTCGTCGGCGACATGAAGACACCGCAACTTGTCGTATTGGAGCGCGAGGTCAAACTAAACGCAGATTCCCTTGGCATTACTATTACACCGGATCGCGTCATTAGTCGGTATGTGGGCTTGGAAGCAATCCAGGGTGCGCCAATGGTTAGCCAACGAACAGTGGAGGACAACGATGCGGACTTTGGCACCTGATAGCGAAGTCATGCCCAACACCCACCAGGAAGCCGAAATGACCACAGCGGGTCGATTTACACTTGGAACGAGCTTAGGTATCCTCGCCATGTGTCTCCTGCTCATCGCAGGATGTGGCAACTGCGCCGCGGAGGAGCGTTTCGACGGCCAGGCCGCGGGCCAGGGGGCGATCCATGTGGACCAGCGCGTTCCTATCCTGTCAATCGGGACGGCAGATGGAGCAGAGTGGGAGACCTTTTCCCGCATTGCGGGGGCAGTACGCTTGAGTACTGGCACTGTCGTTGTGGCAGAAAGAAACACAAGCGAGCTTCGCTATTTTGACGCCCGAGGAGCCCATCTCAAGAGCGTTGGCGGGAGGGGGGAGGGTCCCGAAGAGTTTGGGTTTCTCTACGGTATGTGGAAGCAAGCCGGCGACTCACTGGGTGCGTACGACGGTGCGTACCAGAGGCTCGCGATCTACGGGCCTGCAGGAGAGTTTGTACGATCTATACCAATAGAGACTGCGGTATCGCTGGGCCGCCCTACTGTGCTTTCCCAGTTTGCTGACGGGACATGGCTGGTCGCAAACGCGCCGAGTGGACGATTGCCTTTCGATGGTGGCCTCATCGAAGGAAGTGTCTGGACCGTTGCCAGATACTCTCGTGACGGTCGTCTACTCAACACGATTACTGGCGTGAGGGAGTCTACGCGATGGGCACACGGGCTGGCTGGGATTCCTGCCACGCCGTATTTGCCGTTTTCAGTGGGAATCGGCGTGATTGCAGCCGACGCAGAGTACGTATACGTCGGCGACGGCACTGCGCCGACCATTGCTCGTTGGGGAAGTTCAGGCGATGATTCGCTGGCCATGCAGTGGGACGCGCCCCACCGGGTCGTTTCGTCAAGAGATATGCAGCGGTATCGGGACGAGCGGTCGACGCCGTCACGGGATGATAATCCGGAGGCGTGGAGGCAGTATTTGCGAGAGGTTCCTTTTCCGGATAGTATGCCGGTATATACACGTGCGTTAGTTGATGCGCTTGGGTGCGTGTGGATCAGACGATTTGATCCGTGGGGAGAGGGAGTCTCTGTTTGGGATGTATTGTCTAGGGAGGGAGTCGGGATGGGAGAAGTACGACTGGTTAACCTGGAAGTGCTTGAGATCGGCGGTGACTACATTCTCGGAGTGGAGCGGGACGACCTCGATGTACCGTCGGTAGTGTTGTTTCCAGTAGTCCGTGAAGTCCCGTGAAACCGAGGGACTCGAGTTGGGAGCTGGTGGTTTCCAAGAAGGGAAAGGCGCTGAGTTTAGATGAAGATTGAAGGAGATGGGATTATCAACATCGCGATTGTCGTACTCGGAGTGATCGTGATCGTCTTGGCAGTCGTTGCTGGCATCCGAACCGGCGTTCTGTAGGTTCGGTTGACAAGTCCTCATCCTGGATCTGACGCTCGTCAGCAACTTGTTGGAGAGAGACTACTGGTCGGCCGAGGGAATCGGCCGACCGTGGCCCCAAGCCGGACCGGGGACTGACTGCCAGGCTGGCCCAATGAAGTCTAGCAACGCCCTTGCCCCACCCGGGGGCGACAGACCAAGAGCGAAGAATGGGGAGACGCGACGAGCTCCGGAAACTCGTGAAACGCTTAGACGGGTGAGTTCGGCGACGGATCGGCCTTACCCGCTGACAAAGTGTGCGAGACGCGGCGGGGTCGCGCGTTCGTAAGCGTGTGCGCGCTACGTGCCAGGGTTGGCGATTGCCGGAGTCCGATCGCCGACAGCCCGGGAAGCGGGGCCCCAAGACAGCACTGAGCGACGAGGGGCTGGTGGAGATGGAGGAGGTCCGGACGGTGCTGAGGGCCAGGCCGTTCCTCGGCGAGGGCCACCGGAAGGTGAAGGCACGGCATTGCGGCCAGAGGCCGGCCTGACGCCTAAAGCCGTCCCATTGTCGAGGAACCAGCACCGGTTACACCGGCAACTCATCGCCGTGGGCATCCCTCCCCGTTGTGGGCATCCTCCGCTGCGTCGACCGCTTTCCCGCCTCCTCCAGCAGCCCCACCATCGCTGCTCGCAGAGGCGCTCCTCCTTCACCATCCTGCCGTAGCTCATCGCTTTGCACTTGACTCGCGTTGGCGACGAACCTTCGTCCCGTCCACCGACACCCTCCCCAATCCCACCACCCCCTTTTCTCCTGCGCCAGGCGAACCACCTCGGCGAACACCGCCTCGAATTGGTCCAGATGGCGCCGGCGGAACTAGCCCAGCGGCCGGTGTTGCGGAACGTTGCCCGTCGCCAGCATCCGAAACGCGATGTTCTCCACCAGCTTTCTTCGCCAGCTTCCGCGACGCAAAACGTGCCCGCCGCGTACCACGTAGACCAGCACCTTCACCATCATCCGCGGACCGTACGGCGCGTAGAACCACGCAGGTCCCAGCTGTACCGGTTCCGGTTTCCTGGACAAGTGGACGGCCTAAACATCAGGCCGCCCTCCGGCTGAGCTTCTCGCGGGCACGGGCCGGGGTCATGTACCCGTGCCGCTGGAGCAGCCAGCCGTTGTTGTAGCGCTCGACGAAG
>JAPPGM010000089.1:6115-20710 GCA_028874995.1 Gemmatimonadota bacterium | reverse complement strand
GGGGCGGACGCGCCGGCCCGGCTGAGCACGGAGGAGCTGCTGGAGTTGTTGCGGAGGTGAGCTGCGGGGGCAGGACGGAAGGGCGCGGGTTGACCGGAACCATCATCCCAACTATCAATTGCTAGTGGATTGACAGTTTCCGTGGAATGGACCCGGTATGAAGATCCCCGCAACGCCACCCGACCTCCGTTCCCTGCTCGGCAGGACATCCCCACAGAGGCTCACCGAGATCATTCGCGGGACTTCGATGCTGGCGGTCGGCCGATACCTCCACTGGGACAACGTGCGTCACCGGGAGCCCCCGGAGGGCCTTTCCCACGAGGAATGGTGGCTGGGCACACGATTGGCCCGCCTTTCCGCACGGGAGATCGTGCCCTTCAGGAGCAGGGACGGGCATCCCTTCTCCCTCGTCCACACCGCTCCGGTTCGGCAGGGTCTTCACGAGATCGACCGGAAGCTGGGAATGTCGGGTCCCCAATCCGAGGTTCGCGACCTCGTGGAGGGGCACGGCAGGAAGCACCTGCTCGCCAATTCCATCGTGGAGGAAGCAATCCGTTCCAGCCAGCTGGAAGGAGCTTCGACGACCCGGCGCGTTGCCAGAGAGATGATTCGCAGGGGCCGCCGGCCGCGGACTCGTGGCGAGCGCATGATCCTCAACAACCATCACGCGATGGAACGGATCGGCGAGCTGGCCCGGCGGGACCTCAGCCGGGGCGATGTCTTTGAACTGCACAGGATCCTGATGGACGGTACAAGGGACTCGGCGATGGCCGGACGATTCAGGAGAGCGTCGGACGACATCGTGGTCACACTGGTTCATTCGGATCAGACCGCCCATGTACCACCGCACGCCGAAGAATTGCCCGCTCGCCTGGACCGGCTGGTGGCGTTCGCCAATGACCGGACGCCCGAGGATTGGGTCCATCCCGTGATCCGCGCGATACTCCTCCATTTCATGATCGGATACGACCATCCGTTCGTGAACGGCAACGGACGTGTGGCGCGCTCGCTCTTCTACTGGTCGATGGTCCGACAGGGCTACTCCCTCGCTCAGTATCTGGCCGTGTCCGGGATCCTGCGAAACGCTCCGGCGAAGTACGCCAGGTCCTACCTGCATACGGAGACTGACGGCGGAGATCTCACCTATTTCGTGGACTACCACATCGGCGTTATCATCCGCAGCATCGACGCTCTCTCGTCCTATGTCGCGAAGAAGATGTCGGACATCCAAGCGATCGAAGACCGGCTGCGAGGCTCGCCGCGATTGAATCACCGGCAGGTCCGGCTGCTGGGACATGCCCTGCGGAATCCCGGTTTCCGGTATACGGTCAAGTCCCATGGGACCAGTCACGGCGTCACGGCCAACACCGCCCGGGCGGACCTGGTCAAGCTGGCGGCCGCGGGGCTGCTGGCGGCGACCTGGCGCGGCCGACGGCAGGAGTTCATCGCGACCCGGGATCTGGAGGTGGCTTTGAGGGCCTATGAGATCAGGGGCCGGTGATCGACGACTTGCCGTACTTCCATATCATCCTGCCACAAGGGAATACAAAGATGCTCCGGAACATCCTCGCCGCCATCGTCGGCTACATTGCCATCGTCGCCGTGCTCTTCGCCCTCTCCGCGCTTCTGTGGCTGACGCTCGGCCCCTCTCGCGCCTTCCAGCCGGGTACGTGGGAGGTAGCCGGCGGCTGGGTGCTCGGCTCCATCGTGCTCGGATTCGTGGGGGCGTACGTCGGCGGACGAGTCTGTGCCCGCGTGGCGCACGATGCCAGGGGCGCCACGATTCTGATCGCCATCATGATCGTGCTCGGAGTGGTGTCGGCCCTGCTGCCGGTGGATGTGGCGACGGGACCGCGCCCGGATGACGTGTCGATGTTCGAGGCGACCACGGGGGCCCTGCAGCCGGCCTGGCTCAGATGGCTCAACCCGCTGATCGGGGTCGTGGGCATCTGGCTCGGATCGCGGAAGTTGCGCGCGTAGCCGTTGGTTCAGTTTGGAGAGCGGAATAGTGCACATTGACGGCCTGAAGGCGGAGATCGAAAAGGCGCTTCGCGAAATGGGCGTGTGCAACGTCCTCATCGCGGGTCGTACCGGGGTCGGCAAGAGCACCCTGATCAACAGCGTCTTCCATGGCAGGATGGCCGCTACGGGCCAGGGGAAGCCCGTGACCACGACTGCTCGTTTCACTACGGTCGTGGTTGGTGATTGCCATGGTTCAATGCTGGTGGGTGGTGTAGGGCTGAGAGGCGAGCCGTTCGATACCGTCAATCATGGCGTGAAAGCTCGGCGACCGGTTGCCCTCCCGTGTCAGGTGAACCGCCAGCGCACGCGCCCCGGAGACCTTCTGGTACCGCGGGACCAGCCTCGTCAACTCTCTGGCCGGATAGGCGATGGCGTCGGGGTTGCGAAACCGCGTCCGGTTGACCGAGGTACCACGCTTCAAGTTCCTGGCAGGCGATACGGATCAGTAAGTCCCGCTCCGGTCGATCCGCACATAGATCCCGGAGATGCCGCTTGAGGTCGAGGCAGTTCCCTCGGTCATTGTCCCGTACGACTACGAAGCGGACGCCGGGTTCTCGCCACCCCCGGAGCTTCCGGGGAATGCTCTTCTCCAAGTCGCCTTTCCCGTCGTGCGGCACGCACTGAAACATCATTTCCGGGAACAGTCGAGGAAGGAGTCCGTCCAAGAGCGCCTTCATCTAATACGCCTCGAGGAGAAACACGACCCGGTTCATCGCGGTCCCGCGCCCCTAAAGAGTCCCTGCCTCCACAGCGTCCGCAACTTGTCGCCTTCTGCCACCAGTCCCTTGAGAAGGTCATCGGTGGACGCGCGGCGCACCGCTGTGAACCCGTCCTCCTTGGCCAGCCAGATCCGCCAGCTCCTCAATCGCCGTTGTCGGCCACGCGGAGACCTTCCCGCTCGGCCGCCTCGCATAGGCGCTGGTCGAGGCAAAGGAACACCAGCGGGTCCGCGAGCTGCTCGCTCACCAGCAGGGCCGCGCCAAGCTGGCCGGCATCGGCGGCCCGGAGCGGGTGCCGCGCCAACACCGCGTTCGCCCTCGTGCGCACGGAAAGCACATCGATCACTTCGTCCCAGCCGGTGGCGAAGCCGTGGAGGCGGCCGAGAACCGCCCGCCGCTGCGCCCAGGTCAGTGCCCCTTCGCGCGTACGCCTCTCAATCGCGCTCGTGATCTCCGTCCTCGTCCAGGCCCAGGTGACGATGTGGTCGTCTTCCAGAAGCCACGTTCGAGCCAACCGGCTCCCAGGCTCGGAGACGATCAGCGGGACAAGCGCCGACGCATCCCAATACCTCACAGCCTCACAGCCGGTCGGCCCGGTCCTCCGCGAGGGCCTGCGAAATGCATGTCGGCAGCTCAAGGGGAGGGCTGTCGAGGATCGATGCGGCCGGGCCCGCGCGGGGCCGGAGGAGGCCATCGCCAACCAGCCGGTCGCGGACGGCATCGTCGCCCCCCGGCTTGGGCGCCATCAGCCTGGCGACCGGCACGCCGCGGTCAAGGATCTGAACCTCACCGCCCCGCCGGACATGGCGAAGGTAACGCGAGAGGTTGGCCTTGAGAGCAGAGACTGACGCGGTAGTCATAGGATCAATCTAGTCTCGGTAATGCGACCAAACAAGTCACGGCAAGTGCCGACGCTACTCCATTCGCATGGACGGTCACGCGGAGGTGTGGAAGATCTGTCCGGTAGGGGTCGCGGAAACCTGTAACGGCCCGCCAAGGACGCCCTTCGCATATCCGTGCGATCTTCGGCCGGTTGTGGCGAACCCGGCCGGTCGTCAGATTCCGGCTGGTGAGTACACACCCGAAGTCGAACGAACCAATGACCGAAGTCACCAGCAACGTCATAGACCAGATGGTCCGGACTCTTGTCGCGGAGGCTGATCCGGAGATGGTCATCCTGTTCGGTTCCCGCGCCCGGGGGGATTCCAGGGCACGGTCCGATGTCGACCTGATCGTCGTGGAAGCCGAGCCGTTCGGGCGGGGGCGGAGCCGTCACAAGGAGATGATCAGACTTCGCAGAGCGCTCAGGCGGTTTGCGGTCCCCGTGGACGTGCTGGTGTACTCCCGGGCGGACGTCGACTACTGGCGCGACTCCCTCAACTACGTTCTGGCGCGGGCGTTGCGCGAAGGCAAAGTGCTGTATGAGCGGTCCGCCGCATGAGCGACCCGAAGTGCGCACGCCTGCTCCTCGAAGCGGCTGGACGGGACATCCTGACGCTGAGGGCCATGTCCGATCTCGCACCGGACGAGTCGTTCGGATTCCACGTTCAGCTGGCTGCGGAGAAGGCGTTCAAGGCGTGGCTCGCCCTCTTGGGACAGGTATATCCGCTGCGGCACGACTTGGACGACCTTCTCGATCTGCTGGAATCCCACGGTGCCGTGACCGGGTTCTTCCGACCACTGGCGGCGTTCACCCCCTACGCCGTGCAGTTTCGATACGAGGGGGTGGGACCGGATCACGACCCGATTGACCGGTCGCCCTCGCTGTCGCTGGCCGAGGCGCTCGTCCAGCACGTCCGGGATGAACTCGCGAGAATCACGTAGCCGGGCACGCCTCGGACAGAAGCCCCATGCCGCCAACGACCGAATCCCTCCACCTCACCCGCACCCTCCCCGCAACCCCCGCCCGGCTCTTCGACGCCTGGACCTCCGCCGACCAGCTCAAACGGTGGACCTGCCCCGATCCGGGCGCGGCGGTGGACGTCACAGTCGACCTCCGCGTGGACGGGCGCTACTCCATTCGCATGGACGCCGAGGGTGGACCCTTCACCGCCCACGGCACCTACCGCGTGGTGGATTCGCAGCGGCGGCTCGTCTACACCTGGGCCTGGAAGGAAGAATCCCATCCGATGCAGGAGGAGACCCTGGTGACCGTGGAATTCGTACCGGCGAAGGGCGGGACCGAAGTTCGTCTGACCCACGGGGGTTTCCCCACGTCCGCCGACCGGGACGGTCACGCGGAGGGGTGGAAGATCTGCCTGGAAAGGCTCGCGGAGCTGGTGACGGCTCGCTGACGGGCACCGGATGTCTATCACGCATAACACAATGTAAACTCTACTTGACATCACGGACGGATCGCAGCGAGCTTCGCGCGGTTCGCCTTTCCGGCGGTCTCCCGCTTGACTGATGGCTCCCCGGCTACGGCCCCGTCCGCGGACCACTCTCCCGCCCGTGCCTCCTGAAGAATGCGTCCGTCCCCGCCGGCAGCAACAGGTTGTCCGAAATCGCCGCGATCTCCTCCGCCTCCTTCCACGCCTGCTCGAGGATCCAGAGTTCGCCTTCGAGGGCGCGCCGTTCCTGCTCCTCGTGGAGCGCCATCTCGAGAGCGAGCTTGGTGGTGGTCGGGAACGACCGGATGTGCCCAGCACGGAACCTCAGGCCGCGGTAGCCCCTGTTCGCCGTGTCGGTGATGAAACGGCTCGGGTGGCCGCTGCGGGCGATCTCCTCGACCGCGAGTTCGACCTTGCCCCGCGTCCCGCCGGCGGGATTGAACGCCGGGATGACGGCGGCGGCAACGCGCCGGGCGTCTTCGCCCTCGAACCACGCCTTTCCGGTCAGCTTGTGAACCTCCACGCCAAAGCCGGGCTCTCCGTCGTCGGGCAGCAGGCGAATCGACCAGTCGTCCTTGACTCTGAACCTGATGACATCGCCATGATCCGGAGTGCCGTCTTCGCCGGCGCCGCCGCCAACCCGGACCTTGCCGACCGTTCGCAGGAACAGCCAAGCGAGGACCGCCGCGCCGGTTACCGGTAAGAGACCTGTAGGCAGCACAAGGACCCCTGCATCCAGGGCAAAGACTGCGGCATAGTAGGTGACGACCGCACCCTGCGTGCGGAACATCCGCCGCCTGAAACGCTGCATATATCTCCAAGCCGCAAATTCGCGCCGTCGCGCCTTCCCGATCCGCACCAGATCAAGCCCCCCGGGATGCCGCGCGATCCCGATATTCTCCGTCGACACCCTCACCGGCATCTCGCGGTAGATGCGCTCGCATTCCTCGATCGCCTCCCAGCGCTCCTCGATCGGCGTCAGGTTCCATCGCAGGCATTTGCGGCAAATCACCCACAAACGCCCTTTCTCGCCGTCGAAGGCGAGGCGACGCCCGACCGGAAAGTGCTCGATGACCCGGTTCGACCCGAGGGGCCTGGTGCAGAAGATGCAGGTCCGGTACACGGCGGCTCAACCGTCCTCCCCGTACCGATCGAAGAACGCGTCCGTTCCCGCGGGGAGGAGGAGATTGTCCGAGATGGCCGCGATCTCCTCCGCTTCCTTCCATGCCCGCTCCAGCATCCAGAGCTCGCCCTCCAGCGCCCGACGCTCCTGCTCCTCGTGAAGGGACATTTCGAGGGCCAGGCGGGTGGGCCGAGACAGCTGCCGCACCTGCACGGGGGCACCGGCCCTGTGGTGGTCGCCCTGCTTGCCGACCTCGTTCAGAAAACGGTCGGGGTGACCGGCCGACTCGATCTCCTGCACGGCGTGCTGAACCGTCCTCCGCGGACCGCCCCTTTCGTTCAGCTTGGGCACGAGCGCACCGGCGACGCGGCGGGCGCTCTCTCCCACGAACCGGGCCTTGCGCCTGCCCTTGTGCACTTCGATCCCGAAGCGGGGCTCCTGGTCGGCCGGGAGCAGCCGCAGCGAACGGACGGCACCGATCCTGAAGGTGGCGACATCCCGCGGTTCCACCGGACCACCGTCCGACGCGTCGCCGCCGATGCGGACCTTGGCCACGGTACGCATGCGATGCCAGGCGACGGCCGCCACGATGCTTGTCATTGCCACTCCAGCGGGGATGGCCAGCGGCAACACGTTGACCCCTACTCCGATTCCCAACCCGACAAAGGGGGCGACCGCGGCATTTCGATACCTGAGCCTGAACTGGTCCCCATAGCGCCACGCGGCGAACTCCCCCCGCTCCGGCTTCCCGATCCGCACCAGGTCCAACCCTTCCCGGTGGCGTGCGATCCCCACATTCTCGGTGGATGCCCGCATCGGCGTCTCGCGGAACAGCCGTTCACATGCCTCGACCGCCTCCCAGCGTTCTTCGAGCGGGGTCAGATTCCAGCGCTTGCACCTCGTGCACACCACCCACAGGCGCCCCTTCGCCGAGTCGAACGCGAGTCTGCGACCGACGGGGAAGGACTCGATCACCTCGTTCGAGCCGAGGGGCTTCTTGCAGAAGAGGCAGGTCCGGTACACGGATCACCCGGCCAGCGGCACAACCGAAGAACGCCGTATGGCACGGTCGCGCGTGACCAGCGGAATCCCGTGCACGATGCTGGTGGCCGCGATGATCTCGTCGGCGGGGTCGCCCTGGAAGTCGAGGCGGGTGCAGGCACGCGCGACCACCAGGTCCAACGGCCAAACATGCATCCCGCTCAGGGCACGGACGACCTCCGGGTCATCCAGATCGATTTCCAGGCGACCCAACTGAACGAGCTTCGCGATTTCCCACAGGACGATCGCCGAGATCGACCACCGGTTCCGCTCCAGCAACTGCTGCTCGTTCGCCTTCAGCCTTCCTGCCAGCGCGTCGATGAGGACATGCGTATCAAGGTTGATCATCCGCGTTCCAGCGGGCGCCCGTCGTCATGATATCGCCGCGGACGGTGATCTTGTCCCGCAGGCAGCCGATCAGGCTCGCGAAATCCTGGTGGTAGGGAAGCACCCTTGCGACCGGCCTGCCCCGCTTCGTGATCACCAGACCCTCCGGGGCCAGCCTGTCGAGGAGCGCGAGGCACTGCTCCTTGAACCGCGCTGCTCCGATGGTCATCGGCTCCATGGCATACTCCTTTCGTGACAAACTGGACATATTATATGACTGGTCATGAAAAATGGCCAGTTAGCAGGACCCCTTCACTCGCGCCGCCTGGAGGATTCTATTGGGTTGGAGACGGGCAACACCCACGACGGAGAGGAATCCATGAACCCACGGTCGCGATGGGCGGCGGTACTATTGGCAGCGGTGCTCGCCTGCGGGGGCGAGGCTTCGACACCGCCCACACCCAAGGTCCTCCTGATCGGCATCGACGGGGTCCGCCCGGACGTGCTCGCCGAAGTCCCCACCCCCAACATCGACGCGCTCGCCGCCGCCGGCTGGTACACCGCCGAGGCCCGCACCACCACCCCCTCCGTCAGCGGCCCGTCCTGGTCCTCGATGCTCACGGGCGTGTGGCCCGAGAAGCACGGCGTCACCAACAACAACTTCACGGGACGAAACTACGCCCGGTACCCCGCGTTCCTCACCCGGGTCGAGCAGACCCGCCCCGAACTGGCCACCTTCGCCGCGCTGGACTGGCTCCCCCTCGCGGAGCTCCCCAACACACCCGCCCCCGTCCTCCCCGCCACCATCGACACGCGCGTCACGCTCGACGGCTACGAGCACGGCTGGGCCGAAGCCGACGGGATGGTCACCGCGCGGGCCGTCGAGCACCTCACCCGGCACGACCCCGACGCCCTCTTCGTCTACCTCGGCAATCCCGACGAGACCAGCCACCGCCATGGCTCGATCGGCGCCGAGTACCGGGACGCGATCGCGCTGTCCGACCGTCACGTCGGCATGCTCTTGCACGCGGTCCGCGCACGGCCCACCCACGCCGGCGAGGATTGGCTGGTCCTCATCAGCACCGACCACGGCCGCCGCCCCGACGGTGGCCACGGCGGCGATTCGCCCGAAGAGATGACGATCTTCATCCTGGCGAGCGGGGCGGCGACGGCGGACTGGCCGGAGCCCGGCCCCGCCTTCATCGTGGATGTCGCGGCCACCGCGCTCGCCCACCTCGGCATCGCGATCGACCCGGCGTGGGGGCTGGATGGCAGGCCACTTCAACAAGGAGGGTAAGCCATGGCGAAATACGGAATTTACGGAAGTCACACCCCGGAAACCTGCCCGATCTACATCCGCAAGTACGCCCGCGTGTTCGCGGACATCGCGGATCTCGATCCCGCACACCTGGCATCGACCTACGGGATCCGCGAGATCGAGGCCCGGTACCACTCGGCGCTGGAGCACACCTTCCTGTGGATCGTCGAGGCGGAGGATCCGCACCGGATCGAGGCGTTCGCCATCGACACCGGACTCGCTTCGTTCAACACGCTCGAAATCGTGCCGGTGCACACCTTCGACGAGACGGTGGAACGCCTGAGGGTGGCGCACGGTCTCGGACAGGCGTAGACCTGCCGGCGCGCGGTCACCAGGCGCAGTCCCGACGGAGGATACGAATGAGCGAACCCAGCCGAACCCGGATCAACCACACCATCGAGATCTTCGAGGCCGCGCGGCGGCCGCTGTTCATGGTGCTCGACGGCATCGCGCAGGACGACCTCGACTGGAACCCCGCGCCGGGATCGCGCGGCATCGGCAAGGTCTGCCGTCACATGTACAGGGTCGACATCTGGTTCCTGAAGCGCCTGGGGATCGAGCCGGTCATCACCCACGACGCGCCCGGTACGGCCGACGAGATCGCCGGGCGGATGCGCGCGATCCAGGAACAGATCATCGCGGAGGTGGAGGGGTGTGCCGACGACGAGGATCTCATGGCCGAGCGCACTTCGCTCGACGGGAAGACCGGGGCGCGGATGGGTGTTGACGTGATCCACATGGCGCAGCACTACCTGTACCACCTGGCGCAGATGACGTACCTGCGACGGATCCGCGACCGCGACTGGAAGGCGCCGCTCGACGCGTGGGAGCACGCGACGCACGTGATCGGGGACCTGATTCTGGAGTGAGGGGTATGACACTCCATGCGCCCCGCCCCCGCCCTACTCGCCCTCTTCCTGGCCGCACTGGCCGGCTGCGGCGACCCTGTCGAGACCCCAGGCCTCGCGGGAGAGTGGACAGGTACGACCAGAGACGCGAACGAACTATGGACGTTCACTTTCGACGATGCCCGGAATCTCACGGGCAGCTTCCTGGTCTCCGATACATTCGATCGCTCGGTCACAGGCACCTTCTCGGGCACCTATGACCATCCATCCGTCACCCTCCATATGCGCCTCGACACCAGCGGAACTCCCTCCGAATACTACGCCACCGTCAACGAAGAGCTGGACCGGATGACGGGCTCGGTGGTCATCGGGGAACTGTCGCACACGCTGAACCTGACACGGACGCAATGAGCACCTGCATCCCCATCACCCGGGACCCGGCGAGTCCGTGACCGCAGACCCTTCGTTTCCGAGGGAGAGGGCTCACCCGATCCCACGGCCCGCAGACCGCTTCGCCCTGTTTGTCCTCGCCTCGACGGCTTGGACGACCGCGTGTGCCGAACCGAACCAGGCTCCCTTCTCCTGCGGTCAGACACCGCCCCAGACCGTGGATGCCGGCGACTCGGTCTCGTTCCTGCCCTGCTTCACGGACCCGGACGCGGACCCTCTCACGATCAGCGCCGAGGTGCCCCATCATCTCGGTCCCTATGTGGGCGCCTCCGCGGCGGGCGAGACTGTGACGATCCATGGCAGGCGCGAGCACGATCCGCTGCCCATCACGATAATCGCGACCGACCCCGAGGGGCTGCATGCCGTGGAGGAGGTGGAGGTAACGGTTCGCGGTCTCCACGACCTGGCCGTTCTGGACGCGTGGCCGGATTCGCAGACTGTCCGGAACGGTAGATTCGAACTGCACTACGTGGCCGCCAATGTCGGCGCAACGCATGCGAAGGTTGCCAAATGGTGCCCGCGGATTTCGAGTGACTCGGTCATTACCACCGCCGACCCGGAATACGGAGGTTGTTTTGCATATCACCTTATGCCCCCGGGTGACACATTGCCTCCCCTGTCGTTTGGTTTCACAAACCCCCCTGACCCGGGGGAGCCGTACTTCGGCGTGTGCGGCGAATCGGAGACTCCGGAGTACAATCTGGCCAACAACTGTTCCAAGGGACTGAAGGTGATCTTCCCCGAGTCGACCGCCGAGGGGCTGCCCCACTCGCCGCCAACGGGTTCTGACGAGGTGAGCGTCCGCCGCTTCCGAACGGGCGCGTCCGTTCGGCGCCGGGACGATTCGTAGCAGGGAGGGTCGGAATGAGTCGCAGGGTCGCCGTCGCCGTCGCCGTTCTCGCTCTCGCCCTGGCCTGTGATTCCGCGGGGACGGAGGATCTCCCCGATCTGACCGGGCTCTACTCCCTGGTCTCGCACACCGTCAACGGCGTGACCGAGACTCCCCCACGCGTCAGTGCCGTCCTGGAACTGTCGCGGCAGGCTACCGAAGACGGACAGGCGATAGGGGCCGTGCGGTTCGAGATGCGCCGGCAGGGACCCAACGGCGCCTTTTCGGTGGGCAGTGGGGAGGGTGCGTACGCGCACTGGAAGAATGGCGAAATGGTCATGGAACTCCGGGGCCACCCGTTCGAAGGAGAGTTCGGACTGAGGGGCGACACGCTGACCACGGTGCTGGTCTCGGTGCCCCAGGTTTCGGAGCAGGCATTGTACCACTCTCCCCGGGGGAAGCTCGTCTGGGTGCTGGACGCTGTGCCGTAGCATACCGGCGGTTCGGCCGACCTGCAGCGTTCCTTCGCCGCGCGGGTCCAAAGACGGTCCCCCACCCGCCTACCCGTAGCAGATTTCCCCCGCGTCGTCTATTCTCATCCCCTTCCCGATCCTCCGCTCACCGTGCTGACCACCGCGGGCGGACACCGACGAGAAAACGTGCCAAGGAGCATCCGATGAACGCCGGCTCGCAAGCGATCCAGACAGCGATTCCAGTCATCCTCCTCCTCACTCTCTCCCTCACCGCCTGCGGCGACCCCGCATCGGAACAGGCCGAGCCCGCGGACGACGGACCCTCCATGCAAGCCCTGGTCGACCAATACGCCGTCTTCCGCCTCGAAGCCGACCTCTCCCACCACTCCGAGAACGACCGGCAGGTCGTGCGGCTCCTGATCGAGGCCGCCCAGCCCATGGACGGCGTCTTCTGGCAGGAGGCATACGGGGACAAGGAGGCGGCGCTCGCCCTGGCGAACGACGACGAGGCCACCCGCCGCTTCATCGAGATCAACTACGGACCTTGGGACCGGCTGCGGGGTGACGGCCCCTTCATCGAAGGCGTGGACGCCAAGCCGGCCGGCGCCAACTTCTATCCCGCCGACATGACCGCCGAGGAATTCGAGGCCGCGGCCGCCGACAACGACGCCCTTCGCTCCCTCTACACCCTGGTTCGCCGCGACGACGACGGCGCGCTTGTCGCCCACCCCTACCACGAGGCCTTCGCCGAAGCCCACACCGCAGCCGCCGCCAAGCTGCGCGAAGCGGCCGATCTGGCGAGCGACCCCGGCCTCGCCCACTACCTCATGCTCCGTGCCGAGGCCCTCGAGAACGACGACTACCAGCCGAGCGACATGGCGTGGCTGGACATGAAGGACAACCCGATCGATGTTGTGATCGGACCGATCGAGACCTACGAGGACCAGCTCTTCGGGGCCAAGGCCGCGCACGAGGGCTTCGTCCTGATCAAGGATATGGAATGGAGCGAGCGGCTGGCGCGTTTCGCCGCGCTGCTGCCCAGCCTTCAGGAAAGCCTGCCCGTCCCCGACGAATACAAGGCCGAGACGCCGGGCACCGATTCCGACCTGAACGCCTACGACGCCGTCTACTACGCCGGCGACGCCAATGCGGGCGCGAAGACCATCGCCATCAACCTCCCCAACGACGAGGAGGTCCAGCTCGCCAAGGGGACCCGCCGTCTCCAGCTCAAGAACGCCATGCAGGCCAAGTTCGACAAGATCATGGTGGGGATCGCCGAGGAGCTGATCGACGAGGACCAGCGGCAGTATGTCGTCTTCGACGCATTCTTCGGCAACACGATGTTCCACGAGGTGGCGCACGGGTTGGGGGTCAAGAACACGATCAACGGGAGGGGGACGGTGCGCGAGGCGCTACGCGAGCATGCTTCGCCGATGGAGGAGGGGAAGGCGGATGTGGTCGGGCTCCACATGGTGACGCAGCTCTTCGAGCGCGGTGAACTCACCGGACACTCGGTCGAACACCACTATGTGACCTTCCTGGCGGGGATCTTCCGTTCGGTGCGCTTCGGTGCCGCGAGCGCGCACGGCCGCGCGAACATGGTGCGGTTCAACTACTTCCGGGAGCAGGGCGCGTTCAGCCGGGATGAGGCGACGGGGAGGTACCGGGTGGACTTCGACGCGATGCGGGAGGCGGTGGCGGGTTTGAGCGAGCTGATTCTCACCTTGCAGGGGGATGGGGACTACGAGGGGGTCGCCGCGCTGATCGAGGAGAAGGGGGTGGTGCCGCCGGATCTGCAGGCGGACCTGGACCGGCTGGATGCAGCGGGGATCCCGCGTGACATCGTCTTCGAGCAAGGGATCAGTGTCTTGTTCGGGGGGTCGTGACGACCAGAAATGACAACTAGAGTTGTCAGATTGGAAACCGTAGTTCACAGCGTGAGGTGGACAGGGCGATGAGAACCCTTTTGCTGCTGTGCTTGACCGCAACGACCACTGTCTCACTCGCTGCCTGCGAAGCCGACCAAGCCGCTTCCGCCACCGGTCCGGACGTGCTGGTCGAGACCATCGGCGACACGACCGTGGTCCGCACCCTGTCCGGTAGCATCTGGGAGGGTGAGGCCACCCTGGTCCCCGAGGTCTCGATCGGCGAACTCGACGGCCCCGAGGAGTTGCTCTTCGGCAGCATCTGGTCGATCGCGGTCGACGACGACCACAACGTCTACGTGTTCGACGGCCGCACCTATGTCCGCACCAGCGCTCTGGGTCGGGACGACATCGACATGCACATCATCGTGTTCGGACCGGAGGGAACGCAAATCGACACGCTCCCGGTGCCATCGGACACCTATGAGCCCCCGCTCCTGGAGGCCCGGCAAGGAGGCATCTCGGCAAGTTATCACGTGCCGTTCAGTCCCGAGCTGCTGTGGACGGTCCACCCCAGCGGCCGTTTTCTCACCGGTTTGTCCTCCGACTACCGGATCGACCTCACCCGGGACGATGGCGTGCTCCGAGTCGAGCGGGCCGCCGATCCCGTTCCGGTGGACGACGAGGAGCGCGCATACGAGCGTGCGGGCGTGGTGGAGGACTGGAGAGAACCCCTGCGCTACGACGTCTTCGAACCCGACGGGACCTATCTCGGGGTCGTTGCGCCGCCGGACGATTTCAGCCCCTGGGTGGAACCGGTCTTCGATGGGGACTACGTGTGGGCGGTGACGCGCGATGAGCTGGGCATCCAGCGGGTGGCACGGTTCCGGATTGTGGTGGGTGGGGCGCACGGATCGATGGCGCCGGGGGGATAGGGAAGCATGGGTAGGCGAAGAGGACCCCGAAAACCAACGCCGGGCATTCGCTAAATGGGCAGACACGGAACCATGCGCCCTCCTATCGGCGCGGAGAAGGTGCGCGAACTCATGCAGCGCCTGGCAGCCCGTGGACAAAATCCCCCCGGCATTCGAACGGCGATGCATCCAAGCTGGTCGCTTCGCTTCACCTGCTCACGCCGTAAAGTACGCATTACATTATGTTATGTCCACTATACATTTTGGCGCTCCAAGGCTGCACTCTGCGTTGCTCCTCAGCCCAATAGCTCTGCTATTGGCCCCTCGTCGCGCCTT
>JAPPGM010000089.1:0-6048 GCA_028874995.1 Gemmatimonadota bacterium | reverse complement strand
CGTGTTCGCCGCGATCGCGCGAGCGAAGGACGCGCTCGACGTCAACATCGAGCTTGCCGCCCCCGACGACTTCATCCCCCCGCTTCCGGGCTGGCGCGAGCGGAGCCGGTTCATCGTCAGGCACGGCCGTGTCGACTACTATCACTACGACTTCCATGCGCAGGCCCTCGCGAAGATAGAGCGCGGACATGAACTGGACCTTTTCGATGTCGGCGAGATGGCGCGCCGAAGCCTGATCCGCCCGGAGCGTTTGGCGGAACTGTTCGACGCCATCCAACCGGCTCTCGAACGCTACCCCGCGATTGATCCGCCCAGTTTTCGGGAGAAGGTGCGGCGCGCGATCGCGGAGATGCGGCCATGACGCCCGCGGGTGATGCGCCAGCTGGCGGCGCGGCGGCCGCTGCGGCCGTCCCCGGGGATCTACCGGGCGCGGACCTCGTCGCCACGGGGATCCGGGCGCTGCAAAGCGGAGAAACGACTGTCGAGGCGCTCCTCGTCTCCGTGGGAGCGCCGCGGCTGCGGGCGGCGGGGCTGGACATTCCTCCCGCTCCACCGCTGCCGCACCCGCCCGAAATCTCGCTCTACTTCGCCATCGGCGCCGACCATCCCGGGGACGCGCATTCCCGCTACAATGCGCTCATCCGCCGACTGGTCAGTTTCGAGCGGGCGCTGGAGCGGCGAGTTCGGGCGGAATCGTCGGCGGGTGAGCGCGGAAGCTGAAAAAGTCAACCACAGTTGCCATTAAGTAAACTGCAGCTCACCTCGTGAAGGGAGGATCAGACGATGAGAACCTGTTTGTTGCTGTTGACGACGCCATTCATTCTCGCGGCCTGCGAAGCCGACGCGGACCCGGCCGCGAACGGACCGGCAACCGTCATCGAGACCATCGGCGACACGACCGTGGTCCGCACCGTGTCGGGAAGCGTCTGGGGCGCGGAAGCGACCCTGGTTCCGGAGGTCTCGATCGGCGAACTCGACGGGCCCGACGAGTATCTCTTCGGCTTTATCACCTCGATCGCGGCGGACGATGATCTGAGGGTCTACGCGTTCGACTTTCAAGCACAGCACGTTCAAGTCTACGACTCGCTGGGGACATACGTGGCGACGCTGGGCCGACCGGGGGAAGGACCGGGCGAGTTCAACCGCGCCGAGGCCATCGCAATGCTGCCGGACAACCGGCTGGTGGTGCGCAATCCCGGCAACCAGCGCATCGAGGTCTTCGGTCCGGAAGCGGGTCAGACGGAGCAGTGGAGATACGGTGCGGGCGGCCTGCACTCGGTGACCCCCCTGTACACGGATATGCACGGACGCACGCTGGTGAACATTGTCGACCGATCCGGGGACCCCTCCAGCCGCGTTCTCGTCACGCAACTGCTCGTGCTGGGCCCGGACGGGACGCCCGCGGACACGCTCGCTGAACCGTCGAGCCCGTCGGCGACCCGGTTCGGGCCATTCAACCCCGCGTTTCACTGGACGGTCCATTCCAGCGGCCATTTCCTTACCGGTCTGTCCTCCGAGTACCGGATCGATCTGGCCCGGGACGACGGCGTGCTCAGAATCGAACGCGCTGCGGATCCGGTCCCGGTACTCGAGGAGGAGCGCGCCTACGCACGGGAACGGTTTGTTCGCGGAATGCGCCAGATGGATCCGGACTGGAGCTGGGACGGCCCGCCGATACCGAGCCACAAGCCGTTCTTCAGCGCACTCCTGTCCGGCCGGGACGGCCGCATCTGGGTGAGGGTGGCGACCGAAGGATACCCGGTCGAGAACGAGGATCACGACCCGGAGAATCCCTCTTCGGTGCCCGTGTTGTGGAGAGAACCGGTGCGCTACGACGTCTTCGAACCCGACGGGACCTATCTGGGGGCCGTGGCGCCGCCGGACGGTTTCGCGTTCTCGAACCCGTTCTTCGATGGTGATTACGTGTGGGGCGTGACCCGGGACGAACTGGGGGTGGCGCGTGTGGTTCGGTTCCGGATTGTGGTGGGTGGGGGGTGAGGGAGGCGGGAGCCGACCGCCGACGCCCGGTTATTCGTCGGACCACTCTCTTCTCGGCGACCTCACCATCGGCAGTCCCTCCTGCTCCGCGGTTTTCGGCACCGGGTACCGCCCCATCTCCTCACGCTCTTCCACCAACGCCAGCACTTCCCTTCCCGCCGCGGTGGTCCGATACCTCTGCATCCTGCTGGTAGGCTTGTCGGGGATGGTCATCTCGATCCATCCGGCGTCCAGCAACGGCCTGAGAACCTGGTTCCTGAACTTGGTGCGATTCGTTCTTCCCATCACCGCCATCAGCTCCGTCATGGGCCGCGCCGACAACGATTTGCGGAGAATCGCCACTTGGTCCCGACTTGGTCCCGACTTGGTCCCGACCTGGTCCCAACCCGGTCCCTCGGCAGTCGCCTCCGACGACCCCCTGCCCCGCCTTCGCACGCCTACGCTCTCCAGGTAGTCGTCCGAAAACCCGAACTCGAACCAGAGGCCACCGGCTTCCAACCGGATCTCCGGTTCCGGTGTGCCAGCCCTCCTGCAAGCGCGCAGAACGCGGTCGATCCCGCGTCCCCACGACTCGATCTCCCCTGCCCGGAAGAAAGCGTTCGCGATGTCCGGGTTGTAGGGCTGCGACGGGTGCGGGCCCATCAGTTTCTCCAGCGTCCAACCCTCGGGGAGAGAACCCGGGTTGTAGATGCGCAGGCGGTCATCGTACACGCGGATCTGGATCGGGGCGGGGACCGCGTAGTCCCGGTGGACGACCGCATTGAGGAGCGCTTCCCGCAGCGCCGGCTCGGGCATCGGGTAGCTTTCCACCCTGTAGATCCCGTCGTAGCTGATGCCCGCCTTCAGGTACTTGAAGAGCAGCACTTCCATGGTCTGGTCGACCTGGGAGAAGAGATCACCGGAAATCACATCGTGAAAGCGTACGTCCCAGTCGTTTCTGAAGTAGCCGACCTTCACGTGCGCGCCCGCCACGAACCGCTCCGGGTCGCGGTGGAACAGTAGAATCGCCGCCTTGGAGAGGTAATCGGTGTGGGTGAGCCGCAACTTGTCGATGAGACCGGCATCGTCCTCGGCGAGCGCGTCCCGCGAGAGCCTCTTCTCCTTGCCCGCCCGCTTGCGAAACCCCGCTATCGTGGCTGGATCGAGGTCCTCCAGCGCGACCCGCGGGTCCGGCATCCCGTCCCAGCACCTGCCGGTCTTCCCGAGCAGGAAACGGTCGAGGGCGGGGCCTCGGAGGATCTGGTTCGTGCTTCCGCTGCGCTGGTAGTAGACGCCCCGGTAGCTGATCGCCACGGGGTACGGTTCGACGACGATCCGCAAGTAGGGGACACCGCCATCCTGGCGAAGGTCAATGGGGGCAACGATGCCGAGGAGGTCGCGGAGCTTGTTCGGCAGCTCCTCCAGCAACCGTCTCCGCTCCCGGGCACCGACTCCGACGACCTTGCCATCGTCGTCCCGACCGATCTCCAGCGTGCCGCCACTCGCGTTCGCGAAGGCGCACACCGATTTCAGGTGGTCGTCACGCCAGGAGGCTTTCCAGTCGCGGTGCTGTCCTTCGGTTGAGCGGGCTCCTCCGGTCTCCGGGGAAGTCGTCATGCAGAGAAAGCTAACGCACCGACGCTGTTCTCCCGGTTAGGGAGCGGATGCCGCCGAGCATGTCGATGACGAAGAGGCGCGGCCAGACTCAGTCACGCGCTGACAGCTCGCTTGGCCATGGATGCCGACTCAGGGTGAGAAGGTCCATGTCGTCCTTTTGGGTCACGTACAGGGAGGAGCGGCCGGCGCCGACGATGGTCTGGTTCGCCCCGACGACAATCGTTCCCCGCAGCGCCCCGGTTCGGTCCACCACGTCGAAGCGGTTCTCCGGATGGTCGGCCGATCGTGTTCGATTGACCAGCAGCATGCCGGTCGGCCCCGGGCGCAACGCGATGCCGTTCGGGGCGATCCGCCGCCACGCTTCCGTATCCATCTGGAAGGCGGGGACGTGCTCCGGCCAGCCGGGGTACCGGTCCAGGTCACATTCTCCGGACTCCGAAGGGGACGCGGCGAAGCACCTTTCGCGCCGGTCGACCGGGACGAGGGCGACCGGTAGCGAATCGCCGCGAATCCATCGGCCATCGGGCCGGCGCCAATCCACACGGTAGGGATCGGGATCGGCCACGGCGATCCAGCCGTCCTTGAAAAGCCACGCCTGCGCCTCGCTCGCCAGCGGGCTCGGCGTCCGCGCATTGGTGTAGACCTCTCTGCCCTGGAAGACCATCTCGACTCGATTGATCTTGAACCCCAACCGGCCCCTCCCACCCATCTCGGTGACGGTCTCGAGCTCGCTCACCCCCTCGCCCGAGCCTTGGTCAAGAGCGTTTCCGGTCGAGATGAGAAACCGCAACGAGTCCGCGTTCTTGTTCGATATGCCGACGGCTACTTCCGGCCGGTATGCAAACCCCTCGACACCGAGAACCCGGCCGGAAGCGTCCGCGCCGAGCAACTCCTCGGCGTCGCGGTACAAGCGCAGGAGGATCGGCTCCGCCGGCCGCAAGATGTTCACGACGCTGTCACCGGCGAGGACAAGCCATCGCCTGGTCGTCACATCGGTGAAGAGCGTCGAGTCGCCCCCGAGCGCGAAGAGATGCCCCGCCCTCTGGTACTCGGTGGGTCCTTCGCCGACCGACCCGATCTCGCGGACCTCTCCAGAGCCGAAGTCGACGACGTAGAGAGCGTTCTCGATCAGGTCGGCCATCAGGAGCCTGCCATCTTCGAGTTCCCTCACGGGGGCCCGGATCTTGGAGAACTGGCGTTCCGTGAGGGTCGCGTTGGGCGCCGGGAGGTCGATGACGACCGGCTCGATGGGCTCTGGCGGCGCGTCGGGGGAGCAGGCGGTGGCCAGGAATACGAGACCGCATCCGGCGGAGGAGAGGGTGTGAAGCCCGATGGCACTGGTTCCGGATTCCATGCGCTTTGCCTTCCGCTGATGCTTCCGACTGGTGACGACGGCCGACGGGTCTTAAGGCTAGGATGGCTGCCGGAAGGGTGCCAGTATCGATGGTGAAGACGGGGTCTGTTGATCAGGCGTCCACAATCAGCACGATTCGGATTCGGTTGGGTTCCTGACCAGGGAGGCTGACCTCCCGCTCCTCTCCCTCGCGGGCTCCGAGCAGCGCGTAGCCGGTCGGAGAGTCGCGCGAGACCTCGTCCTTGTTCCAATCCGGCTCGGCGCCGACCACGACCCGGGTGATGATCTCCCGGGACTCGAAGTCGTAGACATACACCTTGTCGCCCACGCCAACCCGGCGCGCGGGCGCCGGATCCGGTGGATCCGCCGGCCACTGGATCGAGTCGATCTGACCGAGAATGAACCCCTGCGCCCGTTTCCGGTCGGCCGGAGCGCCTGTTCCCTCCTTCATCTCCCGCAGAAAGCGTCGAAGGACCTCGCTCCCCTGAAGACAGCCGCCACGCGGCAGGAGCCTCGGCCGGAAAGCGCTTCTCGCCGTACTCCCGCTCGGCTTCGCGGAATGCCTCCCCGTGCTTGGCGGCGTGGAACGAGAGAAATGTGTCCAGGGTCGCGGCGACTCGTTCGCGCGGATCGTCCACGATGTCGAAGCGGGCGAACCGCCGGTTGCGGATGCCGCCCCGCCCCGCCGGGAAGTGGAATCTCCAATCCCGTCCGTCGTCCGAAACCGCCAGCTGAAGGGCCGGGATCGAGCAGTCGTCGAAGGGGTGATGGTTCGGGGCGGCCGCCGACTCCGGGAGGGTCTCAACCTTGATCAGGATCCGCGGATCGCCGGGAGGATGGCAAAGTGCGAGGTCGACGGCGGCGGTGGCGGTGCTGAAGTCCGGCACCGCGACGTCCGGGTCCGCAGTGTCCCATCCGAGATGTCGCAGGAGGGGGAGCACGATACCGTTCAGTGTCCTGTCACACATGATATGTCGTAAGACGGTGCCGCGGGTGCTGAAAAAGCGCCATCAAACGGTGGCGGCGCGTCGGCTGGGTGATCCCCCCACGGCGCAATGCCGACTTCGCGGCCGGGATGGAGCGGGTGCTCGACTGACATG
>JAPPGM010000072.1 GCA_028874995.1 Gemmatimonadota bacterium | reverse complement strand
TCCGCCCGGTGCGCCAGGCGAGCCATTCGGCGCAGGAGGCGAAGTTGTCGGCCCACCCCTCCCGGCGGTCGAAGTCGGCGACGAGGGTGAGCATTTCGTAGGTGGCGATGTTGATGCGGGCGGCGAGTTGGGCGATGCGTTCGCCGAGTTCGAAGAGGTCGTCGGACATGGGTCGAGTCTCCTGAAATGCAAGTGTGGCAAAGGGTTTTCGGAGGGCGCGGCCTGCCCGCCTGCTACAATATACGCGGGGTGATTTCGGCCTCTCAGGACGGCTCAGGAAGCGAAAACCGGGGGTGGAGGCAACACAAATGGGTCACGCGGCCACCGGACGCGCCCCTGGGCCCTCCAGCAGCCCCTCGGGGGCATTGTGGAGGCCGTCCCCGACGCCGCGAGAGCGCGAATCCAAAACCGTCCATAGTAGAATCGGCCTGTGATCAGACGATTTGGGACGCCAATGCTCGGATGGGACCGGGAACCGGTGATTGGGGACGGTCCTGTCGGAAGGGGCCCGTGGATCCGGGAACCAGCGGTTGGAGAACCGCGATGCCGGGAAGGCCCGGACCCGCAGTCAAACCGCCCGCCCGCCGCCGCGGCAAATCAAGGGACAGCAGCATGCTCGAATGGGACGCCCCGGCTCGATTGACTCCGCTCCCAGCCTGGCGTCATGTCAGTCGAGCACCCGCTCCATCCCCGCCGCGAAGTCGGCATTGCGCCGCGGCGGGATCACCCGGCCGACGCGCCGCGACGGGTTGATGGCGCTTTCCCAGCACCCGCCGCACCGTCTTACGACATTTCACTGTGTGAATCGCGTGTGGTTCGCGCCCAACGCCCCGCGGCCGAGCTGGGCATCTCATCCACGCCGATCTTTGTTACCGAGCAGGGTGTCTATTCGGGGGCGAACGGTTTCCGCGCTGCTCTTCCGGGGGTTGTCGGCGGTCGATGCCACACCCACCCCATCACGTCTTCAGCTTCTTCTTCTTCGCGGCCGGAAAGAGCACGTTGTTGAGGATGAGCCGGTAGCCGGGCGAGTTGGGATGCAGCGCCAGGTCGGTGGGCGGATCGCCGATCTGGTGCTCGGGGTCCTCGGGGTCGTGGCCGCCGTAGTAGGTCCACGTCCCTTCGCCCAGGTTGCCGTGGATGTACTTGGCCCACGCTCCCTCGATCCCGAGCTTCACCACGCCTGGCTTGAGGCGGTCGAGGGCGAACGAGGTGGTCAGGCCGTAGAAGTCGGGCAGAACCGACTCGTGGCTCTGCGTCAGCATGGCCGGGACGGGATCGAACTTGGCGGAGAAGTCGAAGAGGGTGAAGGCGCCCAGCTGCTTGTTCCACGGCGTGTTGACCTGGTGCGCGTCGATGTCGGAGAAGGAGTTGACGGAGGGAGACACCTGGATCTGGGCGTTTTGGAAGGCCATCGCCAGCCCCCAGTCGACCTTGGCCGCCGCGTCGGCGTCGGGCGGGGTGCCGTCCGAGTAGGCGGCGGCGATGTCGACGGAAGCGGCCGCGAGCGCCAGCTCGAGGGTCTCGGTCGCGGAGCACATGGCGAAGAGGAAGCCGCCCTGCTCCACGTACTCCCGGATGGCGCGGCTCACCGCCTTCTTTAGCGCGGGCACGTCGGAGTAGCCGAGTTCGCGCGCCGCCTCCTCGTTGCGCGCCACCTCCTCCTCGAGCCACGGCGCCCCCGCGTAGGTGATGTAGAACTTGGAATACTGGCCGGTGAAATCCTCGTGGTGGAGGTGCAGCCACTCGAAGTCGTCGAGGCCGTCGCGCTACACTTCGATGTCCCAGATCTTCTCGTAGGGGATCTCGGCGTACTCGAGGGCCATGGTGACCGCGTCGTCCCAGGGGGCGCTGTTGGGCGGGGTGTAGATCGCGATCCGGGTGGCCTTCTCGAGCACCACCGACTCCATGTTCGACTGCGCGATGATCCCCCGGATGCGCGCCTCGTCGGCCACCCCGACTGGCTGGATGGTGACGCCCATGAGCGCCGCCTTCCGCCGCGTGCCCTCGGTGTCGGGGAGGAAGAACGCGCCGCCCTGGAAGTTGAGCAGCCACTCGGCGCGCCCGTCCTGCTCCAGCACCCAGTAGGCGAGACCGTAGGCCTTGAGGTGGTCGGCCTGGCCGCGGTCCATGGGGACGAGGAGGAGCTGCGCGGCGGCGTCCCGCCCACCCCCGGCCGCCGCGATCGCGATGGCGGCCGCGGCGATGACGCGGGTCCGGCGTGTCAACATGCACCTCCGGGCCGCAGCCGGATTCGGACGGCGAGCGTCACCCCGCGCCCCCGGCCCGGATCCGGTCCAGCTCGCGCCGCGCCCCCGGCACGACCGGACTGCCCGGGTGCGCCACGATCAGCGCCTCCAGGATACCCATCGCCTCATCGCGGCCTCCCGGCTCCCCCGCCATCGCCCGGGCCAGCATCAGCGCGGCTTCGGGGTATTCGCGCGCGTCCGAGTGCTCGGCAACGATGCGGCGCCGGAATTCGGTGGCTTCGCCCGTGAGGGCCGCCTGGTCCGCCGCGCGGGCGCCGAGCGCCAGAATGGCGGGCCGGTCCGCTGCGGGGACACGGTCGATCTCTTCCCGCACGAGCCTCACCGTCTCGCCGGGACGGCCCCGGTGCCGCGCGACCGCGGCTCTGGCAACGAGGCGGGCGCCCACCGTCGTGACCTCGCTCAGGGCGAGCGCCAGGTCGAGCATCTCGGTCGCGAAGGACGGGGCGAGTTCGGGCAGCGCGGCCTGCAGCGCGGCGATCCCGTCCGGGTACGCGCCGCCCTCGAGGAGGAGGAAGGCGCGTTCGAGCGCGGCGCCGGGACCCTCGATCCCTTCCAGCACCGCGAGCGCCTCGTCGCGCATGCCGCGGGCAAGGAGGCGGGGGGCCAGTGTGGCGGCGAGTTCGTCCAGATCTGAGGACTCGGGGTGCGCCTCGCGGAAGGCGGCCAGCGCGGCGGCCGCCTCCACCGGGTCTCCGGCCGCAACCCGGATGCCGAGTTCCTCGACCCACGCGGAGGTGCGGTCGGAAGTGCCCGGCGGGTAGAGCTCGGTGATGCGGCCCCGTGCTTCGAGCGCGGTTGTGGTGTCGCCGGCGGCGAGGGCCAGCGCGGACGCGACCTCCAGTACGGGCAGGATGAACGGCTCCGCCAGGAGCGCCGTGGCGACCGCCGCGCCGACCGGAGCCGCGCCGTCTCCCAGTCCTTCCATGCGGGTTCGTATGTCGGCATCGCGTTCGGGGTCGAGGCGCAACGCGCGCGCCCACGCCGCCGCCCCTTCGTCGGCACGGTCAGCCGCGATCAGCGCGTCCCCCAGCTCGACCAGCATCCGGGGCACCTCACCCAGAACGTCCAGCCCTTCCTGGATCACTTCGGCGGCCTTCCCCGGCCCGAGCGCATCCCGCAGCACGCGCGCACCCTCGCGGTAGGGTTCCGCCGTTTCGGGCGCCGCCAGCATCCAGTCGCGCACGGCCTCCTCCAGCTTGTTCGTCGCGCCCGTTTCGACGAGGACTTCCAGCTTGAGCGACCACACCTGGTTCGACGATGGCCGCGCCTCCAGGTGCGTGTCGATGACGGGGAGCAGCTCCGGCAACCGCTCGGCCGCGCGCAGCACCCGTTCCAGCGCCAGGACCGCCGACGACGAACGCGGCTGCAGCTTGAGCAACTCGCGCAACGTCGCTTCGGCCCGCCCGAGTTCGCCGCGCACGGCGTGGGTCGACGCCTCGCGGAGCATGCGGTTCTCGACCTGCCGGTCGTAGCGGCTCTGGGCCTCGAGGGCGGGGGCGGCCGTCACCGCCAGCGCGGCGATGAAACAGATGACGGCGGCCCCGGGGCCGGCACTGCACCTGCAACGCCGGGGCGAGGGCACCGCGGGTGTCCGCAGCCGCCTCAACGTCCCCCCTCCCTCCCCGCCTCCCCGCCCCGGGAGCGGTTGAGCCGCTCGAAATACTTCACTACCAGCGCCCTTTGTGCCGGCGGCAGCGCCCGAAGCGCGGCCGCGCCGGGGAGTGCGTAGCGCAACACGTTCAGATCGCCCGCGCTGAGCGCGCTCACGCCCTCCCGTGTGAATGAACCCGGCTCCTCCGACTCACGCTCTTCCGATTCCTCGTCGCGCTCCAGCGTGCGTCCGGCGTCGAGCAGCCGGTGGAAGAGACGTTCCTGGCGCCGCAGCACCTCGGGGTCGAGCCGTCCCCCGGCCAACGCCTCGGCCAGGCGCCGCGCCTCTTCGGCGAAGGCGGAGAGGTCACCGAGCGGGTCGCCTTCCTCCGTCCCCTCCCGGTTCATCTCGTCGAGATCCTCGGCCACCTGCTCCTGGCGTTCCGCCACCTCCTCGACCTGCTCCCTGAGCGTCTCCTCGCCCAGCCGCATCGGAGTCAGCGCGGAGGCGTCCTGCATGATCTCGCCCTGCTGTTCGGCGAGCTGCTGGAGCTGTTGCATCATCTGCTCGGAGGCCGACGCGGCGCCCTGGGGCTGCCCCTGCTGCTGCCCCGACGTCATCGCCATCTGCGCCACTTCGTTCAGGGTGCGCACCACCTGCTCGGCCGCGGCCGCCGGGGACGGGCCCTGCGTGCGCGGATTCTCCAGCGCGGAGATCGTGCCGTCCAGCTGCTCCATGGCCGTGCCGACCGCGGTGAGCAGGTCGCGTGCCCCCGGGGCGGCCATCTCGGTGTCTTCGGCGTAGTTCTCGGCCAGGTACCGGAGTCCCTGCGCGATCGCCGCCTCGTCGCCCCGCAGCGCGGCCAGCTCGTCAGGGCTGGCCCCGTGCATCTCGCCGCGGAGTTCGGTCTGGCGGCGGGCCAGCGCCAGGGCGTCGGCAGCCGTGCGGCCCAGCGCCGCGCGGATCGCCTCCATCTGCTGCATCTGCATCTGCATCTGCGACTGGTTCAGCTGCTGTGCCACCTGGGACAGGTCCCCCGCCGCCTGCTGCGCCTGCTGTCCGGCGCTCTGCTGCTGTCCCTGCTGGGCCATCTGCGCGGCCTGTTGCATCTGCTGGCGGGCCTGCGAAAGCTGGTGCCTCGCCTCCTGGACCCCCGCGCTCGCCTGCATCTCACCCGCCTCCTGCACCCGCTGCTGCAGCTCCTCCAGCTGCTGCTGAAGCTCCTGGGCGCGCGCTTCCAGTGCCTCCTGCTGTTCAGCCCGGAGTGCTTCGTCCCCGCCCTCCAGCATGGCCTTCGCCAGAATCTCCTGCTCCTCGGCGAGCTCTTCGGCCTCCTGGCCGGTCGCGCGGAAGTCCTGCTCGATCGCAGCGTCCCGGAATTGCTCCAGCGAGTCCTCCAGGCGCTGGCGGAGCCGCTCCTGGTCCTCGGCCATCTGTTCCAGCGCCTCGCGGAGTTCGGCGGGGTCCATCTGCGAAAGCTGTTCGGCGAGTTCGTCCAGTTCCTCCGGGCCCTCCTCGGGCGCGGCCTGGTTCAGCAACTCCTCCAGTTCCCCGATCCGCTCCTGCAGCTCCGGATCGGCGAGTCCCGCATCCCGAAGGGCGTCGCGGAGTTCGGCGAGTTCGCGCTGCAGCGAGTCCACCGCGGCCATCATCTCCTCCTGCCGCTCCAGCGCGCGCGCGATTTCCTCGCGGTCCTCGAACCGGGCCTGATCGTCGCGCCCCTCCCGACTGCCCTCGGCTGCGCTACGGGCCTGCAGATCAAGCGCCTCCTCCTCGGCGCGGCGCGCCTCTTCGGCCAGATCCTCCACGCCCTCGGCCGCCCTGCTCAGCTCCTCCTCGGCCGCGCGCTCCAGTTCGGTCGTGCCACCGATCCACAGCGCGTATTCGATGCTCTCTCTCATGCGCGGCACCGGGTTGTTGTCAACCGCGCGCGCCAGGTAGCGGATGGTGTCTCCCGGGGTGAGCGTCCACGAGGAGACGTCCAGCACGGGACGCACGATCGCCCCGGCCGATCCCCCGAGTTCGACCCGGTGCACCACCGGCTCCCCCGACTCGCCGAACGCGCTGACCCGCCGCACCACGATCTCGACACGCTCGATCCCGTAGTCGTCGCCCGCATGGATGACGAGCGGCTGACGCAGGGCGACCGGCATGATCGTGTCGATCCCCGGATAGACCACCGCGACCACCGGGGGCAGATCCGGGACGACCTCGATCACGAACGGTTCGGGCACGGCCGCCGCCGCCCCACCACCCGCGTCGCTGAACCGCCACGCGTAGGTGCCCGACCGGGACGGAACCCACCCGGCCTCGAAGTTCGCGCCGCGCACCTCGAGTTCGAGCACCGTGCGCCCCTCACCGTCGAGCAGCGTCCCGGCGCCGATTGTGCGGCTGCCGCGACCGCGGACGCGCAGGTGCGTCCCCGCCGGTATCGCAAGATCGGGCACCTCGTTCTGGTACTCGTTAGGTGGAAGGCCGGTGTGGGGGGGATGGGTCACCTCGAGGGTGAACTCGTTCACGAAGAGCGGGTCGACGGGGGTGAGAACGTGGACATCGCTGGCGGCCCCGTCCGGTGCCACGATCCAGTAGCTAGTCTCGGCGTGGACGGGCGGCAGCGAGGACCGGCCGGCGCCTTCCGCCACGGTGACGGTTTGGGCGCGGGTGACCTGGCCCGTCACATCCCAGCGCAGGGTGACGCTGTCGCGCAGCGGGGCGTGGGCCGTAACCTCGACGACAGCGCCGCGCGCGACCTCGATCGTTCCGGGCTCGACGCTGACCGGGGGAAGCAGGGGTTCCACCAGCACTGCCAGCGGGCTGAGCAGGCCGCCCCAGGCGCTCAGGGTGCGCGCGGGAGCCAGCGCCAGCACGAGGAGCACGGCCGGCAGCGCCGCCAGGAAAGCGGTGACGCCCCGCCGCACCCGCCGGCCCACGCCTTCGCCAAGCGGCCCCGCCAACGTCCGCGAGTCCCCCTCCAGGCGGCTCCCCACCTGTTCCAGCGCCAGATCGCGCAGCCCCGGCGACGTGCCCGGCGGCGCGGCGCGCGACAGCTCGAGCCCGCCCAGCACCGCACCTTCGTCCAGCCCGGCGATCCGGTCCATGGCGCGCGTGACCCGGTGTTCGGCGCACCAGTGGCGTCCCAGCCGGCGCCACACCCAGACTCCGGCCGGAACGACGGCGCCGATCAGCAACACGATCAGCAGCGGGCCGGGACTGCCCGCGCTCCAGCCGCCCCCGCCAGCCACCGCCACCGCCGCGATCAGGAGCAGCAGCACGGCCGCCCCACACCACCCCACAACCATGACCCCCAGCGACCGGGACAGATGGCCGCGCACCCCCTCGACGGCGCGCGCGATCCTGGAAGCCGCGCTCACGACGCCACCTGCGACATCGCAAAGACGAAGATGTTGACGCCCATCCTGAGCGCGTCCTCTCTGACCTCCGGCGGGTCCTCGTGCACCTCCGGGTCCTCCCAACCGTCCCCCAGGTCGGTCTCGTACGTGTAAATCACCACGAGCCGGCCCTGATGAAAGATACCAAAAGCCTGCGGCGGTGCGCCGTCGTGCTCGTGGATCTTGGGGAGCCCCTCGGAGAAGTCGTACGGGGCGTGGAAGACCGGGTGGCCGGGCGGCAGTTCGACGAGTTCGCGATCCGGGAAGACTTGCGCGATTTCACGGCGGAAGGACTCGTCCAGGCCGTAGTTGTCGTCGGCGTGGAGGAAGCCGCCGCCGAGCAGGTAGCGGCGCAGGGCCAGGCGCTCCTCGTCGGTGAAGCGGACGTTGCCGTGCCCGGTCATGTAGAGGAAGGGGTAGTCACGCAGTGCAGGATCGGTGGGACGAACCGCGACCTCCCGGTCGGCGGTGGGGATCCCGGTGCGTTCGCGCACCTCGGCGAGGAGGTTGGGAAGGGAGGAGGGATTGGCGTACCAGTCGCCGCCGCCGTCGTACTGGAGGCGCGCGATGGTGACGGGGCCGCTGCCCTGGGCATGGACGTGGGGTGCGCAGACGGCCGGCATGACCGCCAGGCCCGCGCCGACCCATATTGCCATACGCGATTGCCATACCACCTTCATCGGGCCCTGCCCTCCCCCGCTCCCCCCCTCACCCCCATCACGGCCTCGTACGCCGCGCCCCGCGTCACGCCGGTGCGTCCGGCCACCTCCCGCGCGGCGGCGGTGGGGGCCAGTCCCTTGTCCAGTGCCTCCCTGGCCACCGCTTCGACCGCGGCCGGGTCCACGCTTCCCATCCCTCCCGCACACCCCTCCACCACGACCGTCACCTCGCCTCGCGGGGGGTTGTCCCGAAAATGGCGGGCGCCCTCGGCCGGGGTGCCGCGGAAGACCTCCTCGTGCACCTTGGCCAGCTCGCGGCACACCGCGACGCGGCGCCCGGGCTCCGCGCGAACCGCCAGATCGTCCAGCAGGCCGGCCAGTCGCGACGGAGACTCGAACAGCACGGTCGTCTCGGTAGCGTCGATGATTCGCTCCAGCGCTCGGGCCCGCTTTCCCGCCTTGCGCGGCGGAAACCCCATAAAGGTGAACGGGACACAAGGTAAGCCCGACGCCACCAGTCCCGCGAGGACCGCCGAGGGCCCGGGCACGGGCACCACGTCGTGGCCGTCCTCGATGGCGGCGTTCACCAGGCGCTCGCCGGGATCCGAGAGCAGCGGCGTACCGGCATCCGACACCAGCGCGACGCTGCCCCCGGCGCCCAGCCACTTGAGCGCCCGGGCGACGCGGCCGGCCTCGTTGTGCGCGTGCAGCGAGAGCGGGCGGGTGGCTACCTCGATGTGGGCAAGCAGGATCCGGGCCCGCCGTGTGTCTTCGGCGAGAATGTGATCGGCGGCGGCCAGCGTCTCCCGTGCGCGCGCCGACAGATCCGCCAGGTTCCCGATCGGCGTGGCCACGATGTAGAGCCGCCCGGGCCCTGTCCTGATTGGTTCCATGTGCATTGTCCTGATCCTGCCGCGGAGTGCTCCCATCTCTATTGTAAGCCGAAGGAGCAGGGACGTTGAGCGCATGCATCTGGCCTGTTTGGCTGTCCGGTTGCAGATTCCGGTTCCGCAACACGGGACGCCCCGAAACCGGTCGTCCCCAACCGTTCTCACGCGCCCGACTCCCCGGGCAAGGAGGAAGAATGAGAAGTATGACCCTGTCGGTAGCGGCGCTGGCGTCCGCGATCACGCTGGCTCCCGCCAACGTGGAAGCGCAGAACTGCTGGACCAACGGCGACACCGCCGGCCGTCCGAGCCCCCTCGATTCGGCCATGGTGACGATGGGCGAAGATGTGGTGAAGGTCTGCTACGGCGCCCCCTCGGCGCGGGGCCGCACGATGGTCGGAGAGGGCGGCACGCATCCCTTCGGGCAGCCGTGGCGGACGGGCGCCAACGAGGCGACGGCGATCCACCTGCCCTTCGCGGCCACGGTGGCGGGCGTCGAGGTCGAAGCGGGGTCCTATTCGATCTACACGGTCCCCGGGGCGGACTCCTGGGGCATCCACGTCAACTCGGTGGCCGATCGGTGGGGCACCCGGATGAATGCGGCCAACGACGTCGGCACGGGCACCGCACCGGCCTTCGCCAACGAGCACGTGGAAACGCTCAATCTGACCTTCGAGAACGCCTCCGCCGACGCTGCGACGCTGGTCCTCCGCTGGGAGAGCTACAGGGTCGAGATTCCCGTCGCCCGCCGGAACTGACGCTCTTCGATCGGGAAGGGGCCGCCGGATGGTGCGGGCCCCGGCCAGAGCGGCGGCGGCCTACAGGTGCTGCTCGATCTTCTGTTGCAGCTGCGCCTTCGGCACGGCGCCGATGACCGTGTCCACATGCTGCCCGTCCTTGAAGAAGAGGACGCTGGGGATCGAGCGGACTCCGAAGCGCATCGAGGTGGACATGTTCGCGTCCACGTCCAGCTTGCCGACCCGGACCCGCCCCGCGAAGTCGTCGGCCAGTTCGCTGACGAACGGTGCGATCAGCCTGCAGGGCCCGCACCACTCGGCCCAGAAGTCGACCATTGAGAGGCCGCCGTGATCCTCGATCTGTTCCTTGAAGTTGTCGTCGGTGATTGTGACGAGGTTTGCGCTGTCCGCCATTATGAGATGTCCTTGAGTGAAGTGACCTGACCCTGATCCTGCCAGAGAATCTCCCCATGTATTGTACACAGAGAAGGCCTGGACGTTGAACACGCGGGAACCCGGTGGCCCGGGCGGTGCGGGCGCCGGAGCGCGGGACGGAGCGGCCGCCCGGGGACCGCGGCCGTATGCGTACCTCGAGGACCTGGAGCTCGACCACGTCGCGATCGCGATGCGGTCGTTCGACGAAGTGCTGCCGCTGCTGGAGCGGCTGGGCGGGGTGGCGGCGACCCAGCCGGAGCGGGTGGAGTCGCAGGGGGTCGAGGTGTGCTTCGTGGGGAGGGTGGAACTGATCCGGCCGCTGTCGGAGGCCAACGGGGTGGCGCGGTTCATCGAGCGGCGGGGGGCGGGGTTGCATCACATCGCGTACCGGGTGGCGGATGTGGGGGCGGTGATGAAGGAACTGACGGCCGAGGGCTACCGCTTCACCTCGGACGGGCCGATGACCGGGGCCGGCGGGCACCGGATCGCGTTCATGCATCCGAAGTCGACGGGGGGAGTGCTGGTGGAGATGGTGGAGGCCGACTGACGGGTCAGCGGAAGTCCCGGGCGACACGGAACCCGATGTCGCGGTCCCGGTCTCCCACACGGCCTCCGTCGCGGTTCGCCGAACGCAGGACTTCCGGGTCGTTGATCCAGGAGCCGCCCCGCAACACCCGGAGGGAACAGTCGCCCGATTGCCACGCGCTTCCGTCCGCGGGAGCGCCCGAATAGCTGTCGTGCCAACAGTCCTCGGTCCATTCCCACACGTTGCCCAGAACGTCATGCAGACCGAATGAGTTCGGCTGAAAAGACCCCACCGGGGCCGTCGCCGCGTGGCCGTCGGCGCAGTCCACCGGCCCCCGGTCGGCCGGGTACCTGTCGGCTCCGGCCCGGTCAAACCCGTTCGCGTACCGGCACTGCAGCGCCTCGCTGTCCCCCCAGGGCCGAGCCTCCGGACGCCCCGCACGGGCCACATACTCCCACTCCGCTTCGCTCAACAGCCTGTACCGCTCCCCCGTCTCCCGCGACAACCACTGTACGTAGCCCTGTGCGTCCACCCAGCTCACGTTGATCACCGGACGCCTGCCCCGCCCCCACCCCTCGTCTCCCGGGCGATAGCCCTCGCATCCCCCCGCTTTCACGCACGCGTCCCACTGCGCGAAAGTCACCTCGTGCACTCCGACCGCAAAGGGTGCCGCGATCGTCACCGTGTGCCGGGGTTTTTCGAACCGGTAACGCCATGGCCCGGCGTCCGACGACCCCATCGCGTAGGTTCCCGAGGGCACGACCGCCATTTCCGGGCAGCCCGAGCAGTCGCGAAAGACCGTTCCGGCTTCCTGGGCGGCAGCAGCGGCATGGAGACCGCCGAGCGGTGGCGTGACGGCGGCAGCGGCCGCAACGATCGCCATCGTCCTCACGGCGGACCCGCCGATGGAGATACATGGAAACCACGGCGCCGCACCCGCACATCCAGGTGCCGCAGTCCCCGCAACACGATCGTGGGGCGGTAGACCGGCGGCCGCGCGCCGAACCCGATCTCCTCGAAGCGCTCCAGCAGGACCTCCAGCGCCACCCGGCCCTCGAGGCGCGCGAGCGGAGCGCCCAGGCAGTGGTGGATGCCGCGGCCGAAGGAGATGTTGCCGATGTCGGAGCGGGTGATGTCCAGCTCGCCGGGCCGGTCGAACTTCGCCGGATCGTGGTTGGCGGACCCGATCAGCGGAGCGACCCGCGTGCCCGCCTTCACCGTCGTGCCGCCCACCTCCGCGTCCCGCACCGTCATCCGCCCGTCCACCTGAACCGGCGAATCGTAGCGCAGCAGCTCCTCGACGGCGGCCGTGGCAAGCTCGGGGCGTTCGCGAAGGAGTGCGAGCTGTTGCGGGTGATCGAGAAGCGCCCGCATTCCGTTGCCGATCAGGTTCGTGGTGGTTTCGTTTCCCGCCGCCAGCAGCAGGCGGAGCATGACCTTCGTCTCGTCGGCGGTGAGCTTGTCGCCTTCGTCCTCCGCCTCGACCAGCCGGGAGACCAGATCGTCCCGCGGCTCCCGCCTGCGCTCATCGATCACCTTCCCGAAGTACGACGCGAATTGCCGGTCGGCCGCGTAGGCCTTCTCCATCATCCGCTCCGAGAGAATGGGCTCCAGAAGCCGGGCCAGGTCGTCGGACCACGCCTTGAAGCGGTCGAGGTCCTTCTCGGGCACACCGATCATCCTGGCGATCACGATCGTCGGGAGCGGTACTGCGAAGGCGGGCATGAGGTCGAATTCGCCGGCATCGCCCACCTCGTCGAGGAGCGTGTGCGCGGTGGCGCGGATGTAGTCCTCCATCTTCGCCACCTGCCGCGGCGTGAAGGCGCGGTTGACCAGCCGTCTTAGGCGCGTGTGGTCCGGCGGGTCCAGCGCGAGCATGCTCGGCTTGAGCCGGCGCCGGGCCGCGACAGAGTCGTTCGTCGCCTGCCCCTTCCTCAGATCGTTGCTGAAGCTCCTGTGATCCCGGAGGATCCGGTCGACGTCCCGGTAGCGCGAGACGACGATCTGGCGCGTTAGGGTGCTCCAGTGGAGAGGGTCGCGCTCACGGAGCCTGCGGTAGACGGGGTACGGGTCGGCGATGTAGCGGCGCGACAGCGGCCACCACGCGACCCCGCTGCGAAGCCGCTCCCCGGCGAGACGGGCGGCGATGTAGAAGGGCTTGACGACCCGCTTCATGTTCCTGGTTGATCCATGGGACAATCGGTAATGCGAGAATGAACCGAACCGTAATCTACACATGACGGAATGTGAACCGGAGATTACCTCCTGTTCGCCGTGAAGGTTCCCTGTTCCGCAATCGAGGCGCATCGGACAATGACGAGCTTCCCACCATTTGGCGCCGCCCCCCGGCAAGCAGGAATGTCGTGGTTGCGCATCGCTTCCCTGCTTCTGATCGTCGCGGCCTCCGTGCCTGTCCTCGGCACGGCCCAGAGCGTTACCGGGACCGTCGTCGAACAGGGCAGGGGCAACCCGGTGCCGGGCGCCATGGTTCTTCTGGTCGACGGCTCCGGCACGCGGGTCGATCGGGCGCTCGCCGATGCGGCCGGACGGTTCGCCCTGCACGCGCGCGCTTCCGGGCTTCACCATGTCGAGGTGGAGCGGATCGGCTACGCCGACTGGGTGACCGATCCGTTTCGAGCGACCGCCGCCGGGACGGTCCTCACAGTGGAGGTTCCGTTCGAAGCGATATCGCTCGAGGGCATCGATGTATCGGGTGAGCACCGTTGCGAGGCCATTCAGGAAGGCGGGGCGGGCGTGGTGCGCGTCTGGGAGGAAGCGAGAAAGGCGCTGGCGACCGAAGTGTACACGCGAGAGGCGGGCACCTACCGCTACAGGCTGCTCCGTTTCGAGCGTTCGCTGGACCGCAATGCCCGGAATGTGCTCAGGGAAACGGTCACCAGGTCGGGATACATGCGTGCCGCCTTCACCTCGTATCCCATTGAACAGCTTGCGACTCACGGGTTCGTCCAGCCGGCGGACGACACGATGAGGGTTCACTACGCGCCGGACGCGGAAGCTCTCCTCTCCGATGCCTTCCTCGATTCGCACTGTTTCGGCCTGCGGGAGGGGGAGGGGGGCAGGATCGGCCTCACATTCGAGCCTCTTCCCGGCGCCAGGCGGTCGGAGATCGAGGGAGTTCTCTGGCTGAACGCCGCGACGTCGGAGCTGGAGGAGTTGGAGTTTCTGTACCTGTACCTCCTCAAGGACCCCGAGGTGGGCGAGCCGGGCGGAGAAGTGGCGTTCACGCGTCTCCCGAACGGCGCTTGGATCGTTCGCGAGTGGGCGATCCGCATGCCCGATCTCGAACTGGTGCCCGGAGGGCGAATCCGGCGCCTGGGCTACAAGGAAGTGGGCGGGACCACCTGGGCGATCGTGGATGCGAACGGCATGCCCGTCCTGCACGCGCAGCTCGCCACCATCTCGGGAGTGGTCACCGATTCGACGGGAACCGGACCACCGCCGGCGCCGGTGGTCGTGGAAGTTCGGGGAGCCCCCCGGGAGGCTGCAACGGAGGCGGACGGCTCCGTCCTTCTTGCCGGGCTGAAGGAGGGGCGACATGAGCTGGCGGTCCGGCATCCGCTTCTCGCGGACTGGGGCGTGCCCTCGCCGGCGGAGGTGGCGGCCGACGGCAGGTTGGGCGAAGTGGCCCATGCGCGGCTGCGCGTGCCGACGGCGGCGGATGTGCTGGCCGCTTCCTGCGGAGGGGCGCCCCGTCCCGAGGGGACCGCAGCCTTCCTGGGTCGCATCGCCGCGCCCGATGGTACGCCGCTGGAAGAGTTGAGCGTGGTAGCAAGCTGGCCGCAGACGGTGGGCTACACGCCTCCGCCAATCGCTGCGCCGGACGGACCCGATGGCACGCAGGACCAGACCTGGACAATCGGCCGCGACGGTACCTACGTCACCGCGACGACAACCACGGGGAAGCGTGGGCTCTTTCTTCTATGCGACGTGCCCGGCGGGTCGCGCTTGAGTGTCGCCGTGAAGGGTCCGCCGAACGATGAGCCTGTGCTGACGGAGACTATTCTCATCGACGCGGGAGCCGGGGCCGTGTTGGAAACGCTGATCGTTCCGGTTGGCGGTGGCCCCTGACTAGGCCACGTGCATACCGACGCTCTTTCCGCGGGCTGCCGACCCGTCAATTGACGTTCCGGGCGACGCGAAACCCGACATCGTTGCTCCGGTTGCCGCCCGGGAGCTTGAGACGGAATGCCGAACGGAGGTTCCACACCAGGGCGTTCCATGCGCCGCCGCGCAGCACCCGGTGGACACAGTCGCCTGACGTCCAGGCACACCCATCGCTCGGAGCGCCCGAATAACCGCCGTTCCAGCAATCCTCGGTCCATTCCCATACGTTGCCCAACACGTCATGCAACCCGAAACCGTTGGCGGGGAAGGACCCGGCCGGAGCCAGGAAGGCGGCCCCGTCGAAGCACGAGGCCGGGTTCGGCCGATCAACCGCGTTCACCCTGGCGAGATCCATCATGGCCCGCCCGTGATCCGTTCGGGCCAGCGCCTGGTCGAAACCGTTCGCGTACCGGCACTGCCACGAATCGTTGTCGCCCCAGTATCGCGCGGTCCGCGTGCCCGCCCTCGCCACATACTCCCACTCCGCTTCCGTGAGGAGCCGGTACCGCTTCCCCGTCTTCCGTGACAGCCACCGAAGGTACGCCTGTGCATCCGCCCAGTTCACTTCGATCACCGGAATGCGGCCCCGGCCCAACCCGCGGTCGTCGGGGCGGTAGCCCAGACATCCTCCGCCGCTCGTGCAAGCGTCCCACTCCTCGAACGTCACCTCGTGGATCCCCACCGCAAACGGCGCGTCGATCGCGACCAGGTGCTGTGGTCCCTCGTCGTCGTACCGCCCCTCCTCGGTATTCGGTGACCCCATGGTGAAGCTCCCGGCAGGCACCACGATCATCTCGGGGCACACGGCACAGTCCCGGAACACCGCGCCGGGGAGCAGCCCGGATTCCACCGGCGGATTGGGGATCGATTCCGTGACCTCGTTCGCCCCCCACGTCTCCCGGACCACGATTTCGTAGCCGCTGCCGTCATTGCCGGCCGTGAACCGTTCGTTCAGCGTTGTCGCCTGTTCTTCCGCCTCCTCCCAGCCTGCTCCGTACCCCACGGCATAATTCTGCAGCACCAGACCCTCCGCGGCGGAGACCGATTCCTGCGACACGAATCCCATGTAGCTCACGATCACGACATGGGTGTGGCCGGGCCCCGACCTCACGCACCGGGTTTGCATGTCCAGGCCCAGCTCCGCCCGAAGTTCCCGCTCCGCCTCGTCCAGCGTCCCCAGGTCCACCCCCAGCCGGGCGGCGATCTCCGTGCCCTTGCGGACCGCCAGGCTCGAATCCGCCGCCCCGCCTGCAAGGGTCTCGTACTCGCTTCCGAGACACACGACCGACCCGAGCCGGTCCTGGGCGTTGGCAGGATGGACTCCGGCGAACAGCTTGGCCGCGGCAACCGCCGCAATGATGAGGGTGCCGACAGGCATTCCTTCAATTCAATTCATGGTTCGGGCGACCCGGAACCCAATGTTCTTACCCCGGAAGCCGATCTGGCTCCAGCCGCGGACCGCCGAACCGGATCCCGGTTCGTCCCAGTACCAGGAACCGCCGCGCAAGACACGATACGAACAATCACCCGATCGCCAGGCCGTTCCGTCGTCCGGGGCTCCCACATAGTTGTCGTGCCAGCAATCCTCCGTCCATTCCCATACGTTGCCCAGCACGTCATACAGGCCGAAGGGATTCGGCTCAACCGTACCCACCGGCGCGGTTCCATAGTCCGGGCAATCGGAATGAAAGCTGCGCTCGACCGCGAACTGGCACAGTCTCGACCGTTTCCTCCCGTAGGACCACGCATGCCTCCGGGTACCGGCACGAGCCACATACTCCCATTCCGCCTCGCTCAACAACCGGTACCCTTGGCCGGTCCTCCGGGACAACCACCGTACATACTCCCGCGCGTCCTCCCAGCTCACGTGGATTACGGGAAAGCGGTCCCGGCCCCACCCTTCGTCTTCCGGACGATAGTCCTCGCACCCACCCGCCCTCACGCACGCGTCCCACTCCGCGAAGGTCACCTCGAATACCCCCACGGCGAACGGCGACTCGATTGTCACGCGGTGTGCAGGTTTGTTGTCGGGCTCCTGGAACGCCTGTCCCTCGAACGTTCCCATCGTGAAGCTTCCGGCCGGCACCACCACCATCTCGGGGCACTCGGGGCAGTCGCTGAAGAACTCCCCTGGCGGAGGCTCCTCCTGGGCCCGTGCGGGAAGAACAACGGCCAGCAGTAGCATTCCGGCCAGCGTGTTTCGTACAACGGCGTTCATTCGGGCCTCCGTCGCGAAGAATTGAACCGGACAGGAAGATCGCGCTTCATACTTTTACCCGGCGCGCGGTAGTGAGGTTCCTGGCCGAGCGGTCCGTACGCAAGGCCACGAGCGCCGCGACTGCACAGCCCTCACCCCGTCAACCGCCCCAGATCCACCTCCTCCACGAGCCATCTCCCGTCGCCTGTCCATATCAGCACGAAGGGGACGGTTACCCCCCGTGCCGCCACCGTGTCCAGTTCGACCTCAATCCGCCTGGCCGGCCGGCCTCTTCCCGCGACCTCCTCCTGCGGTCCCATACGATAGGACTGGTGCGCGAGGAGGGCGGCCATGAGGTCCATGCGGAGTTCGACCTCCGCCGCGGTGAGACAGCGCTCGCCAAGTCCGATCCAGGAACCGACCCGGCGAAACGCGCACCCGATCGCGCCGCCGCGTTCGCCGATGGGGCCGTCCCCGGTGCCGAAGCGTGAGGCCATGGCCGCGTGGTCACGGCGGTTGGCCGCATCGAGGAACCCGGCCACGACGCGTTCGGGTTCCCGTGACGGGTCGGGGCCGGGAGGGGGGCCGGGTGTGCCGGGAGTAGCTGGGGCGGCGCATCCGGCGAGGGGCAGCAGCAGGAGCCACGGGGTTGCTCTCATGCCGGACAATCTGGCTGCCGTGATCAGCGGGTTATCACTGATCGCGGGACGGCGTGGTTCCCACGGAGAGAATTCGCCCCCCGAAGGGAGGGATGGGTCCGATGGGCGCTACGCCCTCGCCCGCCGCCCGAGTTCCGTCACCCGGTACTTCTGATTCGCCGCACTGGGCGCATCCGGGTTTGTCATCTCGACGTATCCGTTCTCCAGCGCCGGAAGAAGGTAGCGCTGCCTCAGCGACTTGCGGTCCCGCAGGCCGAGGGCGGCCTGGATCTGGCGCCGCGACATCGTGCCCTGGAGCACGGACAGCAACCGTTCGACCTGGGGGGTGACCTGGGGGGTGACCTGGGGGGTCCGCAGGGTCGCCTGGATGGTTTCCAGCATGTATTCGATGAACCTGGTGCTCTCGCCCGCGGCCGAACTCTCACGGATCGCCCGATAGTAGTCGCTCTGTCCTGCGTGTATCAGGCTTTCCACGGGGACGGTGGCGAACAGAGGGTTCCAGCGGGTCAGGATCAGCGTCTGCCAAAGGCGTCCCATCCGCCCGTTGCCGTCTTCGAAGGGGTGGATGAACTCGAATTCATAGTGGAAGACCGAACTCGAGATCAGCGGATGCCCGTCCGTGTTCGCAAGCCACGCGAGAAGGTTGGCCATGAGTCCGGGAACCCGGGTCGCGGGGGGGCCGATGTGCTGAACCTCATCACCGCCCATCACGACCACGGAACCCGTCCGGTACCGTCCGGGCGCGTCCAGGAGCGCCCGCATGAGGATCTCGTGGGCGGCGAGCAGATGGGATTCGTTCGCGGGATCCCACTGCTGATACCGATCGTAGACCTCGATCGCGTTGCGCGCCTCCTGGATGTCGCGGAGCGGGCCCACCACGGGTTTGCCATCAAGGATCGTACTGATCTGCTCCTCGGAAAGACGATTCCCCTCGATCGCCAGGGATCCGCGAATGGTGCGGATTCGGTTGATGCGCCGGAGTCGCAGGTCCTGTCCCACACCCGCGGCTTCGGCCCGACCGATCTCCTCGCCGATCTCCTCGGCAAGCCCGAGGATGGCCGGGGTGATCGAGTAGGGTGGTGTGCGCAAGGGTCGTTTTCGGTGGTTGGGGAGGGAGCGGAAGGGCGTCCGAGGTCATCGTAATGTAATGTCAGCATTACATAATGTAAACCATAAATTACATTTTGGTCCTGTGGCAGGACTGGGCGGTACGCTATTCGCCCCCCTCCTTCATGCCGCGGAACGTGAGCCCTCCATCCCCACCCCTCTCTACCCGCACCCCACTCCCCGGCACCACCCCCCCGTCCAGGATCGCCATCGCCAGCGGGTCCTGCACCAGACGCTGCACCGCCCGCTTGAGCGGCCGCGCCCCGAACGCAGGATCGTACCCCTCCCTCGCGATCACCTCCTTCGCCCCGTCTGAGACCTCCAATACGATGTCCTGCCCGGCCGCCAACTTCACCACGCGGTTCAGCTGCAGGTCCACGATCTCTTCCAACTCGCTACGCGACAGCGGCTTGAACACCACCACATCATCTACCCGATTAAGAAACTCGGGCCGGAAGTGCTCCTTCAGACGCCCTCTCACCATCTCTTCCACCTCGCGCCATGCGCCGGGATCGGGCAGCGCCGCACCGCCACGCCCCGACCGCTTCGCGACCGCCCGTTCGGCCCCCGCCAGAATCTCCGGCCCCGCGATGTTCGAGGTCATAATGATGACGGTGTTGCGGAAGTCGACCGTGCGCCCCTGCCCATCGGTGAGGCGGCCGTCGTCGAGGATCTGCAGGAAGATGTTGAAGACCTTGGGGTGTGCCTTCTCTACCTCGTCGAAGAGGACGACCGCGTGGGGGCGCCGCCGCACGGCTTCGGTAAGCTGGCCACCCTCGTCGTAGCCGACGTAGCCGGGCGGGGCGCCGATCAGCCGCGACACCGCGTGGGCTTCCATGTATTCCGACATGTCCATGCGCACCATCGCGCGCTCGTCGTTGAAGAGAAACTCGGCCAGGGCGCGCGCGGTTTCGGTCTTCCCCACCCCGGTGGGCCCGAGGAAGAGGAAGGAGCCGATGGGACGGTTGGGATCCTGGATCCCCGCACGCGCCCGCCGGACCGCCCGCGACACCGCGCTCAGTGCCTTTTCCTGTCCGATGACCCGCTTGCCCAGCAGCTCTTCCAGCCCCGCCAGCCGCTTGCGCTCCGAGTCCATCAGCCGCGTCACCGGAATCCTCGTCCATTCGGCCACCACCTCGGCGATGTCGTCCGCAGTCACCTCTTCCTTCAGGAACTTCCCCTCGGACTGGAGCCCCGCGAGTCGCTCCTCGGCCTTCTCGATGTCCGCCTGCGCGGCCGGGATCTCCGAGTACTGGATCTCGGCGGCGCGGGCCAGTTCACCGCGCCGCGTCGCCTGTTCGGCTTCGGTGCGGAGTCCGTCCACCTTCTCCTTGAGCTCCTGGATGCGCGCGATCTGGATCTTCTCGGCCTGCCAGCGCGCCTTCATGGACTGGCTGGACTCGACAACCTGGCCGCGGCGATCAGCGCGTCGTCGGTGATGCGCACGCCGTGGTGGACCTCATAGCGCTCCCGGATGCCGCGCAGGATGGTGATGGTGTCCTCAACCGATGTGGGGGCGACGTACACCGGCTGGAAACGGCGCTCCAGCGCGGGATCCTTCTCGACGTGCTTCCGGTACTCGCCCAGCGTGGTCGCGCCGATCATGCGAAGGTCGCCGCGCGCCAGGGCGGGCTTGACCATGTTGCCCGCGTCGACGGCGCCCTCGGCGGCGCCCGCCCCCACGATGGTGTGCAGCTCGTCGATGAAGAGGATGTAATGCCCCTCGGCCTCGGTGACCTCCTTGATGACCGCCTTCATGCGCTCCTCGAAGTCGCCCCGGTACTTGGCACCCGCGAGCATGGCCGAAATGTCGAGCGAGACGAGCTTCTTGCCGCTGAGCGAGGTGGGCACGTCGCCGGCCACGATGCGCTGGGCGAGCCCTTCGGCGATCGCGGTCTTGCCGACGCCGGGCTCGCCGATGAGCACCGGGTTGTTCTTGGTGCGGCGGGCCAGGACCTTCATGACGCGGCGGATCTCGTCGTCGCGGCCGATCACGGGGTCGAGCTTGCCGCGGCGGGCGCGCTCGGTGAGGTCGTGGGAGAAGCGGGCCAGGGCCTGGTACTTGTCTTCCGGGTTTTGGTCGGTGACGCGGTGGGAGCCGCGGATGGCTTCGAGCGCGGTGTCGAGGCGGTCGCGGGTGACGCCGTGGTCCCTGAGGATGCGGGCGGCGTCGCCCTTGCCGGAGGTGAGGCCGATAAGGAGGTGCTCGGTGGAGACGTAGGCGTCGTTCAGGTTGCGGGCGGCCTCCTCGGCCAGGTCGAAGGCCTTGCGGAGTTCGCGCGACGCGCCGGGGACGGCTCCGCCGCTTACGCGGGCGCGGCGGGCGAGTTCGGTGTCGATGGCTGCGGTGACCCGGGCGGGCGAGACTTCGAGCTTTTCGAGCACGGGCGCTACGATGCCGTCCTCCTGCTCGATGAGAGCCTTGAGGAGGTGGGTGCCCTCGATTTCGGGGTGTCCGCTGGTGCGGGCGTCGCGGGCTGCGGCCGAGACGGCCTCGGCGGCCTTTACGGTGAGTCGGTCCATGTTCATCGTCATCTATCTCCGGTTGCTATTCGGCAATCAAAAGCTGCCAATTTGGCAGGGTTTTGGGAGGTCGCCGGTGCCGAAACCGGCCAAAATGGCAGGTTCTTCTGCCAAAATGGCAGAACGTCTCGGAATTGCTTTCCGCTTGCCCCGGTTGAAG
>JAPPGM010000106.1:20366-21373 GCA_028874995.1 Gemmatimonadota bacterium | reverse complement strand
CGTGTACCCGATGATGATGTTGCCGAGCCGCCGCTTCAGATCGGGCAGGTCCTTGGCCAGGCAGAAGATCGCCATGACCTCCGACGCGGCCGTGATCATGAAGCCGTCTTCGCGCGGGATCCCGCCGAAGGGCCCGCCCAGCCCGACGATCACGTTGCGCAGCGCCCGGTCGTTCATGTCCACCGCGCGGCCCCACGTGATGCGACGATGGTCCAGGCCCGTGCTGTTCGGCCGGAATAGGTGGTTGTCGAGCATCGCCGACAGGAGCGCATGCGCGGAGGTGATCGCGTGGAAGTCGCCGGTGAAGTGGAGGTTGATGTCTTCCATGGGGACGACCTGCGAGTAGCCCCCGCCGGCCGCACCGCCCTTGATCCCGAACACCGGTCCCAGCGACGCCTCGCGGATGCACAGCACGGGGTTTCGCCCCCGCAGATTGAGCGCGTCGGCGAGTCCCACGGAGGTGGTCGACTTGCCCTCGCCGGCGGCCGTGGGGCTGCACCCGGTGACCAGCACCAGCTTGGCGTCCCGGTCCGGCCGGTTCCGGACGACGTCGCTTCATGGTGTGGGCTTGCGCGATTTCGATGTCGGAGAGCATGGATGTCCTGTATGGGGGCGCGGTTTGGGAGGGAAGGGCGGGAGAAAACGGCCTGCGAAGTCTGGCGCTGAACCGGCTCGCGGGGCAAGACGGAGGGCAGCCATGTGGGGCGCGATCATCGGCGACATCGTCGGTTCCGTGTACGAATGGGACCGGATCAAGACGAAGGACTTCGAGTTCTTCAGCGAACGGGGCCACTTCACGGACGACTCCGTCTGCACGGCGGCGGTCGCCGACATCCTGCTGCGCGACCTTCCGCCGGCCGCCACCCTGCAGGAGTGGTGCCGCCGCCACCCCGGCATGTCCTACGGCGCCTGGTTCCGCCAATGGATGTATCACGAGTCCCCCGAGCCCTACGACAGCTTCGGCAACGGCGCGGCCATGCGCGTCTCGCCCGCCGCGTTCCTCAACC
>JAPPGM010000106.1:15811-20301 GCA_028874995.1 Gemmatimonadota bacterium | reverse complement strand
TCGTTCGAGGACGCGATCCGGAACGCGGTGTCGCTCGGCGGCGATTCCGACACGGTGGCCGCGATCGCCGGCCCGATCGCGGAGGCGCTGCACGGGATACCGGGCGGGATGAAGGTGATTGCGCGGGAGCGGTACTTGGGGGATGCGGGGGATATCCTGGTGGTGATGGATGAGATATATGAAACATGAGAATTCGGATATACAAGAAGTGAGAAAGGAGATATACGAAATGATCCGCACAACCATCTCCGCGCTCGTCGTCGGAGCACTCCTCGTGGGCACGTCCGCCCGGACCACAGCGCAACAGCGCGACGCCGGTCGCGTACGGGTCGACACGCTCGAGGGCGGACGGATCGTCGTATCCAACCCGGATTCCCCCGAGGCGGGACCGGAGGGAGTGCCGACGCTCGTCGAGGTGCTCAGAATCGGCTCGTTGGATGACACCTGCGACGCCTTCGGCAATGTCATGTCCCTGGCGGTGGACGGCGACGGGCGGATCTACGTGGCGGACTCGCAGGCGAGCGAAATCCGGGTCTTCTCGCCCGAGGGCGAGTGTGTGGGAACCTTCGGCCGGTCCGGCGAAGGACCCGGGGAGTTCAGTTTGCTCGCGGGGATCGCCTGGCAGCCGCCCGGATTCCTGTGGACGATCGATTCGGTCGCTGAACGCCTGACCGTCTTCGACTCCCTCGGAACCGTCCTGGCGACACACCCCATGCGGCTGGGTCCGGCCGCCGCCCATCCATGGCCGATGTGGGTTGATGGGGGAGGAAGTCTGCACTTCTGGGTCCTGGGCTTCGACCGCATCGTCAAGTACGGGACCGGACCGGGGCTGGACGTGCTGGAAAGCTCTCCGGAGCCGGAGGAGATTCCGACGCGCGAGGCGTACACGGAACAGATGGCCGCGGGCGGTAGCCGAATTAGCGTGCAGCGCGGAATACCGTACTTGCCGCATATCCTTTGGACGATGAACCCGTCCGGGAACGTGTGGCAGGCCAATTCCTCCGTCTTCGCGATCCACGAGACGACGTACGGCGGGGACACCCTGCGCACCGTGCGACTGGATCGCGAGGCGCCGAGGCTCGAGGGGCGGGAGCGGGACAGCATCGCGGACGCCGTCGGAATCGCCGCGAGTTCGACGTGCCCTACGTGGTTCAGTTGCGGATCGTGCGCGGGGGGTGATCGCGGCGGCCAACAGGATTGCAGCAGACGCTGCCGGGCAGCCTGTCAACTGCGGTTGACATTATGTAAAGCGGAGATGTCGTTTTCCGATCAAGAAAACAAATCGTTGCATTTCAACGACTTACGGGATTCAAGGGCGATTCGCCGGGTTTCCAGTCAAATAAACTTGAGGTGAATCGCGGCTTGGTGTGGCGGTCGCCGAGCGGTCACATGTCGGCCCCGGCCTAAGCCGACACCTCTGACACAAGTGTCCGACAAATTCGCTTGCCGGACACTTTCGGCCTTCCGACTCAGACGGCCCGCTCCCTGAAGAGCACGTGTATGGCGAGAACCCGTTTTTCGGCTGGCGTCGCACCCTCGGCGTCCCGAATGGCACGATTCGCCCTCTCCAGAAATGCCGCCACGCCACTCTTCGAGAACCGCGTGTCCGGGTCATGGTCGGCGCTGTGCCTCCTGGCCTGCATGACAGCGATTTCCGTGGCAAAACGGTGAATCGATGACGGCAGGCCACCGGGCCGTCGCCCCTTGCGGCATTGTTCGCGCACCTGCCGGTGCTGGAGGCTGCGATAGACCCGCGTCCAACTCCGGTCTCGCGGCTTCGTCGCACCGGCGAGCGCGTCGGCGGCGGAGTGCGCCAGCCAGTGGAACAGCGCGTAGTAGATGAGACTGACGGCGCACCGGAGGTCCACCTGGCGGGGCGTCCCCCGTCGAGGCTGATGGAGAAGCCGCGCGGCCGCGTCGAGCCATTGGTCGGGATTCACCGCCCGTCCTCCGCCAGCGCCTCTTCCAGTTCCGCCCGCAGGTGGTATTGGAAGCCGGTGTCGATGAGCAGATCCTCTTCGGTCATCTCCTCCTCCACCTGCCACTCGAAGTCCACGATCTCCCTGCCCCCGAAGCTGGGCGGCATCTCGTCGAACACGAAGATGACATCCACGATGTCGTATCCGTAGTGATCCACGAACTGCCCGATCGTCATCTCCGTCCGGTGAGCGCCGAAATGGTCGGCGTAGGCGCGCTCCACGATGATTCTGATTCTCGACAGACTCTCCTGGGGCACCATGTCGTCCTTCCCTTCGGTGTGAGGCGAGAGGAATCTAACGCGGGGCGATCAGCGGCACGTCATTGAGCGGTTGTTCATGTAGTTGCGAAGGACCACCCGTCTCAGGAGCCTCCGGTCCTCCGCGACTGGCTACAACCGCCCCAGCCCCACCTCGGGCCCCACCTGTCCCAACGCCGCCGGCGGCCCCACCGGCTTCAACGCCACCGGACAGGCCTTCAACGCCGCCGTCTGCGTCACCGGATCGTACCCGCCGCCCGTCAACACATTCACCGGCACGTCCTCGAACGCGAACGACGCGAACACCGTCCCTCTCGGCGACTTGGTCGTCGCGCGCACCTTCACGTGCAGGCACCCGCGCGGGTTGCTCATCTCCGCCCAGCCCCCGTCCTCCAGCCCCAGCCGCACGATGTCGTCGGGGTGTACCTCGAGCGCCTCCTCCGAGAGCAGGTAGTCGATCCCCGCGGCCCGCCCCGTCTGCGTGCGCGTGTGGTACTGCGGAAGCCGGCGCCCGGTGGTCAGCCACATCGGGTATTCGTCCGACAGCGTCTCCTCCGGATCCCGGTACTCGAGCATCTTGAAGATCCCGCGCCCGTTCTCGAAACGTTCCTCGTGCAGCCTGGGCGTCCCCGGGTGTCCCTCCTCGGGCACAGGCCACTGGTATTCGCCACGGTCGATCCGGTCCCAGTCCAGCCCGGCGTAGGTGGATGACAGCGAGCAGAGTTCGTTGAAGACCTCCTTCGCCGACTCGAACTCGAAGCCACGCCAGCCCATCCGCTGGGCGAGCCGGGAGACGATCCACCAATCCGGCTTCGCGTCGCCGGGAGGGGGCACGGCCGCACGCAACCTCTGGACCCGCCGCTCGGTGTTGGTGCAAACGCCGTCGGTCTCCGCCCACGCCGTGGCCGGGAAGACCACGTCGGCCACCCTGGCCGTGTCGGTCATGAAGATGTCGATGACGATCAGGCAGTCGAGGCTCTTCAGCGCGTGCTCGCAGTGGTGGCGGTCGGGGTCGGTGACCAGGGTGTTCTCTCCGTTGATCATCATGGCGTGGATGCCGTCGCCGCAGAGGTCCAGCGCGGTGACCTTGGTCATGCCGACCTCGAGGTCGACCTTGCGCCCGTATGCCTTGTGGAACTTCTCCTGGTGGGCCGGATCGGTGACGGTCTGGAAACCGGGGTAGTTGTTCGGCAGCGCCCCGGCGTCGCCCGCGCCCTGGATGTTGTTCTGGCCGCGCATGGGGTTCACGCCGGTGCCCTCGCGGCCCAGGTTGCCGGTCAGCAGCGCCAGGTTGCAGAGGCTCTGGACATTGTCGACGCCGCAGATGTGCTCGGTGATGCCGACGGTGTAGTAGATTGCGCCCCGGTCGGCCCCGCCGTAGAGCAGCGCCGCCTGCTCGATGTCCGCTGGGTCGCACTCGCAGATCTCGGCCGCCCACTCGGGGGTGTAGCGCTCGACGTGCTTCAGGAAGTCCTCGCCGTGGGCGGTGCGCTGGGCCATGAACCCCTCGTCGACCAGCCCCTCGCGGGCGATCACGTGCGCCATCGCGAGCAGCAGCGACACGTCCGACCCCACCCGCAGCGGCAGGTGGACGTCGGCGATCTCCGCCAGCCCGATCCGCCTGGGGTCCGCCACGATCATCTTCGCGCCGCGCGCCAGCTGCATCATGTAGGCGGCCTCGTGGGGCGCGCGTCCGGAGGCGATTCCGTAGATGGAGCGGCGCCCGTGGTCCTTCACGACCTTGCGCAGCTTCCCCGCCGCGAAGTCCAGCGCCTCGTCCCACGACGCTGGGCGGAGCCGGCCGGACTTCTCGTCGCGGATGAAGGGGGTGGAGAGGCGCTCCGGGTGGCCCACGAAGTCGAAGGCGAACTGGCCCTTCACGCAGAGCGCCCCCTCGTTGGCGGGACCGTCCATGGCGGGGAGGATGCCGACGATCTTCTCCTCGCGCGTCATGATGTCGACCGCGCAGCCCACGCCGCAGTAGGGGCAGATCGTGCGGGTCGTCTTCGTTTCGCCGGGGACGTCCTTGTTGGCCAGCGCCTTGAGGTCGCCGAGCGCGCCGGTGGGGCACGTCTGGATGCACTGTCCGCAGAAGGTGCACGCCGAGTCCTTGAGCAGGCCGCCGAACTCGGTGGTGATCTGCGTGTGGAAGCCCCGGTTCATGATCGAGATCGCGTAGTCGCCTTCCTGTTCGGCGCAGACGCGCACGCAGCGGTAGCAGGAGATGCAGTTGTCGTAGTCGCGCTTGATGAAG
>JAPPGM010000106.1:0-15789 GCA_028874995.1 Gemmatimonadota bacterium | reverse complement strand
CATCTCCTGCGACGCGTAGCCGTGCATGGGGTCGACGTCGGTGTCGCGGTTCTCCGAGGCGACCATCTCCATGAGGATGCGGCGCTGGGTCTCGAGAGCGGCGGTGCGGGTCCGCACGCGCATTCCGGGCTGGGCCTCCATCGTGCACGATGCCACCGGGTTGCGGGCGCCCTCCAGCTCGACCACGCAGAGGCGGCAGCCGCCGAACGGCTCAAGCCGGGGGTCATAGCAGAGCGTGGGGATGTCCTTGCGGTGCCGTTCGGCGACCTCGTAGATCGTCTCGCCGCGGGTGAACGCGACCTTCTCGCCGTCCAGCGTCATGGTGAGCCGGACGCCCTTGCCGTTCGTCGACGGGCTACCGTTGCGCTTCATCGTCGTCAGCCTTTCCGTGCCGGTCCGCGGCCATCGCCGTGGTCCGCCACATGTTTCCGAATCCGGTCGGGAAAGTACCGGATCAGACTCTCGGTCAACAGGGGAGCGGCCTGGCCCAGTCCGCACGCGCTCGTCTTCTTCATGACTTCATTCAGGTCGATCACTTCGTCGACCCACGCGTCGACGGTGTCCGGTCCCTCCCCTTCCAACCGCTCCACCAGCCGCTGGGTTCCGATCCGGCAGGGGAAGCACTTCCCGCACGACTCCTCGGCGAAGAACTCCATCGACTCGCGGGTGACCCGGATCATGTCGCGGGAGTCGTCGAAGACCATGATCCCGCCCGCGCCCAGAAAGCTGTGCTTCGAACGGATCGAGGGCTCGTCGAGGTTGACTTCGAGATCGGCGCCGGCCAGGAAGCCGCCCGAGAGGCCCGCCATGGTGACGGCCTGGACGGTGCGTCCGGGGGGAGGGCCGCCGGCCCAGTCGTGGAGCAGTTCCTTCAGGGGGAGTCCGATGGGGACTTCGTAGTTGCCGGGCCGCGCGATGTCGCCCGAGAGGCTGATCACCTTGGTGCCGGCGTGGTCGCCGCGGCCGAGCGCCTGGTACCACTTCGCGCCGTGCACGAGAATGGGGGGCGCGGAGGCCAGAGTCTCCACGTTGTTCACCACGGTGGGGAGGTTCTCGTAGCCGTGGGTGACGGGGAAGGGGGGGCGGTTGCGGGGGAACGGATGTTTGCCCTCCAGCGAGTTCAGCAGCGACGTCTCCTCGCCGCAGATGTAGGCGCCGGCGCCGCGCCGCACCATCAGACGGAAGGAGAAACCCGTGCCCAGGATGCCGTCGCCCAGCAGCCCTGCCGCCTCCGCCTCCGCGATCGCCGCCTCGAGGATGTCGAACGTCTCCGGGTACTCGTAGCGCAGGTAGATGAACCCGCGGATGGCCCCTGTCGCGTACGCGGCCAGCGCCATCCCCTCGATCGTCCCGTGGGGGTCGTGGTCCATCAGCACCCGGTCCTTGAAGCACCCGGGTTCGCCCTCGTCGGCGTTGCAGACGATGGTCTTCGGCCCGCCCTCCGCGTCCGCCACCGCCCGCCACTTGCGCCCGGTCGGGAACCCCGCACCCCCCCTCCCCGCCAGCCCGCTCGCGTCGATCACATCGATCACTTCGGTGGGAGTCATCCCGGTGACCGCCCGCTCCAGCGCCTCGTACCCGCCCTGGTCGCGGTACCCCGCCAGCGTGGCCCGCCCGGGACGCCGGATCCCCGCAAAGACACACTCTTCCACGCCATCCGGGGCCGCCGGCGGCAGCGGCGACGGCCCGCTCACCAGCGTGCTCGCGCTCCGCCCGGTCAGCACCGTGCCGCCGTGGATCACCGGGACCGGCTGGTCGCACCGGCCGGGGCAGGGCATGGCCTGGACGTCGTGCCCGGCGGCGCGCAGGCTCGCGATGAGCACATCGGCGCCGCGCATGCTGCACACGGGGCCGTCGCAGACGCGGGGCCGGTCGAGGCCGTCGGCGTCCCGCGAGAAGTGGTGGTAGAAGGTGACGGTGCCGAAGAGGTCGGCGATGGGGATGCGGAGGCCGGCGGAGACGGCCCTCAGAGCCTCCTCCGAGAGGTATCCGTCGCGTTCGTGGAACGCATGCAGGAGGGGGAGGAGGGGGGCGGGTTCGTCCTTCCAGCGCTCCAGAAGTTGGTCGTTGGTCGCCGTGGGCATCCAGTGCCGTGGGTTGGGGTGAAGGGTGGGGAGGGGTGGGTCGGCGGGGTTCCGTTGGGGCCGGCGGGTCACAAACATATGTTGTTTTTCCTGAACACGCCCGCCATCGTGTCCCGCCAGGCCGCACCGGCTTCGCCGCCGGGGCGCGGGGGATGCATTATACGGGGTGAGAATACCTGGCGATACCGCAGCGGGAGGACAGCTGGCATGACCATGGCGGGCCGCAGAAGAGCCGCGAAGGTCCGCGTGGGCCGCATGCGAAACGGGCGCTTCTCCACGCGGGGCGACAGCGTCGCCGTCGAGGAGCCTCTCGAGGTGCGCCTCGAGGTGCCCGATGGAGACGGGATGCGCGAGCACCCGGTGTCGGTGACTATGCGTACGCCGGGAGACGACTTCGAGCTGGCAGCCGGGTTCCTCTTCACCGAGGGGGTGGTGCACGACCCTGGCGCGTTCGCCGACGTGCGGTACTGCCGGTCCGTGGATCCCCAGGAATACAACGTGGTCACCGCTTCGCTCCGTCATGCCACCGCCTTCGACTCGTCGAGCCTGACCCGCAACTTCTACGTGACCTCGTCGTGCGGCGTGTGCGGCAAGGCCTCGCTCGAAGCGGTGGAGGTGATGGGGTGCCAGGCCGTTGCGGACGGGACGCTCTCGATCGGCGAGGCGGATGTGCGGGCGTTGCCGGGGAAACTCCGGACCGCACAGCGGGTCTTCGAGCGCACGGGCGGCATCCACGCGGCCGGGCTCTTCGACGGATCGGGCGAGGTGACCGCAGTGCGCGAGGACGTGGGGCGTCACAACGCGGTCGACAAGGTGATCGGTGCCCTGGTCCTTTCCCGCGCGCTCCCCGGCTCCGGGTTCGGCCTGGTCGTCTCGGGGCGGTCGTCGTTCGAGATCCTGCAGAAGGCCGCGATGGCGGGGTTCCCGATGGTGGTCGCCGTGGGGGCGCCGTCGAGTCTGGCGGTGGCCTTTGCGCGGCGTTTCAACATGACCCTGGTCGGCTTCACCAACCGGGGGGGCTACAACGTCTACGCGGGTGGCGAGAGGATCATCGGGGCGGGAGGTGCGGCATGAATCTGCTCGGCGCGATCCTGGCCGGGGGCGGCAGCCGCCGCTTCGGGTCGCCGAAGACGCTGGCCCGGTTGCACGGGACGCCGCTCTGGAAGGTGGCGGCGGGGCGGCTGGGGGAGGTGTGCGACGAGGTTGTGGCGATCGTCAACCACCCCGGAGTCGCCCGGGCGGTGGAGCTGGAGACGTTTCCCGACCGCGTTCGGCTGATGGGCCCCTTGGGGGGCTTCGACGCGGCACTGGACCACGCGCTGCGCACCGGACATGCGGCGGTAATGGTGCTCGCGGTGGACATGCCCTGGGTGGAGACGGAGGCGTTGCGGCGCCTCGCGGCAGCCTGGCAGGAGCAGGGACGGGTCTCGCTCGCGGAGATGGAGCAGCCGTGGGGATTCCATCCCCTCTGCGGGGTCTACCCGGTCAGGACCATGGCGCCGCTCGCCGAGGCGCTGAGCCGGCGGAAGCTGGAAGCGGGACCCTTCGCCCGTTCACTCGACCCGCTGGTCGTCGACACCGGGCTTCCCGCCGCCTCGTTCAGGAGTGTGAACCGCCCCGCGGACCTGCCACCTCCGGCCGTCTCCGTCATCGGGAACAAGAAATCCGGGAAGACCACCCTGGCCGTGAACCTGATTGCGGAGTTGCGCGGCCGCGGTCGCCGCGTCATGTCGGTCAAGCACGGCCACCACTTCCGCCTCGACACCCCGGGCACCGACTCCTGGCGGCACCGGCACGAGGGCCGCGCCGAACGGGTTCTCCTTGTCGGGCCGGACGAGTTCGGGCTCATGGGCCGATGGGACCCACACGGTGAGCAGTCCCTTGACCTCCTGCTCACCCGCCATCTCACCGACGCGGAGATCGTGGTGGCCGAGGGGTTCCGCAGGGCCGCCATCCCCAAGGTCGAGATCTATCGGGAGGAGGTGCAGCCCGAACCCGTGCTGGATCCGGCCCGGGCGCGGGCCGCGGGGGCGATCGCGGCCGTCACGGACCGTCCCGACCTGCCCTGGTCCGTCCCGGTCTTCGATGCGGACGCCCCCGACACCCCCGCCCGCGTCGCCGACCTCGCGGAGGCGGCCCTCCTGTGACCGGCCCCGTGCCGCCCGCCCCGGCACGCCTGGTCTCCCTGGACGCATTCCGGGGCCTCGCGATCGCGGGCATGATCCTGGTGAACAACCCGGGAAGCTGGGCGCACGTCTACGGTCCGCTCAGGCACGCCGCGTGGCACGGGGCCTCACCGACGGACCTCATCTTCCCCTTCTTCCTCTTCGGCGTCGGCGTGTCGATGTCCTTCTCCTTCGCGGCGCGAACGGCGCGGGGAGATACGCGGCGCGACCTCGCGAAGCACGTCGCCAGACGCGCGCTGATCATCTACGGACTGGGCCTGTTCATGGCGGCCTACCCCGGTTTCGATCTTTCCACGGTCCGCGTCGTGGGGGTCCTCGCGCGCATCGCGCTCGTGTATCTGGTCGCGGGCACCCTGGTGCTGGCTCTGTCTCGCCGTGCGGTCCTTGCGGTCATGGTGGCGCTGCCGCTGGTCTACTGGGCGCTGATGTCGTGGGTCCCCGTTCCCGGGTTCGGGGCGGGCGACCTCTCGGCGGAGGGCAATCTCGCGGCCTGGATCGACCGCGCCGTGCTGGGGGTGCACATGTGGTCCGGCGGGGGTGGCGTCTATGATCCGGAGGGCCTGCTGAGCACCCTGCCCGCGATCTCCAGCGCCCTGGCCGGTCTGTTCACGGGGGACTTCCTGAGGTCGCGGCGCGACGGCAGCCCGCGATCGGCGACCAGCGTACACCTGGCGCTGGCGGGAGGAGCACTCGTGGTTGCCGGGTTGGTCTGGGACGCCTTTTTTCCCATCAACAAGCCGCTCTGGACGAGTTCATATGTGGCCTACACGACCGGTTGGGCACTCGTGACGCTGGCTGCACTGTACTGGTTGGTGGAAATCGGGCGGTTCCACCGCTGGACGCGGCCGCTCGTCATCTACGGCATGAACGCGATCACCGTCTTCGTCGCCTCGGGGCTCGTGGCCAGGACCCTGATACTGTGGCGCGTCCCCGCCGAGGAGGGATCCGGATCCACCACTTCCCTGTACAACCTCGTCTACGAAGCCGGGTTCGCGTCCTGGGCCGGACCTCTGAACGGCTCCCTGGCGTTCGCGGGTGCGACGGTGCTCTTCTGGTTGGGGGTGCTGTGGGCGATGTCCGCCCGCGGGATCTTCATCAAGGTCTGAGCGGCGATCCGAAGTGGCGGGCTGCGGTGACCCGGTCCGCGGAACCGGTCCGAGGAACGGCCTTGCCGGACGGGGGGGACCTTTTTACCGTTCGCGCGGTAGTATGCAAATATGGATCCACTCGCGGTCCGCCCGAAGCCGAGGCCGGGAGCCGGATCTACGACTTGCAGCCATCCCGTAGAGGTCGGGTTCCCATGCTTCGGTGCGAATCCGGCTTTTCTGCACCCAGGTTGACCTTGACGGAAAGCGATCCGTACATTACGTGATCTCCCAATAAATTCGTGGAACTGGCGAGACCCGTGGCGGTGGCCCTATGATCAGGGCCTGTTTGCTAGGTCGCGCCGGCCCGCGTGAGGCGGCGACATTCGGACAGTTCAGGGGAACCCAGACGGAGAAGAGAGTACCATGAGGAGTTGGTTGCGAATCGGCATCGTCGGAGCGGGAGCGCTCGCCGTGATGATCGGGCCGCTATTGACGGCACCGGCAAGCGGACAGGAGCAGCGACGCAAGGTGATGGTCACCAACCTGGTTCCCAGGGATGGTGCCAACGACGACTTCGGCAAGGACCTCGCGAAGGCGTTGCGGGATCACATCAACGATCTCGCCACCCATCAGGCCGTGGAGGAGAAGGAGGTCCGGGATGTGGCCAGGAAGTACGACCTCGACATGGACGAGCTGGACTGCGTCCGGTCGCTTCAGATGTCGGGTCAACTCGGGGCCAGCATCGTCTTCTGCGGCGAGTATAGCGAGAACAGACAGGCCAGGACCTTCACCCTGACCGGGGTCCAGTTCGCGCACTCCAGCAGCGCACCCCTTCACATACCGGACAAGACCTGGCCCAAGGACGACTACAGGATCGCCGCTCAGGAGATCGCGGGGATGTTCGGCCAGTTCATCGACCGGCTGCGCCGGGCCGTATTCTGTCGCGACTACTACAACACCAAGGAATGGGCCAGCGCCGAGGAGAACTGCAACCTCGTTCTCGCGCAGGCGCCGGACGACCATCAGGTCCGGCTCGTCCTGGCCCAGGTCTACCGCCACACCGGACGGCTCGAAGAGGCATACGCCGAGGTCCTCAGGGTCATCGAACTCGATCCCCTCAACGAGGGCGCGCTTCAGCTGGCCGGCTGGCTGGCCACCACGCTCGGCATGAAGGAAGAGGGGCGTGCGCACAACGCCGCGTACCTCGAGCTGAATCCGGGCAACGCGAACATCCGGATGACGATCGCCTACGAAATCGCTCAGGCCGGCGATCCGGAAGGGGCGATGTTGCTCATGGAGGAAGGTCTCGAGATCGAGCCCGACAACACGGACCTGCTGCTCCAGCACGCGTCGTTCGCGATCGCGGCCGGACAGACGCTCAAGGTGGCGAACCAGCCTCTGTCGGCCGAGGCGGGCGTGTTCTACCAGAAGGGGTCGGAGTCCTACCGGAGGGCCTACAGTGTCCTCGGCGGGGAGATGTCCAGCGACCACCTTACCCAGATGATCGCGGCCCTCAACGACTTGAACCTGCTCGACCGCGCCGTGGAACTGGCGGAGCAGGTGCTCGAGACCCACGGGGAGGAAGCCGGGCTCTGGTACCTCAAGGGCAGCATCCTCAACAAGCTCGACCGAGTGAATGAAGCACTGCTCTCCCTGGACGAGGCGGAGGCGCGCGACCCCAACTATCCCAACCTCAAGGCCACTCAGGTGCAGTGGCTGCTCGCGGCCGACCGCGAAGACGAAGCCCTGCCGGCGGCCCTGGAGGCCGTCGAGAAGGGCGAGCAGCCGGCCGACGTGATCGCCAACCTGTTCTTCGCGAAGGCGGCTAGCGGCGGCCTTACGCCGAGGAACTACGAGTACGCTATTCGCCTGATCGAGATGGCCAAGACCTTCGAGCCGGAACTCTCGTCGAGGGTCCTGGGGCGCCTGGACTACTACCTGGCGGTCAGCAAGTACCAGATCGCCTACGTCGAGCAGGGGCCGCAGACCCTCCAGAGCGCCCAGTTGACGCTGCCCAAGTTCAAGGAAGTCCAGCAGCTGATGGCGCTGCCCCATGTGATCGATTGGCTGGCGGGAGCCCAGGAGACGCAGAAGAAGACGTACCAGCAGATAGTCGACGGCGTCGTCCAGCTTATCCCGATTCAGGAGTTGCTGATTCAGCGGGGACAGTAGACGGCAGACCGTCGCCTGATACGGCGACCGGCTGACGGAGCGCCGCGGGGTACATGAGCCCCGCGGCGCTCTTTTCTTGTCCCGGTCTTCCCGGATGCTCCGTACTGCATCCGGACTTGTCGCGACATTGTCCCGGCATGGAGCCTCGAACCCGTCCGCGGCATCCGCCCGATCCGGCGGTAGAGTGGGACAAGGTGGGTTGCAATGTGGGGTGTGGTGTGTTAAAGTGGGAGGCAGTGGGAAAAAATGGGATAACCTACCATGCCCGGACTACTTGGTCGCCACGAATATCAGATCGATGCGAAGGGCCGCGTCAGCCTGCCCTCCGCATTCCGCCGAGCTGTGTCCGAAAACCCCCTCGTCCTCCTTCAATGGCAGGACAGCCACCTGGACCTCTTCCCCCGGGAGACCTGGGCCGATATCAGGAAGAATCTGTTGAGCCACCGGAAAGCGCAGAGGGACGGCGGGGCCTATCTGAGGCGCATCACCTCCAGCGCGGTCGAGGTGGAACCGGATAATCACGGACGGATACGCATTCCCGCCTGGCTGAGGGAGCAGGCGGGCCTGGAGGACACCGTCCTTTTCGTGGGGGCCCTGGACCGCATCGAACTGTGGAATCCGGCCCGATTCGAGGAAGACCTGAGAGACCCGGACCCGGAAGACGACCGCTTCGCCGCCCAGATCTTCGGTTAGAGGGGGACCCCATGCATGGCCCCGCCTATCATCGCGCTGTCCTTGTAGACCAGGTCATGGAGCACCTCCTGGGGGAGGCGGGGCTGTACCTGGACGGCACCGTCGGGGGGGGTGGACACGGGGCCGCGCTGCTGGCGCGCTGTCCGGAGTGCCGTCTCCTTGCCGTGGACCGGGACCGGGAGGCGCTGGCGGCGGCGCGCGCCCGCCTGGCACCCTTCGGCGACCGGGTTCGCTTCGCGCACATCTCCTTCCACGACGTGGGCGAGGACCCCGAGGTCCGCACGGAGGGGCTGGCTGGGGCGTTGCTCGATCTCGGCGTCAGCTCGCGCCAGCTGGACAGCGACGAACGCGGGTTCACCATGCGCCGCGGCGCGGCGCTGGACATGAGGATGGACACGGGGACGGAGTTCACTGCGGCGGCTTTTCTCTCTTCGGCGACCAGGGCCGAGCTCCTGGCGGCGTTCCGGGCGGGGGACGCGCCCCGTGCGGCCGCCCTCGCCGCGCGCATCGCCCGCCGCCGCGCGGCCAGCCCGCTGCGGACCAGCGACGACCTCGTGGCCGTTCTCGAGGCGGTACTCGGGCGCCGGGCCGCCCACGCCGAGAAGGCGAGGCTCTTCCAGGCGCTTCGGATCCGCGTGAACGACGAAATCGGAGCGCTCGAGGACGGGCTTCCCGCGATCCGCGACGTGCTGCGTCCCGGCGCCACCTTCGTCATCGTTGCCTATCACTCCGTCGAGGACCGCCTGGTGAAACGCGCCTTTCGCGACTGGAGCGATCCGTCCCGCGGTCTGCCGCGGCGGCTGCCGGTGCGCGACGCGGAGCTGCGGCCGCTGGGATCGGTCGTTACCAGGAAACCGGTGACCGCCGACGAGGAGGAGATCGAGGCCAACCCGAGGGCGCGGCCGGCACGGCTCCGCGCATGGAGGCGCGCCACATGACCGGCCGGGTCAGGATGGGCCGGGCGATCCTGGTGCTCGCACTGTACGCCGCGGCGCTGACCACGGTGGCGTGGCGCCAGTCCACAACCCGGGAGACGATCGAGGAGATCGGGCGCCTTTCGCGGGAGCTGGCCGTCGAGGCCGATGAGAGGGAGGCGCTGGCGCGCGACGTGCTCAGCCTGGAGCAGCGCCGCTGGGTGGCCGCCGAAGCGGGCCGGAGACTCGGCCTGCGTCCTCCTCGCGAGGAAGAGGTGGTGATCACCTCTGGGGGATCGCGATGACCGGTCTGCGCAGACCCAGCGGGAAGAATCTCCGCATCCGGCGCAGGTTCCTGCTGGTGACGTGGCTTCTGGTGGCGGCCGTGCTGATCGCGCGGGCCGTCGAGGTGCAGCTCGTCGAGCGCGCGGCATGGGCGGCCGAGGCACTGGCGCAGCACGAAACGAGCAAAGTGGTGCCGGCGGCACGAGGACGCATCCTCGACCGCAACGGGGTTGAGCTGGCCGTCAGCCACATGCGGGCCGCGGTCGGGATCGCGCCGAGGGAGATCATGGACAGGGAGCTCGTGGTGGCCGCGCTCGTGGAGCATCTGGGCGTGCGCACGGCCACGGCCCGGCGCGTGTCCGGCGGGACCGGCACGTGGAACGTTGTCCCGGGCCGGTACTCCATGACGCAGGTCGAGGGGCTGCGAGGGCTCAAGGGGGTGTACGTCGAGGACGAACCCAGCCGTCTGTACCCCCGTGACGGACTGGCCCGGGGCTTGCTTGGAGTGGTGCAGGACGGGGTCGGCATGGGAGGGATCGAGCAGTCCATGGACTCGGTGTTGGCCGGGCAGACCGGAAGGGAGATCGTCGGACGTGACAGTCGCGGCCGGGAGGTCCCGGGCCAGGTCGTGGTCGTGCAGCCGCCGGTCGCGGGACGGGACGTGGTCCTGACGATCGATCAGGATCTGCAGGCGATCGCCGAGGAGATGCTGTCCGCGGCCATCGATTCAACCGGGGCGCGGGGCGGGGATCTGGTGATCACCGATCCCGTGACGGGTGAAATCCTGGCGCTGACTTCGGTCGTGGACGGCTCGAATGCGGCCCTTTCCGCCGTCAACACGACGTACGAGCCGGGCTCCACCATCAAGCCCTTCACCGCGGCGGCGCTCCTGCGCCACCGGGTCGCGGAGCTGTCGGACTCGGTTGACACGGAGGACGGGTCGTGGCGGATTCACGGCCGCAGGATCAGCGACATCGGCGGCGGAGGCTGGCTGACGCTGCGCGATGTGATCAGGGAATCGTCGAACGTCGGGATGGCCAAGTTCGCCGGCCTGATGTCCCGGGGACAGCAGTACACGACCCTGCGCGACTTCGGTTTCGGCACCCCGACCGGCGTACCGCTCCCGGGAGAGGCATCGGGAGTCCTGCGCAGGCCCGAACAGTGGAGCCTGCTGTCCAACCACTCGCTGTCCTACGGATACGAGCTGGCGGTTACGCCGCTGCAGATGGCGATGGCGTTTGGCGCGCTCGCCAACGACGGATTGCTCATGGAGCCGATCCTGATTCGGGAGGTGCGCGATCACGACGGCACCCCCGCGCGATACGGTCGGCCGCGTCCGGTGCGCCACGCCGTGCCGCCGGGGGTCACCGAAGCGCTGACGCCGGTTCTGGTGAACGTCGTGGAGGAGGGTACCGGCACGCGCGCCCGCATGTCGTCGTTCCGGTTGGCCGGGAAGAGCGGGACGACGCGCGCGATTGGCGCGGGCGGGCGGTACGAGCACAAACAGGGCGCGTACTACGCCTCCTTCGGGGCCTCCTTTCCCGCCGACGACCCGCAGCTCCTCGTCTTCGTCAGGCTGGACCGGCCGCAGGGCGACTACTACGGCGGCCAAACGGCGGCTCCCGTAGCCCGGGCGACGATCGAGTCTCTCCTCGCGGCCCGTCAGGCTCCCATCGACCGCGGAGCCCTGGCGCTGGCGGCACGACACGTCCCGCCCCCCTCCTCCCCCGCCCCCCTTGTCCGCTTCGCGGCCGCGATCGGCGACGCGCCACCGGATCCGTGGCCCGCCGCCGCGGACCCGCAGTCCCGGGGTGCCGGTTCCGCGCGCATGACGGTTCCCTTGCTGGAAGGCGCGTCGATCAGGGTGGCGCTGCGCAGGCTCCACAAGCTCGGACTGAGGGTTCGTCTCGAAGGAGGTGGGGTGGTGCGCGCGACCGTCCCCGGCGCGGGTGCCGGGATCGTCCCGGGGGACACGGTCCGGGTCCTCACGCGCGAACATTCTCCTCCCGCGCCCGCACGTGCGCGGACCGTAAACGTAGTCGCGGCCGGAGACGGGCCGGGCACGCGCGCGGACCGGACGGGAGGGTGACCGTGTCCGTTTCCCAGGTGGTGGCCGCGCTGGAGGGCGCGGGAGTCGCGGTGGGGCACGTGACCCCCGCCGACGGCAGTGTGGGGCGGGTGAGGGTCGCGGGGGTTCAGCAGGACTCCCGGCGGGTCGGACCCGGCGACCTCTTCGTGGCCTGGTCCGGCACCGTGCACGACGCGCACGACTACCTGTCAGGGGCCGCCGGGGCCGGCGCCGCCGCGGCGATCGTGGAGAGAGCCGTCCCCGGGGAGCGCCTCCCGCAGATCCAGGTCGACAATGCCCGCCTGGCCGCGGCGGTCGCCGCAAGCTTCGTGGCGGGTTCTCCGTGGCGGACACTCGACACGGTCGGCGTCACCGGAACCAACGGCAAGACCACCACCGCCCTGCTGCTCCGAGGCCTGCTCGCGCAGTCCAAACCCACCGCGGCGATCGGCACGCTGGGCGTGGTAGGCCCCGACGGGCGCGTCCGGCAGGGGACCGCGGGGCTTACGACTCCCGGCCCGGTCCGGTTGTCCGGCTGGCTGTCCTCGCTGGCGCACGAGGGCGTGCTGGGTGTCGTGGTCGAGAGTTCGTCGCACGCACTGGACCAGTTCCGTCTGGACGGCCTCCGCTTCGACGTGGCCGCCTTCACCAACTTCTCGCGCGACCACCTGGACTATCACGGCACGATGGAGAGCTACCTGGCCGCGAAGTCGCGGCTGCTCGAACTCGGCAAGGCGGGGTGCACCGCGGTGATCAACGCCGACGACCCCGCCTGGAACGCGCTCCGGCCCCGGGGACGGGTCGTCACCTACGGGCTCGGTCCGGCCGCGCTTCGTGCGCTCGACCTGCGCATGTCCATGCGGGGATCATTCTTCCATCTCGCGTGGAACGGCCGAACCATGCCGGTGCGGTTGCCGCTGCCGGGCGCCTTCAACGTCTCCAACGCTCTCTGCGCGGCCGCCTGCGCGCTGGTGCTCGGCCACGCACTCGAAGATGTCGCCGACGGGCTGCGCGAAACGGGTCCCGTCGCGGGGCGGCTGGAGTTCGTGGTGCAGGAGCCCTTCCAGGTGCTGATCGACTTCGCACATACGCCGGACGCTCTGGAGAAGGTTCTTGCCGCGATGGGTCCCCTGGTATCCGGCCGCCTCATCGTGGTCTTCGGCGCGGGCGGAGACCGGGACCCCGCCAAGCGTCCCGCGATGGGCGCCGCCGTCGCGCGATACGCGGACCTCGCCGTCGTCACCTCGGACAACCCCCGCACCGAGGACCCGGCGGCCATCGTCGCGCAGGTGTCCGCGGGCGTCTCCGGGTGCGACTCGGCCGAGATCGTGGACCGGCGGGAGGCCATCCACCGTGCCCTGGACGCCGCGGCTCCCGGAGACACGGTGCTGCTGGCCGGGAAGGGGCACGAGATGGTCCAGGTCGTGGGTACCGAAGAGCGGCCTTTCGACGAGCGCCGCATCGTGCTCGACCACCTGGCGGCGCGGGGGGCCGAATGAGCGCCACCGCCTTCCGCTGGAGCGACGCCACGGTGCGGCGCGCGCTGGGGCTGCCCGGCGGCGACCCGGAGCGCCTCTACCGGGACATCTCGACGGATACGCGCACCCTCGGTCCCGGCGATGTCTTCGTCGCGCTCGAAGGGGCACGCTTCGACGGCCACGCCTTTGTCCGGGAAGCCGTCGCTGCGGGCTGCGCGGCGGTGGTGTCGCACCGCGACGCGGGCGACTGCGCGGTCCCCGTGTACCGCGTCTCCGACACCCTCACGGCGCTCGGCGACCTCGCGCTCCACCGGCGTGAACAGGTGGACATTCCGGTGGTGGGAATCACCGGCTCCTCGGGCAAGACGACGGTCAAGGACATGACGCTGGGGGCGTTGTCGGCGACCCATGGCGCCCATGGCACGAGGGCCAACCACAACAACCGGGTGGGCGTTCCCCGGACCATCCTGTCGATGCCGGAACGCACGACCACCCTGGTCCTGGAGATGGGGACCAACGAGCCCGGGGAGATCGCGGAGCTGGCCCGGATCGCGCGCCCCACGGTGGGCGTGGTCACGACGGTCTCCGAAACACACACCGAGCGGCTCGGGGATCTGCGGGGCGTGCTCGCCGAGAAGCTCGATCTGCTGCGTGCCATCGGCGCTGCGGGTACAGCGGTGGTGGGCGACGATCCTCCCGAACTGGTGCGCGAGGCCCGCGGAATCCACACGCACGCAAGGGTCTCCGGCTGGACGGACCGCGCCGACCCGGACCTCCGGCCCCAGGACGCCATCTGCCGCCACGACGGCTCCTACACCTTCACCTGGCAGGGCGAGACGGTATCGCTCGGAATGCCCGGCGCGCACAACGTCTACAACGCACTGCTCGCGCTGGCCGTCGCCCGCGAACTGCACGTCGACGCGAAGAGCGCGGCGGCGGGCGTCTCGGCGGTGCGGGCGGGTACCATGCGCGGCGAGGTGCGCAGCGTGGGCAGCCTGACCCTCCTGGTCGACTGCTACAACGCCAACGCGGCCGGGGTGGCCGCCGCCGCCTGCACGCTGACGGCCATGGACGTGCCGGGTCGCCGGGTGGCCGTGCTGGGGAGCATGCTCGAGCTCGGGGAACGGTCCGCCGCGATTCACCGCGAAACGCTGGCGGAAGTGCTGTACGCCGACCTCGACCGGATCATCGTGACCGGCGCCTTCGCGCGGGCGGCGGGGGAGGTGGCGGACGACCGCATCGACGCCGTCGAGGATCCGCGCGAGCTGGCCCGGCGTCTCCCGCGCATGGTCGAACCCGGCGACGCGGTGCTTCTCAAGGCATCGCGCGGTGTGCGCCTCGAGCGCCTGATCCCGATCCTCGAGTCCTCCTTCGGGGGAGGTAGGGACTGATGCCGTCCGCGAACAAGATCCCCCCGGCATTCGAGCGGCGATGCATCCGGGCTGGACCGCTTCGCTCTGCGTTGCTCCTCTGGCCAGTAGCGCTGCTACTGCCCCTTCGTCGCGCCTTGCCAGCCCGGCGCCTAACCGCTCTCGGTGCTCGCGCGGCCTTGTCCACGGACTGGGCAGCCCGCGGACAAGTCCCCCCGGCATTCGAGCGGCGATGCATCCGGGCTGGACCGCTTCGCTCTGCGTTGCTCCTCTGGCCAGTAGCGCTGCTACTGCCCCTTCGTCGCGCCTTGCCAGCCCGGCGCCTAACCGCTCTCGGTGCTCGCGCGGCCTTGTCCACGGACTGCTGATGCTCTACCACCTGCTCCCCAGCCTCGAAGACATCCACATCGTCTTCAACCTCTTCAACTACATCACGGTGCGCTCCGCCGGGGCGATGGCGACGTCGCTGGTGCTGACGCTGCTGCTGGGCCGCCGCGTCATCGCGTGGCTGAAGGGCCGCGGGATCGTCGATGTCCCCGGCCGGAACGGGCAACACGACGGCAGCCGGAACGGCGCCAAGGCCAACATGGGCGGGTTGCTCATCGTCTCGGTGGCCACCCTTGCCACGCTGCTGTGGGCCGAGCTGGCCAATGCCTACACGGTCATCGCGCTGGTGGTCATGCTGTGGATGGCGACGCTCGGCTTCCTCGACGACTACCTGAAGGTCGTCCGCCGCACCCCGAGGGGCCTGGTCGAGCGCTACAAGTGGGCGGGATCGATCGGCCTGGGGCTGGCGCTGGGACTGTTCCTGGTGCTGAGTGCCCCCGAGTCCGCGGTCGGGGCCACGACCACCAACCTGCCCGTCTTCGACGAGTGGCAGCTGGTCTTCACCGCGCCGGCCTACGTGGTGTGGGTCACGGTGGTGCTCAACGGCTCCACCCACTCGGTCAACATGACCGACGGCCTGGACGGCCTCGCGCCGGGACTGGCGGCGATCGCCACGGGCGCCTTCGGGGTCTTCGCCTACGTCATCGGGCGCGTGGACACCTCGGCGTACCTGGGGCTGTTCTACCTGCCGGGCGCCGGCGAGCTGGCCGTCTTCGCGGCCGCTATCACCGGCGCCGCGCTGGGGTTCCTGTGGTTCAACGCGCAACCCGCCCAGGTGATCATGGGCGACACCGGGTCGCTCGCCCTCGGCGGCGCGCTGGGCGCCATGGCCGTGCTGCTCAAGGCCGAGCTGCTGCTGCTGGCCGTGGGCGGCGTCTTCGCGGCCGAGGCGGCGTCGGTGATCATCCAGCGGCGGTACTTCAAGTACACGAAACGGCGCTACGGCGAGGGCCGGCGCGTCTTCAGATGTGCCCCCATCCATCACCACTTCCAGATGGCCGGATGGAAGAACGAGCAGGTCGTGGTCCGGTTCTGGATCCTGGGAATCCTCTGCGCGATGGTCG
>JAPPGM010000002.1 GCA_028874995.1 Gemmatimonadota bacterium | reverse complement strand
CGCCTCCGCCCGCAGGTTCTCGGGCGGATCGGGCACCACCGGATCCGTCCGCGCCGCCGCGGGCGCCGACAGGTGGCTCACGCCCGCCGCGTTGATCGCCGCCACCCGGTACCGGTTCTCCGTCGCCGGCTCCAGTCCGGTGTGCGCGTACCGGGTCTCGCCCGTCCGGGTGTCCTCCTCGAGCACCCGCCACTCGCTCTCTCCGTCCGCAAGGACGTGGATCCGGTAGCCGGTGATGTCCGCGCCGCCGTCGTAGCCCGGTGCACGCCACTCGAGATCGATCCGGTACGGACCGTTGGCCTTCGCTTCCAGCTCCGACGGCGGGTCCGGGATCACCGGATCCGTCGCCGCGACCGCCACGTTGGACGCCTCGCTCGCGCCCGCCTCGTTCAGCGCGTACACCCGGTAGCGCCGCTCGTCCCCCGGCTCGAGCCCGCTGTGCGTGTACGTCGTCGACAGGCCGTGGTCATCCACAAGCACCGCCCACTCGCTCCCGTCGTGGACCTCGATCCGGTAGCCCTCGATCTCCACGCCGCCCGTATACGCCGGCGGCTCCCACGTCACCACGATGGCATTCGAACCCTGCGCCCCGGCCACGAGGTTCACCGGCGCGTCCGCAACCACCGGGTCCGTGCGCGCCGACGCGATGTTCGAACTCGGCCCCATGCCCGCGTCGTTGATCGCCTGCACCTGGTAGCGCTGGCGGGTCCCCGGATCGAGACCCGAATGCGAGTACGTCGTCGCCGTCGTGCCCGTGTGGTTGACCAGCGCCGTGAAACCGCCGGTCGGACCCGCCACCAGGATCCGGTAGCCCTCGATTTCCGATCCGCCATCATTGAGCGGCGGCGTCCACGACAGGTCGATCCGGTCCGTGCCCACCGGCCGCGCGTTCAGGCCCCGCGGTGCCCCGGCAACCGTCGCGTCGGTCCTCGCCGTCGCCGTGTTCGAGTAGCCGCCGTGACCCTGCGCGTTGACGGCCGCCACCCGGTAGGTCGCTTCCGTATTCGGATCCAGTCCCGTGTGCGTGTACGACGTCGCCGTCGACTGCGTGTTCTCGGTCAGCACCTCCCAGTTCACGTCGCCGTACGACACCTCGATCCGGTACCCCGTCACCGCACTGCCGCCGTCGAACTCGGGCGCCGTCCACGACAGGTCGATCCGGCCTTCGTCCACCGCCCGGGCCACCAGCCCGGTGGGCGCGTCCGGCTCCGACGTCTCCGTCGTCGCGCTCGCTTCGTTCGACGGCTCGCTCTCGCCCGCCGCGTTGATCGCCCGCACCCGGTAGTGGTACCTCGTGCCGGGGTCCGCGCCCCGGTGCACGTACCTCGTCGACGTGCTCTCCGTGTCCTCCTCGAGATCGTCCCAGTCGTCGCCGTCCTCCGAGTACTCGATCCGGTACCCGGTGACCGGGCTGCCACCGTCGCTCGCGGGCGCCTCCCAGTCCAGTTCCACCTCGGTGGGGCCATCCGCATCGGCCTCCAGGTCCGTCGGCGCGCCGGGAACACCCACCCCCGTGGTCGCACTCGCTTCGTTCGATGGCGCACTTTCGCCCACCGCGTTGATCGCACGCACCCGGTAGTAGTACCTCGTGCCCGGTTCTATCCCCTGGTGGCGGTACCGGGTCGACGTGGTCTCGGTGTCCTCTTCAAGGTCGTCCCAATCGTCGCCGTCCGTCGAGTACTCGATCCGGTAGCCGGTGATCGCCGAGCCGCCGTCGAAATCCGGGCTGTTCCAGTCCAGGTCCACCCGGTCGCCGGCCGCGTCGGCTTCCAGGTCCGTCGGTGCGTCCGGCACCGTGACGCCGGATCCCCTGGTCGTCGCGTTGGCCACGTTCGATGGCGGACCCGGCCCCGCCGTATTGATGGCCGACACGCGGTAGTGACGCGTGGTGCCGGGCGCGAGACCAGTGTGCCTGTAGGTCGTCGAGGTCGAGTTCGTATTCGACACCAGGTTGGCCCAGCTCACGCCACGGTTACTCGATACCTCGATCCGGTAGCCGGTGATCGCGCTGGTTCCACTGTCGGCCGGGGCCGTCCAGGAAAGACCGATTGCCGTTCGCCCGTCCGCTGTCGCCGCCAGCCCGGTGGGGATCCCCGGGACTCCCGGATCACCCCCCCCGACGGTGGCGCTGGCGATGCTGGACGGTACGCCGAGCCCTTCGGAGTTTCGCGCCGACACCCGGTACGTCCATGTCGTGCCGGGCTCCAGCCCGGAGTGTCTGTGGGCGGTGAAGACGGCGCTTATGTGTGCAGCGTACGTCCAACTGCTCCCACCATCCCGCGACCCTTCGATCCGGTACGTGGTGAGCGCGCTGCTGCCGGTGTCCGCCGGCGCCTTCCACGCCAACTCGATCACCGAGTCCTCCGTGGCACTGGCGGTCGCAGTCAGATCGGTCGGCGGTCCGGGCGGCGCCCCCGCGGTCGTGACCGAAACGCTGGACGTACTACCGTTCCCGGAGGCGTTCTGCGCGGTTATCCGGTAGTGCCGGGTCGTGTTGGCGTCCAACCCCGCTTCTCTGAACGCGGTGCTGTCGGCGGGAATGGTGTCATAGGTCCAGCTGACTTCGTTCGGCGAAACACCGACTTCGTAACCCGTGATCGCGCTGCTCCCGGTATCCGCCGGCGGATCCCACGTCACGAGAATGGCCGAATCTCCGTCCGCCACGCCTTCCAGGTTCGCCACCGCTCCGGGCGGCACCGTGCCGGCGCCCACGGTGGCGCTGGCGGTGTCGGACGGTTCGCTGACGCCGTCGGAGTTCTGCGCCGACACCCGGTACGTCCATGTCGTGCCGGGCTCCAGCTTGGTGTGTCTGTAGTCGGTGAAGACGGCGTTGCTGTGTACGGAGTGCGTCCAACTACTCCCACCATCCCGCGACCCTTCGATCCGGTACGTGGTGAGCGCGCTGCTGCCTGTGTCCGCCGGTGCCTGCCATTCCAACTGGATCGCCGAGTCTCCCGCCGCGTCGGCCTGTAGATCTGTCGGCGGTCCGGGCACCCCCGTCTCACCCCCCGCGGTGGCGCTGGCGGTGTTGGACGGTGCGCCGAAGCCCTCGGAGTTTTGCGCCGACACCCGGTACGTCCATCTCGTGCCGGGCTGCAGCCCGGTGTGTCTGTAGTGGGTGAAGGCGGCGCTGACGTGTACGGAGTACGTCCAACTACTCCCACCATCCTGCGACCCTTCGATTCGGTACCGGAAGACCGCGCTGCTGCCTGTGTCCGCCGGCGCCCTCCATTCCAACTCGATCACCGAGTCTCCTTCCGCCTCGGCCTGTAGATCAGTCGGCGGTCCGGGCGGCCCCGTGCCGCTGCTTACGGTGGCGCTGGCGATGTTGGACGGTGCGCCGATGCCGTCGGAGTTTTGCGCCGACACCCGGTACGACCATGTCGTGCCGGGCTCCAGCCCGGCGTGAATGTGCGTGGTGAAGGAGGCGCTGATGTGGACAACGTATGTCCAATTACTCCCACCATCCCGCGACCCTTCGAGTCGATACCCTACGACCGCGCTACTTCCGGTGTCCGCCGGTGCATTCCATTCCAACGCGATCGCCGAGTCTCCCACCGCTTGGGCCTGTAGATCAGTCGGCGGTCCGGGCGCCCCCGTGGCGCCGCCTGCGATGGCGCTGGCGAAGTTGGACGGTGCGCCGACGCCGTCGGAGTTTTGCGCCGACACCCGGTACGTCCATCTTGTGCCGGGCTCCAGCCTGGTGTGTCTGTGCGTGGTCGAGGCGGCGTCGACGAATGCGGCGTAGCTCCAATTACTCCCACCATCCTCCGACCCTTCGATCCGGTACCAAGTGAGCGCGCTGCTTCCGGTGTCCGCCGGTGCATTCCATTCCAACTCGATCACCGAGTCCTCCGTGGAACTGGCAGTCGCAGTCAGATCGGTCGGCGGTCCGGGCGTCCCTGTGGCACCTGCGGTAGTGGCGCCGGCGGTATCGGACCATGGGCCATAACCGAAGGAATTGAGGGCCGCCACCCGGTAGTGCCGGGTCGTCCCGGGGTCCAGTCCCGTCGCTTTGTATGTGGTCTTACTACCACTGATGTCTGCTAGTTGGTCAAAGGTCTGCCCGTTGTCGGACGAAACGTCGATCGCGTATTCTACGACCGCGCTGCTCCCGGAATCCGCCGGTGGATCCCAGCTGAGATCGATAGCCGAATCCCCGTCCGGTGTTGCAACCAGGTTGCGTGGCGGTCCGGGAACCCTGCCCGCGTCGGTCTTGGCCGTAATGGTGGATGCGGCACCGTTCCCGGAGGCGTTCTGCGCGGTTATCCGGTAGTGCCGGGTCGTGTTGGCGTCCAACCCCGCTTCTCTGAACGCGGTGCTGTCGGCGGGAATGGTGTCATAGGTCCAGCTGACTTCGTTCGGCGAAACACCGACTTCGTAACCCGTGATCGCGCTGCTCCCGGTATCCGCCGGCGGATCCCACGTCACGAGAATGGCCGAATCTCCGTCCGCCACGCCAGTCAAGTTCGCTACCACTCCGGGCGCAGTGGCGGCCAAGGTTGCGGCACCGACGATGGACCGGGCGGAGAACCGGAGGCCCGACGCGGCGTTACCTCCCACGAGGGCAAATGTGTTGGAATGGGCTCGCGCCCCCGGGAACACCCGGGGCCTCGAAACAATCGGCGCCTCGCGCAACACAACGACACCGGCCGAAACATCTGCAGTTCCGCTCTCCACCCTGGGAACCGGCCCCGACCCGCGTGACTCCATCGCGGTCTTCCGTTTGCTGCTCGCACGCGCCGTGGCTGCCCACTTCCCTCGCGGGTCCGCGGGCGGTTTGCCCACCTCGGCGCGGTGACCGCCGGGAGTGGCATCCGCGCGCTCACCAGGGGCGGGCAGCGGGAGTGTCTCGCCGAACGGTCCGGCGGCCGCGACACTCGCGGGCGTGCCCGCCGAGCCCACAAACAGGAGCCCCACGCTCAATACCGCGAGGCGTCGTAAGTAGCGGAGCCAGACCCCCATCCTCTCCGTATCCATGTCCCTCGTCGTACCCTCTGTCATCGGCTCCTCCCCCCTGGTGAGTCGGCTTGGTGGACCCCGGTCATCGCCGACAAGATGGACCACTCCGTCGTCCCAGTGCTAGCTACAAAAAATATTTATTATACATACAGTAGGGATTCCACCATCCCTCGCGTCAAATCCCCTCTCTTCCCCTTCGGATCGCATTCGGCATTTTGGCATTACCGGTGGCAAGAAACGAATTCGATAGATTCGCCAGACAAGCACTTTCCTCGTTTCCCATTGACAGTTGTGTGCAATCTGTACTTATCATATCTTATATTTTGTATATATCGTTCAATTTCTCCAGATATGGACCGTCATGGTACGCGCAGTCGACCCAACAAGCATGGAGCAGCTCAGCAGGCCGCGCTCTGCAACGACGCATCGTCCAAGACAGCGGGCCGGGCGGCGCTCCAGCGGTTGCGGCTGGTCAGTTCGCCCGACGGCCGCCCAGGCTCCCCCCGCGTTTCGGCCTTCCCCAGAGCGGCACCGGCTCCACGCGCCTTCGGGACGGCCCGGGCGATCCTCTCGATCCCCTCCGCGATAAGCGCCTCGTCAATGACCGAGTATCCGAGGCGGGCGTGATTGCGGTTGCCGCGCTCGTCGGAGAAGGCGTGTGCGCCGGTCTCGAAGTACACGCCGTCGGGTTCGACCAGTTCCTGCAGAATCCGCGCGTCCACTTCCTCGGGTAGCTTGAGCCAGATGTTGCCGCCGCCGTACTCCGGCTTGGCGGCGGCTCCGGGGAAGTGCCGTTCGAGCGATTCGTGCATCGCGTCGCAACGCCTGCCGTAGATGCCGGTCAGTCTGGCGATGAAACGATCGTAGTAGCCCCTCTGAAGGAACAGGGCCGCGCTCCGCTGGTTGTTGACCGGCGGGTGTCGCACCATGTAGTGCCGCAGTGCCCTCGCCTCCCGAACGAACTCGCGGTCCGCGACCAGGTAGCCCAGCCGCAGTCCCTGCAACAACGACTTCGACAGGCTGCCCACGTAGATGACGTTCCCCCGTCGATCCAGGTTCGACAGGGCCCTCGGGGGCGTCTTGTTGAAGCTGATATCGGACTCGTAGTCGTCCTCGATCACGAACTGGTTGTGTTGCCTGGTGAGTTCCAGCAGCTCGGATCTGCGCGCCGGCGGCATCGTGACCGTCGTCGGGAACTGGTGGCTCGGCGTCACGTAGAGGCACTTGCAGCGGCCGAGTCGCTCCGAAAGGACCAATCCCCCGTCGTCGACGGGAAGCCGCTGGACGTTGATCCCCTCCATTCTCGCCATGGCGACCGCGTCCGGGTAGCCGGGATCCTCGACGCCGATCGTCTCGCCCGGCGCCAGCAGGAGCCGCATGGCGATGTAGATGGCCTGCTGGCTGCCCACCGTCACGAGCACCTCGCCGGGGCGCGCGAAGATGCCGCGCCTGGCCAGCACGCGCTGGACCAGCTGCTCGATCAGCATCTCGTCGTCGGTCTCCGAGAAATCCGTGGCGCAGTTGCCGACTCCCACCACGTCCGCTGCATCGCGCACGCACTCGCGCCAGCGCGCGAGCGGGAAGAGCGACGGGTCGATCAGACCGCACGCGAACGGGTAGCGATATCGCACGACGAGGTCGGCGGGCTTGACCACCCGCTCGCGATTGAAGCTCCGGCCCTGGAACAGCGTCGCGAAGTCGACCCTGGCCGGCTGCGTCTCGTCCGCGCGCTCCCGGGCCACCGCCGCGTGACCCGGATCCGCGAGCGCGTCCGGGTTCACGAAGAATCCCGAGCGCCTCCTCGACATCACGAATCCGTCCTTCTTCAGGGCCGAATACACCTGCACGACGGTCGTCACGCTGACCTTCAGGTCCGACGCAAGGCGGCGGATGGACGGCAGCGGCTCGTGCAACGGGAACTGCCGGTTGACGATGCAGATCGCCAACTGGCGCCGGATCTGCATCTGCAGGCTCTCGCGGGCCTGCCGATCGATCACGATCATGTTCTCGTACATCCCGTGTTCTCCCGCGCTTATGGTACCCGTTGGATCAAGCACCACCGCGACCCGGCGACCCGCCGACGCGTCCTTCGTCCCACGGCTCGCCGTGATCTGTGCTCACAGAAGGACTTATCTGTATGTATCTCCTCTCTCGATCCGCGACCCCGCACCGCGCCACTCCCGGTGCTGGAGGGGACGTGTCCGCGGACCTCCGGCCAAGCTACTGGGTGGCGATAACAGAACGATCATCGTTGGCGCCGAACACAATCCGGGGCGGGAAGACCTGTTCTCGCCGGGCATTCCACGCACCCGCAATCCAGTGGGCCGCGGTACGCTCCCGCTCATCTCCTCCTCCTCATCGAGCTTCCCCTTCCACGATTCCCGCCGTTCCCATCGGCCTGTACCGGCCGTTGCGGCACAGATTGGCAGTCTTGACCCGCGCGCGACAGATACAGATGGCAATTCGGATATATACAGACAGCGCGAGCGCGCGCCAAGTCCACACGGCGTGGACACCGTGTCCCTGCGCCCGGGCACTCGTCCCGGGGCCGGTGGGGCTTCAGCTCATGGCCGGTCGGCTTCGGGACGCAGGCGTCGGTGGGGACGGCGGGGCAGGACGGCGCTCTGCCGGGGAGGCCGGGTCAGTTCGCCCGATGGCCGTTGAGGCTCTCTCCCTGTGGTGCGTTCCCCGGCGCGGAATCGGCGCCGCGCGCCTTCGGAACGGCCCGGGCGATTCTGTCGATCCCTTCCGCGATGAGCGCCTCGTCGATGACCGAGTATCCGAGGCGAATGTGATTGCGGTTGCTGCGTTCGTCGGAGAAGGTGAACCCGCCGGTCTCGAGGAACACGCCGTCGGGCTCGACCAGCTCCCGCAGGATTCCCGCGTCCACCTCCTCCGGCAGCCTGAGCCAGACGTTGCCGCCGCCGTACTCCGGCTTGACCGCGGCTCCGGGGAAGTGCCGTTCGAGCGATTCGTGCATCGCGTCACAACGCCTGCTGTAGATCCCGGTCAGTTTCGCGACGAAACGATCGTAGTGGCCCCTCTGAAGGAACAGGGCCGCGCTCCGCTGGTTGTTGACCGGCGGGTGCCTCAGCATGTAGCGACGCAGTGCCCTCGCCTCCCGAACGAACTCGCGGTCCGCGACTAGGTAGCCCAGCCGCAGTCCCTGCAACAACGACTTCGACAGGCTCCCCACATGGATGACATTCCCCCATCGATCCAGGTTCTTCAGGGCCTTCGGGGGCGTCTTGTTGAAGCTGACACCTGACTCGCAGTCGTGCTCGATGATAAACTGGCCGTGTTGCCGGGTGAGCTCCAGCAGCCTGGATCTCCGCGCCGGCGGCATCGTGACCGTCGTCGGGAACTGGTGGCTCGGCGTCACATGGAGGCACTTGCACCGGTTGAGTCGGTCCGAAAGGATCAATCCGTTGTCGTCGACGGGAAGCCGCTGGACGTTGATCCCCTCCATTCTCGCCATGGCGACCGCATCCGGGTAGCCGGGATCCTCGACGCCGATCGTCTCGCCCGGCGCCAGCAGCAGCCGAATGGCGATGTAGAGGGCCTGCTGGCCGCCCACCGTCACGAGCACCTCGTCGGGGCGCGCGAAGATGCCGCGCCCGGCCAGCACGCGCTGGATCAGCTGCTCGATCAGGATCTGGTCGTCGGTCTCCGAGAAATCCGTGGCGCAGTTGCCGACTCCCACCACGTCCGCTGCATCCCGCACGCACTCGCGCCAGCGCGCTAGCGGGAAGAGCGACGGGTCGATCAGACCGCACGCGAACGGGTACCGATATCGCACGAGGAGGTCGGCCGGCTTGACGACCCGCTCGCGATCGAAGCTCCGGCCCCGGAACAGTCTGGCGTAGTCGACCCTGGCCGGCTCCGTCGCACCCGCCCGCTGCTTGCCCACGGCAGCCCGGCCCGGATCCACAAGCGCGTCCGGGCTCACGAAGTATCCCGAGCGCCTCTTCGACATCACGAATCCGTCCCTCTTCAGCGCCGAATACACCCGCACGACGGTCGTCACGCTGACCTTCAGGTCCGACGCCAGGCGGCGAATGGACGGCAGCGGCTCGTGCAACGGGAACTGCCGGTTGACGATACAGATCGCCAACTGGCGCCGGATCTGCATCTGCAGGCTCTCGGGGGCCTGCCGATCGATCACGATCATGTTCTCGTACATCCCTTGTTCTCCCACACCTGCGGTACCCGCTCCATCAAGCCCCACCACGACCCGGTGACCCGCGACTGCGTCGTCCGTCCCACAGTTTACTGCGATCTGTACCCATAGTACAAGGCCATCTGTTGGCAACACAATAGCGGTGGCGGCAGAACATTCACGCCCGAGTGCGCGTCAAGCACCCTACCGGACCGACTCCGTCATCCCCCAACGAGCCCCAGCAGCCACGCGCACGCCAGCGCCCCGTAGATCCCCAGGATGTATCCCGCCACGGCCATCAGCAGCCCGACAGGCGCCATCGCGCGGTGGTACACCCCGGCCACGACCGGCGCCGAGACCGCCCCGCCGATGTTGGCCATGCTTCCCGTCGCTACGAAGAAGAGGGGCGCGCGCACGATGCGGGCGGCGAGCAGCAGCACGGCGACGTGGATCAGGATCCAGACCGCGCCCGCCGCGAGGTACAGGGGAGTGTCGAGCACCGCCTTCAGGTCGGCCTGGGCACCGATCCCGGCCAGGAGCAGGTAGAGGGCGGTGTAGCCCAGATCGGAGGCACCGGCGTTCTCCAGCCGGCGCACCGGGGTGAAGGACAGGATCAGGCCCCCGGTCACGACGATCAGTACGGCCCAGGTCGTGCTGCTGATGATCGTGGGATCGCCCGCGGCGGGAAGCTCCCCGCCCAGCCATTTCGCGACCACCGCGCACGCCATTCCCAACCCGACCATGATGACCGCGTCCCGTATCGTCAGGGCGCGCCGTTCGCGGCCCAGCGCCTCGAGACGGCGGTTCGTCTCCTCCACCGCCTCCGTGCGCGCCCGCGTGCGCTTGTCGTAGCGGTGCTGCATCCCCACCAGCGCGATCAGCACGCCCATCCACCCGTACCCCACCACCGTATCGACGACGATCACCGGTCCCATCGCGTCCGGCGAGGTGCCCACGCTCTCGGCGATCGCCACCATGTTGGCCGTCCCCCCGATCCAGCTCCCCGACAGCGCCGCGAATCCGGTCCACGCGTCGGCCGGCAACCAGTTCTGGAAGATCAGCAGCGACACCGGCCCCCCGATGATGATCCCCAACGTGCCCGCCGCGACCATGAACAGCGCCATCCCGCCCAGCTTGAGGATGCTTCGCAGGTCCACCGAGACCATCAGCAGCAGGAGCGCGAAGAGGAGCAGGTAGGGGACCGTCCAGTCGTACAGCGGCGATTCCCCGGGCGTGATCCCGGCGGTCGTGGTCAGCATGGGTACGAAGTAGACGAAGATGACCGGGGGGACGACCTCGAAGAAACCACGCAGCCGCTGCAGCCCGGACAGCCAGAAGACCAGGGCCACGATGCCGGCCAGGAAGGCGAAGACCGCCATGGGATCGTTGAGGAGTGCCGTTGCCTGCGGTTCCATGAGGGTCTCCGTCTGCGGGGGACGTGCCGGCCGGGCCCCGGTGCCGCGGCCGCCGCCTTCGTAGCCTTCTTCCTGAAGAAAGTGCCGCTATCATTAGTCGTCTGCAATCCAAGACGAGGAGAATGCTAGATGTCCCGGACTTCACTGGCACGGCTCGCGATGCCTTGCGCCGCCGCGATGATCGCCGGGGGATGCCGGACCGACACCGGCTCCACGCCCGACCCCTTCGCCGACAACCTCTGGACCCTGTCCGAGCGCGAGATCAGGGTCGGATCCGCCGACGACCCCGACTACGCCTTCGGACCCATCGTGGACCTGGTGCCCGGTCCGGACGGACTTTTGTACACGATGCACTGGGGAGCGGGCACCATCCGCCGCTGGGCCCCCGATGGCACTCCCGCCGGGACGGTGGGGAGAAAGGGCGAGGGTCCGGGCGAGTTCGAGACCCCGCTGGGCATGGGGTTCTTCGGTGACTCCCTGTGGGTGTGGGACATGGACGCATACCGGGTGAGCTACTTCGACCTTGAAGGCGCGTTCCTCGGATCGGTGTCGCCGAAGGTGGACATCGGCGGCTCCATGGAGGAGTCACCCCCGCGGCCCGACCGGCCGCTCCGCGACGGAACCTTCATCGGGGTGTCTCCCGCGTGGTCCGACGGCATCGCGCGTGGAACGCTCACCGAGACTCCGTACGTCCATATGGACGCGGACGGCAACAGGCTGGCACGGATCTGGACCAGGCCCCGCGCGCCGCGGGACGTCTTCGCGATTCTGGACGACGACGGTTTCGGAGGCTCCTACTCCAGCCAGCCATTCGGCGACGACGTCCGGGCGTCCACCGCCGACGAAGGCCTGCTCGTACTCGACCGGCGCGCGTGGATCGGCGAAGGCGAGGCGAGCGTGAAGCTCACGAAGATCGGCCTGGACGGAGACACTCTCCTTACCGTGGCAATCCCGTACAACCCCGTCCCGCTCACCGCCGAACGCTACGACTCCGCCGTCGCCGCCGAGGTCGAGGATTGGCGTGACCGTTCCGGTTCGCTCACCGCCGACGAAGCGGACATCCGGGAGGCGATGTACCGCCCGGACTATCTTCCGGCGGTGCGTGGTTTCATGCAGGCGCGGGACGGAACCATCTGGCTGCGCCGGTTCGACCCGGTGGAATCGGAAGACGGCGAATTGATGATTGAGTCGTGGGTGCTCGATGCCGAGGGGGTTGCACTGGCCCGGGCCGTGACACCTGTCAGCGTGGGTATGATGGTGGTCAGCGGGGACACCGTCTGGGGGATCGAGCACGACGAGTTGGGTGTGCAGTATATCGTGCGGTATCGGTTGAACAGGGACGGGTAGGCCGCACGGAGCCGACCGGAAGTGCTAGCAGATTCTGCTGGCACCGTGCACCGTCCGCGACTAGCCCCCCAACTCCGCCAGCTTCTTCCGCGCCTCCCGCGCAGGCTCGAAGTCCCCATCCGCATTCTCCCACGCCACGAGCGCCTGTTCCAGGTGTTCGACGGCGCCCGCCGTATCCCCCTTCGCCTCCAAAACCAGCGCCAGTTCCAGGTGCGCACCCGGGAGTGACGGGACGTATCGCAGCGATTCCCCCAGTTCCGCCTCGGCCTCTTCCATACGGCCCATCTTGCGCAGCACCCGCCCCGCGCCGAGATGCAGCTTCCCGAAGGTCACGTCCCGGCCGCATGGGTCCACGACCGACCCGAGAGCGATCGCCGCTCTGTAGCTCTCCAGGGCATCCGCATGGTCACCGGCGCGCTCCTGAATCCTGCCCAGATCCGCCATCACCGTCGATCGGAGGTTCTCCGATCCCTTCGCTTCCAGCAGCCGCACCCACTCGCCGTGCTTCTCGCGGGCGGCCTCCACGCGGCTTGTCGCGAGCGCGAAGTGAATCTCCGCGCGCGGCACGAGGTGGTCCTGCCACCACCACGAGCCGGTCCGCCCCTTCACATCCTCCACGAGATCGGCCGCCTCGTCGAGCCGGCCCGCGTCGAGGTAGATGAAGAGGTCCCCGAACCGGGCGTCGGGGATCCACTCCGGATCCATGAATGTGGCCGCCTCGGCGAGCCAGGCGGTCGCGGCGCGGACCGCGTCGTCCATCTCTCCGCGGAAGTGGTGGTAGCACTTCATCCGCGACAGCGCTTCCGCCTTCCAGTCCGGGTCGGGCGCCCGACCGAGGACACGTTCGTAACCCGCCCGGGCTTCGTCGAATCGTCCCGTCCGCCGGTCCAGATCGGCGAGAGCGAGGGCGAGCGCCATCGACAGCGGATTGAGCAGCAGGCCTTTCTCCAGGTGGGTTCGCTCCTGCTCGTAGTCCCCGCGTCTTTGCTGGAAGTAGGCCAGCCTGACGTAGCCCCCCTCTTCGTCCGGGAACCGCTCCACATACTCGGCAAAAGCCGCCGCCGCGCTGTCGTGCCGTCCCAGGTCCTCCTGCATCCTGGCCATCCTCACAAGGATGTCACCGTTGCCGGGATTCAGCCGGTACATCTCCGCGAGCGTTGCCAGCGCCCCTTCCGGGTCACCCTCGTCCAGCCGCACTTCCCAGTGTTTCTCCAGCGCGTCGAGGTCCGCGGGATGGAGCTCCAGCCACATGTCCACGATTTCCCTGACCTTGTCGTCTTCCCCGGTCATCCCATAGTACTCGGCCCGCACCTGGAAGCGGGCGCGCTCCGGAAGCCGGGAGAGGTGCGCCATCGCGGCCTCGATCGACGCGAGCGCCTCCCCGATCCGCTCGGCATTTGTCAACCGCCAGGACAGTACCCGGTGGGCCGCCGTGAAGGTGGGATCGAGCGTCACCGCGGCCTTCAGGTGTTCGGTGCTGGCGCGGAGTTCCCGCGTCCCCTCCATCAGGCCCTTCACGAATTCCGCCAGCGCCGCGTCGTCTTCCGTAAGCAGCTGGCGAACGGGAGAGTCCCGGACGTCCTCCCGCGGGGGGATGCGCAGCGCGCGCTTCACGAGACCGGAAATCGCGTCCGCGAGCGCCAGGAGGTCGCTGCCTTCGAAAACGCTGTCGCCCACGACGTTTCCGCTCTCGACCTCATGGACGGCCAGGGTGACGCGGTAGCGGTCTTCGACCCTGTCGATCTCGCCGACGGTCATGAACCCGGCGTAGTTCTCCCGAGCCAATTCGCGCTTCAGCAACAGCGGGATTCCCTGCATGTCCGGGTAGCCGTGCTGGATCGACCGCCATACCAGCCTGCGGAATGTCACCGGCACGAAGTAGTCGTCGGGCATCAGGTCGTACTCGATCGCCACCGGGACGGCAAAGGCGGTCCACGACTCGTCATCACCGACGCCTGGACCCCGGTCGAGCGGGAAGAGCGCGGTGCGCTTGCGGTACTCGGCTTTGGGCACCTCCCGCTCGATGGTGTCCCCCTCCTCGGTCGCCACCATGACCGAGGTCGTGGCCGAGCCCAGATCCTCTCCCCCGAAGAGTGCCCACAACACGATCGCGCACAGCACCGCGTTGGCGGGAATCCCGAACTTCTCGGTCCTGGCCAGCGAGTCCCGGTCCTTGCCGGGCTTGCCGTGAAACCAGGCGAGCATCAGCACGCTCGGCAGCAGCAGAAGCAGCGTGAGCAGGACCAGGCGGGTCCAGACCGGCGACAGCAGGAACTCGTCCGTGGCGAAGGCCGTGAACTCGACCAGCGCCCACGAAGCGCCCGCGTAGATGGCCAGGATGTGGGGAACGCGCCGGTGGATCAGGTCGCGCGTCAGGGGCACCCTGGGGGGCGTTGGAGGGGGAGGGTCTTGCGGAATCTCCATAGGGGAACGCTACGTCCCGTGCGGGGTCTCGGCAAGCCGCCGGGGAGGGCCGGTCGGTCGGAGGCGACGCCTGGTTTCTGTGGGAGCAGAGTGTATACTACAGATGACATAATGTAATGTCGCGTTTACATCGTGAAGGTGCGGACGCGAGGGTGCCAAGCGCCGCGTGAACTACCCCCGCAGCTCCGCCAGCTTCGCCCGCGCCGCCCGCGCCGGCTCGTAGTCCTCGTCCGCATTCTCCCAGGCTTCCAGCGCCCGCTCAAGGTGCTCCACCGCGCCCGCCACATCCCCCCGCCCCTCCAGCAGCAGCGCCATCTCGAAGTGTGTGCGCGGCCCCCCCGGGACGCGTCGCAGCGCCTCCCGCAGTTCGGCCTCCGCCTCGTCCAGCCGACCGGCCAGACGAAGCGCGCGTCCCGCATCGAGGTGCTGGTTCCGGCCCGGATCGGTCGCCATGGCCTCCCGGTAGCTCTCGGCCGCCGCCAGGTGGTCTCCCTCGCGCTCCAGAATCCTGCCCATGTCCCGAAGCAGCGTCGGACCGAAGTCGATCCCGTGCTCCTCGACCACCTCGGCCGCCCGGCGGTGTGCCTCGCGCGCGGCCTCCGGTCCCAATGACGCCAGCGTGACCAGCGTCGTCAGGAGGGGAACGAACAGTTCGTTGAAGGGAGGCTGGAGCTGCTCGCTCAACTCCTCCAGAAGGGCGGCCGCGTCGCTCACGCGGCCTGCATCCAGGTAGATCTCGATGTCGTCGCCCCGGGAAAGGGTGAGCATCATCGGAGTCATGACGGCGGACGCCTCATCCAGCCACGCTTCCATCGCCTCCACGGCCAGCGCCACCTCGCCCCGGCGGCGGTGATAGTGCTTGAGCCCGTCCAGCACATCGGCCTTCTGGGCCGGGGTGCGGGCCGCCGCCAGCGCACGACGGTATCCCTCCCCGGCCTCCGCGAAGTCGCCGGCGTCCAGATCGAGTCTCGCGAGCTGCGCCGTGAACGCCGCCGACAGGGGCTCCATGAGGATGGCCGTCCCCAGGTCCTCCCGCGCGCCGTCGTAGTCACCCAGGCGTTTCCGAAGCGCGGCGAGGCTCGCGTACCCCGTCGCATCCTCCGGGAACGCGTCCACATAGCCGGCCAGCGCCGCCAGGGCCTGCCCGTCGTCCCCCAGCTCCTCGTGCGCCTCGGCGATCAGCTTGAGCAGGCCGCCGTTCCGGGGATCGAGCTCGTACATGGTCTCCAGCGTGGCCAGCGCTCCCTCCTCGTCGCCCCTGATGTCCTGCATCGTCTTGCGGTACGCCAGCCCCTGCGGGTCGTCCGGGTAGAGGTCGACCCAATTCCTGGTGACGGCGTCCGCCTTGTCGATCTCCCGGATGAGGAAGAAGTACTCGGTCTTCACGAACAGCCCGGTGCGTTCCGGCAGACGGTGCAGGTGGCGCATGGTCGCCTCGATCGCGGCGAGGGCTTCCTGCGAGCGGTTGGCGTTGACCAGGTAGGAATACAGGGAGAACTGGGCGACGGCGAAGGTCGGATCGAGGGTCGTCGCGGCGGTTGCGTGTCGGATGCCGGCGTCCAGATCCCCCGCCACGAAGACCGCCTCCGTTCCCCTGAAGTACTCCTCGACGGCCACGTCGTCGTCCGAGAGGCGGTCGCGGAGCGGAAGGTCTTGCACGTCCTCCCGGTCCGGAATCCCGACCGCCCGCTTCACCGCCGCGGAGAGCTCGTCCATCAGCGCCAGCAGGTCGGTCCCTTCGTGGACCGCCTCGCCCGCCAGCGATCCGTTGTCCACCCGGTGAACCCTGAGCGCCGCCCGGTACAGGCCGCCGGTCCGGTCGATCTCGCCGGCAACCAGAAACTCCGCGTACGCTTCCTCGGCCAGCTCCCGCTTGAGCGTGAGCGGAACGCCGCGGTAGTCGGAATAACCCCGTTCAACGAGGCGCTGGCCGAAGAGAACGTGGGGCTTCGCATTGAAGAAGTCGTCGGCCAGGAGGTCGAGCACGAGCGCTTCCGGCACCGCACCGGCGATCCAAGTCCGGTCCTCGCCGATTCCGGGTCCGAGGTCGAAGGAAAAGAGCGCCGTGGCCTTCCGGAACTCGGCCTTGGCGACCGTCCGCGTCTCCACGTCCCCATCCTCGGTCTCCACGGTGACCTCGGTGGTCGCGGCCCCGAGGTCCTCGCCGCCGAAGAGCATCCAGAGCACCGCGCCGCAGAGCACCAGGTTCGCCGGAATCCCGATCTTCTCGGTCCGTGCCAGCGAGTCCCGGTCACGCCCCGGCTTGCCGTGAAACCACGCCAGCAGGATCACGCTGGGCAGCAGCAGCACGAGGGTGACCAGAACCAGGCGCGTCCAGTGCGGCGAGAGCAGGAACTCGTCCACCACGAAACCGGTGAACTCGATGAGGCCCCACGACGCCCCGGCGTAGATGGCGACGACGTGGGGGACACGGCGTTCGACGAGATTGCGGCCCGGCACAACCATCCACGGCCTCCCGGCGGGAAGATCTGAAGCCATGGGGCACACTAAACGCGGCCCGGCGGGCCGTCAAACCCGCCGGCACCGGGTGTGGACAGCCGGAGCGTCGGGGCGGATATTGCCCGCATGATCTTCCGGGGCTCCCAGCTGGCCATGGTGGCGGCCTATTTCGTGGTGCTGGTCGCGGCGGGCACGGTCGGCTACGAGATGATCGAGGGGTGGAGCTGGGCCGACTCGTTCTACATGACGATCATCACGATCACCGCCGTCGGGTACCATGAGGTGCATCCGCTCAGCGAGACCGGCCGCATCTTCACGGTGTTCATGCTCGTGGGCGGCCTGACCGGGCTGGGGGCCTGGTTCGCACTGATCACCGCGTCACTGGTCCGGATGGACCTCCGCAAAACCTACGAGAGGCGCAAGACCATGAAGAAGGCCGGCCGCATGAAGGACCACGTGATCGTCTGCGGCGGGGGGAACATGGGACAGCAGATCACGCGGGAGCTGGGCGGCGCCGGGACGCCGTGCGCGGTCATCGAGAGTGACCGCGACGCGATCGAGTCGCTGCGCGAGATCAACCCTGAGGTGGCGGTCATCGAGGACGATGCCACCCGTGACCGGGTGCTGCGCGAAGCCGGAATCGAGCGGGCGAGGGGGCTGGTGACCTGCCTGTCGGCGGACACGGACAACCTCTTTGTGTGCCTGTCCGCGCGCGACCTGAACGCCCGCCTCGTCATCGTGGCCCGGGCCGAGGGCAAGTCGGCCACCGCGAAGATGTACAGGGCCGGGGCGGACCACGTGGTGAGCCCGAACAAGACCGGCGCCGTGTGGGTGGCCTCGGTCCTCGTGCGCCCTTCCGTGGCGTCGTTCATGGACACCTCCGAGAAGGGCCGGCACCTGTCCCGCCACATCGACCAGGCGACGGTCGGCACGGATTCGAAGGTGGTCGGCCGGACCCTCGGCGAGGCGCGCGTCCAGGACGTGACCGGCCTGCTCGTGATCGCGATCCACAAGCACGGCCAGCCCTACGAGGAGGCGACCTTCAACCCGGACGCCTCCACACGGCTCGAGGCGGGGGACGACCTGATCGTGCTGGGGGACGACGAGCAGGTGGAGCGGCTGAGGGCGTATGTCGGCTGAATTGATCCTGCGTCGTCAGTGGAAGTTCCCGAAGTCCACGCGTACCCGGTCGCCCGTACTCCAGTCCACCTCGTAGGCCAGCGACGTCTCGATCCCGGCCACTTCCAGGATGTAATCGTACAGCGCGGTCACGCGCGCATACGCCGCCGGGATTTCGCCGCAACCCTGCCGGTTCACGGTGAAGCTCGTAATCCCCACCTCCAGCCAGGAATCCTTGTACGGCACCATGAGCGGGCCTCCGCTGTCGCCGTAGCAGACCCCCCGGTTGAGTCTCAGGTTCCCGGCGCAGATGACCCTGGGGGTGATCGCGCTGAAGTAGATTCCGGCGATCTCGTCGCATGTCTTGTTGCTGATGATCGGGACCCTTGTCTTGAGAAGGAACTGCGATCCCTCGCCCTCCTCGGTCTGGCCCCAGCCGATGGCCGTGGCCGTGTCCCCGGGCTCCGAATGCGCCCACTGGAAGGGTTCCTGCACGTAGATCCGCGGGTACATGAGTGGCTCCGTCACCCTCAGCAGGGCCACATCCCAATCGATGGTCTGCCCGAAGTTCGGATGCCAGTAGACACGGTCCACATCGAGCTCCTCACCGCCATCCTCGAGGTCGACCGTGCCGATGAGGACCTTGATCCACTCCGGCTGGCGTCCCGCGACACAGTGCGCGGCCGTGAGCACGTATCGGCTGTTGACGAGCGTGCCGCCACAGAATTGGAATCCGCTCGTGGTGCGCAATGCGACCATGAAGGGGAACTCGTTCTCCAGGGCCTCCTCTCCGTTGATGATCGCCGCGACCCGCGGGTCGGATGCGGCCGCGACCCCCGCGAAGGTGCTCGTCCACCCGAGCTGGAGTGTCTGGGTCACCGTGTAGCTGCGGTCCGCCTCCAGTCCCCTGATCTCGTAGGTCCCGTCATCGCCCGAGAACCCGACGATCTCGCCTGCGTCGAGCCGGCCATCGCCGTTGTCGTCCAGGAACACCATGAACCGGTCCAGCTTCTCCTCGTCCTGGTCCATGACATCGTCGAGGTTGCGGTCGAACCAGATCCTGCCGTGGATCGAGTTGGGCCCGCTCCCCACCGGGGTAGAGACGTTGATGTAGCCGCCCATCCACCCCTCCCCGTGCCGGTCGTCGGTGACGGTCAGCCCGAACGCATGGGTGCCCGGTTCGGTGAACGTATGGCTGGCGCGCACCCCCTCCGCCTCGACGCTGTCCGGGAAGGTCCAGAGATACCTCTCGATGCTGCCATCCGAGTCCGATGATGGAGAGGCATCGAAATGGACCGTCAGCGGTGCAGGCCCGACATCCACGTCGGTCCTGAACGCAGCGACTGGAAGCACATTGCGAAGCAGCGGCTCCTCGGGCTCCACGGTGGTCTCGTCGCCGCAGGCCATGACGGCCGGCACCCCCGCAATGAACAGAAAACGGACTCCGTAGCGCATGACTCCTCCCCTCGCGATCCCTGACTGTGGCTACCTTGGAGCGGATTGACCCCTCCCCTTACCCAATTCAGCCCATACCCCCGAGCAGACCCTGGGTTCCGTAGTTTCCGGTTGCCGCACCGAAGCCCGGCTGGCCGCCGTCCGCTGTGACGGGGGCACAATCCATGGGCGCTGCCGGATTCGAACCAGCGACCTCCTGCTTGTAAGGCAGGCGCTCTGGACCAACTGAGCTAAGCGCCCCATTCTCGTCCCTGGGCAATCTAACAGTCACACGCACGGAGAGACCCATGCACCGCACCATCCCGGCCGCGCTGGCCCTCGCCCTCGCGGCTCTCATCCCCGCCCCCGCCGCCCCCCAGTCCTCGTCCCTCGTCTCCCCCAACGGCGCCGTCGACTGGAACCGCTTCTACACGGCCGCCGAAACCAACCAGATCCTGCGCGAGTTCCACGCACTCCACCCCCACCTCACCGAGCTCCACCAGATCGGCGAGAGCTACCGCGGCCAGCCGCTCATGCTCCTCACCATCACCAACGAGGCCACCGGCCCCGCGGCCGACAAGCCCGCGCTCTACGTCGACGGCGGCATCCACGCGGGCGAGCTCACCGCCTCGGCCGTGGCGACCCACCTGATCGGCCATCTCCTCAACGGCTACGGCACCGACCCCCGCGTCACCGCCCTGCTCGATCTACGCGCCTTCTACGTCCGCCCCAAGTTCAACCCCGACGGCTCCGACCTCGCGCTCATTCACGACCAGTCGCTCCGCAGCACCACCCACCCCGTCGACGACGACGAGGACGGCACCGCCGACGAGGATCCCCCCGAGGACCTGGACGGCGACGGCTGGATCACGCAGATCCGCCACCGGGACGACGACGGCGACTGGGTGCTCGACCCCGACGACGACCGCATCCTGGTGCGCGATCCCCAGCGCCAGCGCCCCGGCCCCCGCTACTCGACCGTGCGCGAGGGCGTCGACAACGACGGCGACGGCGCCATCAACGAGGACGGCGTCGGCGGCATCGACATGAACCGCAACTTCCCGCGCAACTGGGAGCGCGTGCACCGGCAGCCGGGCGCGGGCGACTACCCGCTCTCGGAGCCCGAGACCCGCGCGGCGGCCGAGTTCATCAACGCGCACCGCAACATCACCGGGATCTACCACGGACACACCTCGGGCGGTTTCGTGTACCGGCTGCCGTCCGCGTCCGCCCCGTCGCTCTTCCCGCCCATCGACCTGTCGCTGATCATCCACCTGGGCGAGGAGTACACGCGTTCGACGGGCCGTCCGGTGGTGCCGAGCGCCACCCACCCGACCGAACACCGCTACGGCACCCTGATCTCGTGGGGCTACTGGGACCACGGCGTGATCGGGTGGGTGCCCGAGTTCTCGCCCGGCCCCGAGGCGTGGGTGACCGACTACGACGGCGACGGCGAGATCAGCCAGGCCGAGCAGCACCGCTTCAACGACGAGGAGCTCGGCGGCCGCTACTTCTCCGACTGGACCTCCTTCGACCATCCGCAACTCGGCGCCGTCGAGATCGGCGGCTGGCACTCGAAGTTCTGGGGACAGAATCCCCCGCCCGAGTTCCTGGAGGAGGAGACCGAACAGCAGCTGCACTGGATCCTCTACCTGGCCGAACAGGGCCCCCTGATCACCGTGAGCGACCCCGTGGTGACCGCACTGGGTGACGGCACCTTCCGCGTCGAGGCGACGGTGACGAACACGGGGTTCCTGCCCACGAGCGTGACGGATCGCGGGGCGGTGGGGCGGGAGCGGCCGGACGGGCGCATCGATCGCCAGGTGGTGCGGTCGCCGGCGGTCACGCTGACCCATCCGGGGCTGGAGCTGGTGGAGGGGGTGGCCCGCAAGGTGATTCCGCATCTGGCGGGGTCCAACCCGTTCCTGGAAGCGGTCACGGAGTCGTCGCACACGGTGACGTGGGTGGTGCGGTCGACGGGCGGGGAAAGGGCGGTGCGGGTGACCGCCGCGTCGGACAAGGGGGGGACTGTGCGGTCGGGGTGGGTGGCGGTGCGGTGAGGGCAGGGCGCCGGGGTCAACGGGCGGGGCGTGGGGTGGGCCCTACCCGGTGGCCACCGGACGTGCGTCGCTCACTCCGTGCGGG
>JAPPGM010000184.1:7616-21910 GCA_028874995.1 Gemmatimonadota bacterium | reverse complement strand
TTCGGAGAAGGAGAAGATCTTGTCGACCATGACCTGGGCCAGCTTGGCGCGCTCCAGGACGCCCGCTTCCACGCGTTCGACGAGGGGCTCGAGCTGGTCGTCGGAGAGTCCTTGGGCGACCAGGGTGGCGGGGGCGGTAAGGAGGGCGGCCAGGGTCGCGGCGGTGGTTCGGTTGGCCATTGGCGGGCCTGGATGGGAGAAGGGGAGGAATGAAGGGGCTTTTGAAGATAGGTGGTGGTCGGCTGTGGCGGAAAGACTGATGGGGGGGCAGTCACGCATGGGGGGGCGGTCACGCCCGCAGGTGCGCGGATGCCGACTGGACCCCGGCGGTTTCCGCGAGACGGTCAACGGTCACGCCTGCATGTGCGCGGCAGCCGGTGCACGAAGGCAATCCGCCTGCTCACCCGCACCGGCGTGGATTTCTCGTAATAAGGATCCGGATTTCTCGTAATAGCGACGTGGATTCCTCGTAATAGAAACATGGATTTCTCGTAATAAGGGACTGGATTCCTCGTAATAGCGATCTCGGGGCCCAACACACGGGGTGCGCGAGCGTGCGGGTCTCCGGAGCCATGGTGAAGAGTGGTCGGTTAGCTGAGGTCAACCACCGTCTGGCCCCGAAAGCGCAGATCCGTATCCGAAGCGCCGGCATTACCGTCGGCCCACTGGATCGGAGCCGGCAGCGCTCGCGCGCGTCGCCCAAGGCCTGGAGCGAGTATCTGCGCCAGGAGAATGTGGACAAGACGGTGTGGGCCCAGGCCCATGCCGTCCCACGCGTCCTTCATCCAAACCTTGAGGACGCAGCCGAATTCGTTCTTCTTCGGGTCGTGCAGCGGGGCGAGGAATCCGCACGATCCAGCCCTGGCCTGCCGCCGCCACGCGACAATGGGGTTGTCTGGGAGCCGGGCCTCGCTGCCGAGCAGCAATGGCGGGTTACGATCTACGCGCCACCGGAATAGCCCGCAGTCATCCGCCGATCAGCCAGACGAGCATCCCCGTCGGGACGGCCCTCACTTCAGGGTCTCGCAGATCAAGGGCGTCCCGTGTTGCCACGATCCCCCGCCAACGCGAGGTGCGGAGCGTCGGAATGGCTCGCCGCCACCGGTGACCGGACACGTACTTCGCTTCGATGGCGACACCACCGAAGTGCGGTCCGACGAAGTCGATCTCCTTGCGAGTCTGCGTGCGATGATGCATCACCGCGTCGAAGTCGAGGAATGTTCCGGGCCTCTCCCGTTCCAGGACGCGGAGAAGCGCGATTCCCAGTTGCTGCTCGGAGAGGATGCCCCTGTCCATCCCCGGCTGAGGGTGCCGGGTCAACCGGGCAAAGACCGGATCCGTGAGGTAGACCTTCTCCTGAGCGCGCAGGTGCGGCCGCAGATCGCGTTCCCGATAGCACGGCCAGACCGTGAACGCATCTTTCAGGGCGTTGATCCGGTTGCGAACCAATGTGGCTGAGCTGCCGATGTCGGTCGCGATATCGGAGCGGTTCGCCGGAGAGCCCAGACCCCTGGCCAGGCGCCTCACGAACGCATCGGTCTGGGACTTGGACCACTGGGCCCGTCGCAACGCCTCCCCGTGGACGACATCCAGCAGCTCCCTGCGGAACGCCTCGTCATCGGCGTTGCGAATGTGAGCGTCGACCGATCGGGGGAAACCACCGACCAGGAGGTAGTCTTCCCAACCGCGCACAAGGTCGTCGAGCCAGGGCGCGAGGTCACGAGTGACCGTGGTCAGCGCATCCCGGGTGACCTGGGCGACGGACCACGGTCTGAAGTCAGCCTCCGGAGGTCCTCGCCGGGTGAGGCGAAGAAAGTCGCGAAACGGCATCGGCAGAAGCACCCGGTCCGAGTCCACCGCGCCACCCCTGCGCCCCGCAAACGCCTTGACCGCCTCGTCGAGGCCGGTGGCCGAAGATCCCGTGAGGACGACGGTGTCGGTGCTGAATCTCGGATCGTTGTCCCTCAACCACTTGATCTCGGCGGGCCAGCAGTCCGCAATCGCGGTGATTTCGTCGAGAAACCAGAATCGGGGGCCCTCGGTGCGGGTCACGGCGATCGATGCATCCGCCATCTTGCGGAGGTCCAGGGCACTCAGGTTGTCCGCGGCGACATGCAGGATGCGGCGAGGATCCTCGCCACTGTCGATGAGCCCCTGGATCGTCTTCTTTACCTCGACGGATTTTCCGACGCGCCGAGGGCCGCGCAGAAGGTAGAGGCCGCCGGGAACGAGGTCTCGCAGTACCCCCGCGGTGTACTCGAAGGATGAATCGCGGGCTCCGCGCAGGTCCGGGTCATCCCGGATCCAGTCTCGGGGCCGGGCCCACCATGGGGTGCGCGCCAGCCTTCTCTCCATCTCGCTGGTGGTGATCATGTGCCTCCTTGTGATGCGGTGGCGGGAGCTCGCGAGTGCGGGGCGGTCCCGGACTCGGTGGTCGGGATGGCTCCGGCCAGACGGCGGCGTTTGTATTTTAGTATACCAAATTCAACGGAAATCGTCGATTATGGTATACTTTTTTCAATGCTCGTCTACCACTCCTGCCCACCACCACCGCTTAAGCAATGAGGACACCTGGGTCTTGCGAAGCTCTCCGGTTGCCGCTAGAGTATTGACCATAGACATGACCATGGGAATTACAGGATTCCCTACAGCGGGAGACGGAAAGACATGGCGGACCAACCGGGGGCCAGGAGCGGGCCCCGGACGATCAGCGCTTCCGAATTCAAGGCGACGTGCCTGCGGTTGATGGACGAGGTGGCGCGGAGCGGAGACGAGTTCGTCATCACCAAGAACGGTCGCCCAACAGCGCGGCTGGTGCCCTGCCGCAGCCGTTTCCGTGACTGGTTCGGGGCGGACCGGGGGAGCATCGAAATCCTCGGCGACATCATCTCGCCGGTCGACGCGGAGTGGGAAGCGGCGCTCGACCCTGACCGGACCCTGACGCCGTGATCCTCATGGACACGCATGTCCTGCTGTGGTTCCGACTGGGCCTCGCGCAAATCGGGCCCGAGTGCAGGCGAATCATCGGCGAGGGACTTCGTGAAGCCCGGCTGGCTGCATCGGCGTTTTCGTTCTGGGAGGTCGCGCTGCTACATGCCAAGGGGCGGATCCGCCTGAGTCGGGACGTGCGGAGCTGGCGCGCGCGTCTGCTGCGCGACGGACTCGTCGAAATCCCGGTGGACGGTGACATTGCCCTTCTGGCCAACGAGTTGAAGGACTTCCACGGCGATCCCGCGGACCGCATCATCGTCGCGACGGCGCTGGGCGGACACACTTTGATTACCGCCGACAAGCGCATTCTGTCCTGGAGCGGCCGTCTCGGCCGACTGGACGCTCGAAGCTAGGCGGCGAACTCCCACGGCGACGATAGCCCCTCCGGCTCGAAGATAACGCCGAAGACCACCGTCGCGGTGTCGGACCGATGGTGGCCCGTCGCCCCACCCCGAAACCGGGCGCAGCCGGTGCCCTCTCGCCCTCCTGACCCGCTCTCCACGCTCTCTTGACCCGCCCTGCCCCGCCCATGACAATCAGAACATGGACGATAGTCTACTCACCGCCCGCGAACGCCTGCTGCTTGACCGTATCCGGTTGGGCGAGAGCAGCTACCTGGAATTGAAGGTTGTTCAGTTCACGGGCATGAAGCTGAAGGGCCCCGACCGAAAAACCCTGGCCGACGAACTGGCTGCGTTCGCCAACGCCGACGGCGGTGTACTTGTTCTGGGCGTCGACGACAAGTCACGCGGCATCGTCGGGATTCCGGAGGACCGCGTACCCGAGGTCGTCACGCTCGTTCGACAGGTGTGCACGGACTCCATCGAACCGCCGCTTCAAGCGGCGGTCGAACCGCTCCGGCTTCCCTCTTCAGAAGGCGGGGCGAGGGCCGTCGTGCAGGTCCAGGTGCGGCGCAGCCTGTTCGTGCATCGAAGTCCGACCGGATACCTGCTTCGGGTTGGGGACGAGAAGCGCCGGATGTCGACGGACTATCTGGCGAGACTCTTCCAGCAACGGAGTCAGTCACGCCTGATCAGGTTCGACGAACAGGCGGTGAACGAAGCCGACATCGACTCCCTGTCGGAGGACCTCTGGCAGCGGTTCCGGACTGTACGGACCGGAGACGCGCGGGATGGTCTGCTGACCAAGTTGAGAATGGCCAGACGAGATCAGGAAGGGGAGCTGCGTCCCACCGTCGCCGGTGTGCTCATGGCGTCGCAGGATCCCCGCGAATGGCTACCGAACGCGTTCATTCAGGCGGTCGCCTACCGTGGGGCTGACATCAGGCCGGCGGGACGAGGCCGAACGTATCAGTTGGACGCCGCCGACATCACCGGGCCGTTGGACAAGCAGGTGGACCGTGCCTGCCGGTTCGTGGCGAGAAACATGAAAGTGGCCGCCTTCAAGGACATGGGGCGCACCGACCGGCCGCAATACGACATGACGGCCGTCTTCGAAGCCTTGGTCAACGCCGTCGCGCATCGCGACTACTCCGTCCATGGCTCGAAGATTCGGCTGAGGATGTTCGAGGACCGCATCGAGCTGTACTCACCCGGGTCCATTCCGAACACCATCACGCCCGAACGTCTGGTTCATCTTCAGTTCGCCCGGAACGAGGTCGTGACGAGCCTGCTGGCCAAATGCCCGGTCCCTCCGGACATCCCTTGGCTCGACACCGACCGCCGCACGCTGATGGACCGCCGTGGCGAAGGGGTCAGCATCATCCTCGAAAACAGCGAACGTCTCTCGGGCCGCGAGCCCCGGTACCGGCTGATCGACAACGCCGAACTGCTTTTGACAATCTACGCGCCACCGGAGTAGCCCTCACCCCCGCCGATACGCAAACGGCCACACGTGAAAGTAGTCCTTCACATTCCCCCACAGCTTCGACAGCCCCTTCGGCTCGAAGATCAGAAACAGGATGATCACCACGCCGAAGACGGCCTGCTGCGCATAGGGCAGCAGGCCCGCGACCACCGGCGCGGTGTCCTGTAGCGCGCGCCCCGCGTTGGCGATGAGCGCCGGCAGCAGGGTGATCAGCGCCGCCCCGAAGAACGACCCGCGGATCGAGCCGAGCCCCCCGACGATGATCATCGCCAGGTAGACGATGCTCGTGTCCAGCGTGAAGCGCTCCCAGGTGATGATGGTGCGGTAGTACGCGATCATCGCCCCGGCCAGCCCGACGAAGAAGGACGAGGTGGCGAAGGCCATCAGCTTGGTGCGGAAGAGGTTCACGCCGATCACGCTGGCCGCGATGTCCTGGTCGCGCACCGCCACGAAGGCGCGGCCCATGCGCGTGCGGAAGAGGTTCGCCGCGAAGAGCGCCGTCCCGGCCGCCATCGCCACGCCGAACCAGTAGAAGGCGAAGGTGCTGTTGAGCCTCACTCCGAAGAGGCGCGGCGCGGGCACGACGATCGCCTCGGTGCCGCCGGTGACCGCTGTCCAGTGGGTCATCGCCCACTCGACGATCTCCTGCGCCGCCAGCGTCGCGATCGCCAGGTACAGCCCCTTGAGGCGAAGCGACGGGAGCCCGAAGAAGGAGCCCGCCACCGCCGTGATGACACATGCGAGCGCGATGCTCACGCCCCATGGAAGGCCCAGGTTCAGCGTCAGGAGACCCGCGCTGTATGCGCCGATGGCCATGAAGGCGCCCTGTCCCAGCGAGATCTGTCCGGTGTACCCCACGAGGATGTTCAGGCCGATCGCGCCCACCGTCGCGATCGCGATCTGGTTGGCCAGATCCAGCCAGTACGGCCCGGCCAGGAACGGAAAGACCAGCACGAATACCGCGAACGCCGCCAGCCGGATCCGCTGCGCTGGCCGCGGCCGGAGCCCCATGTCGGACTCGTAGCGGGTGTGAAAGACGCCGCACTCGAGGCTCATCGCCGCACCCTGTCGCCCGCGGCCCACCCGCGCCGGTCACGCTCACAGCTCTGCCCTGAACCCCTCATACGCGCTCGATGATCTCCTTTCCGAAAAGCCCGTAGGGCCGCACCATCAGGACCAAAATCAGCACGCCGTAGGGCACCACCAGGTTGAGGCCGTGGCCCACGTATCCCCCCGTATAGGCCTCCAGCAACCCGATGATCGCCCCGCCGATCACGGCACCCTTGATCGAGTCGAGCCCCCCCAGGATCACCACGGGAAAGACCCGGAGGCCGATCGACGCCACATTCGGACTCACCCCCACGACGCCCGCGAGCATGATCCCGCCGATCGCAGCCGACGCCGCCGCCAGCGCCCACGCCACCCCGAAGACGCGCGGGATGCTGATGCCCATGCTCAGCGCGGCCTGCTGGTCGTCGGCGATGGCCCGCATGGCGATTCCGTCGCGCGTGTGGCGGAAGAAGAGTCCCAGCGCGGCCAGCACGGCCAGCGCGATCGGGATCGACAGCAGCCGCCCGGTCGACAGCACCGCCGGGCCGACGACTACGCTCCCCTCGGGCAGGAAGGAATCGAAGGAGCGCGGGGCCGGTCCCCAGATCGCGTTCACCAGGCCGCGCAGGATCGACGAGAGCCCGATCGTCACCATGATCATCGAGATGATCGGCTCGCCGATGAGGGGACGCAGCACCAGCCGCTCGATCGCCAGCGCCACCGCGACCGCCAGCAGGACAGTGACGAGGACGCCGAGGCTCCACGGCAGCCCGATCTGCCCGATGGCGAAGAAGATCAGGTACGTGCCGAGGAGGAGGAGGTCCCCCTGGGTGAAGTTGATCACGTCGCTGGCCTTGTAGATGACGACGAACCCGGCCGCGGCCAGCGCGTAGATCATCCCGGTGCTGAGTCCGGAGACGGTGAGCTGGAGGAAGATGTCCACCGGTCAGCCCTCCATCGTCTCGATGCGCAGCTCGTGGGCCACGTCGGCGGTACGCCCGTCCTGGTAGGTGATCTCGGTGCTCACCGTGACCGAGTCCCCGTCCCCCTGCAGCGCCGCGATGATGTCGCCGAAGCGGTCGGCGATGTGGCGGCGGCGCACCTTACGCGTGCGCGTGAGCTCGGCGTCGTCGGCGTGCAGCTCCTTGTGCAGCAGCAGGAAACGGCGGATGCGGGCGGCGGCGGGGAGGTCGCGGTTGATCGTGGCGACATGGTCGTGGACCAGGGCGTAGACCTCTCCGCGACGGGCAAGGTCGGTGAATGTGGTGTAGGGGATCCGGTGGCGCTCCGCCCACTGTCCCGCGTTCTCCATGTCGATCGCGATCATCGTGGTGACGAAGGGCGCGCTCCCTCCACCGAAGACCACGGCTTCGCGCACATAGGGGCTGAACTTGAGCTTGTTCTCGACGAACTGCGGCGAGAACGCCGTGCCGTCCGCCAGCTTCATCACATCGGCCAGGCGGTCGATCACGACCAGGTGGCCGTCGTTCTCGAAGTAGCCGGCGTCACCGGAGTGCAACCAGCCGTCCGCCAGCGCCTCGGCGGTGGCCTCCGGATTGCGGAAGTAGCCCCGAAAGACGGCGGGACTCCGGCAGAGGATCTCCCCTTCGTCGGAGATGCGGATCTCGGTCTCCGGGAAGGGCAGGCCCACCGTGTGAAACCGGATGTCTCCGTCCCTGTGCACGACCGAGATGCCGGAGACCTCGGTCTGGCCATAAAGCTGTTTCAGATTGACTCCGATCGCGTGGAAGAAGCGGAAGACGTCCGGCCCCAGCGCCGCACCCCCCGTGTATGCGCGCCGAACCCGGCTGAGACCGAGCTGGTCGCGGATCGGCTGCAAGACCGTCCAGTCGGCCAGCCGGTGGCGAAGCCGGGCTGGCAGGCCGGCACGGCCCTCCGCGGCCTTCATCCCCTCCCTCATCGCCCACCGGTACATCCACCGCTTGAGCGGCGTCGTGTCCTCGGCCATGACCTGCACGTCGGACACCATGTTCTCCCAGATCCGGGGCGGCGACATCATGAAGGCCGGGCCGATTTCGCGGACGTCCGCGCGAACGGTGGCCGTCTCCTCCGGGAAGTTCACCGTGAAGCCCGCCAGCATCGCGCTCGCCACCCCGACCATCTGCTCACCGATCCACGCGAGCGGGAGGAACGAGACGAACTCGTCGCCAGGCTCCATCGGATCCACGCTGACCATCTGCTCCGCCATGGCCAACAGGTTGGCGTGCGAGAGCATCGCCAGCTTGGGGACGCTGGTGGTCCCGGAGGTCGTGCAGAGGAGCGCGATGTCCCCGGCCTCGATAGCGACTAGTCGCCGGTCAAATTCGTCGGGGAATCTGTCACCGAATGTGCCACCGAGCCGTTCGACCTCCTCGAAGGCCATTAGACCGGGAGCCTCGTACCCGTACATGCCCCGCGGATCGTAGTAGACGATGTGCTCCAGCCCCGGGACGTGACCGCGCACCTCGAGCACCTTGTCGACCTGCTCCTGGTCCTCGGCGACGATGAGCCGGGCGTCGGCCGCCTCCAGCATGCGCGCCAGCTCCGCCGAGATCGAGTCCTGGTAGAGGCCCAGCGGCAAGGCCCCGATCGACTGCGCACCCAACTCCGCGATCACCCATTCGGGCCGGTTGTCGCCGATGATCGCGATCCGGTCCCCCTTTTCCACCCCCAGTTCGACGAGCCCCAGCGCGAAGGAGCGAACCCGGTCGAGGAAGCCCGCCCACGTCGTCTCCTGCCAGATCCCGAACTCCTTTTCGCGGAGGGCGACCTGGTCGGGATGGTCCTTGGCGCGACGGGCGAGGAGGCCCGGGAGAGTAATGGTCAGGTTCCCGGCCCCGGTATCCCGTTGACTTGGCTGCACGGCTCCTCTGAGTGTTTGAGCGATGGAAGCACCGACACCATAAGGTATTACGCGCAGGTTCGGAACACCGGCGGCCCGACAGGGGGCGACACGCTGTGCCCTCCCCCGCTTACTCCGGGGCACTTCAATGATATCTTCATGTAATATGGGTAAGTTCCAGGCTGTGCCGTGCGTCCGCTGCGGATAGCCCGGGGCATTGTCCAAGCCACCCGCTTTGCCGAAACACGAAATGGCGCCACCCGACTCCGTATTGGACACCAACCGCGTGAGGCACGCCTGGAATCTCCCCGATCCGCTGGCGACCGCTGTTGCACGGACCGAGGATGATACCCCCATCGTCCTGCGCCGCCACGGCGATCCGACAGGCTCCCGGCTCGTCCTCAGCCACGGCAACGGTCTGGCGACCGACCTGTACTACCCCTTCTGGTCGCTGCTCACGAGCCGGTTCGATCTCGTTCTCTACGACCTGCGCAACCACGGGTGCAACCCGCCGAGTAACACCGGGAACCACGACGTGGCGACTTTTGCCCGAGACAACGACCGGGTCTTTCGCGCCATAGGCGAGCATTTTGGCGAAAAGCCGTGGACCGGCGTCTTCCACTCCCTCTCGGCGGTGGCGGCGTTGAACCAGGCCCCGCCAGGTGGAGGGGCCGCGGCGCTGGTGCTCTTCGACCCCCCGATCTTCCCCTCCAGCGGCGACCCACTCGAGATCGATTCGGTCTGGCAAAGACTCCGCATCGTCACCCGGCTCCGCCAGGGGCGGTTCGAAAACCGGGCACAGTTCGCCGCGACCTTTCGACGTTCACCGATGTTCGCGAAGGCGGTACCGGGACTGGCGGACCTCGCCGCGCGCGTGCTCCTTCGTCCGGCGTGCCACGGAGGAGGCTACGAGCTTTGCTGCCCCCTGGAATACGAGGCCCGCATCTTCGAATACATCTTTGCCTACAACTACGAACCCGACCCGGGCAAGATCCCCTGCCCGGTCAAGGTCATAGGCGGCGACCCGACCGTGCCGTTCTCCTTTCTCCCGAGTATCGATCCGGCAGGAGTCACCGGCTTCCGCTACGACTTCGTACCCGAAACCACCCACTTTCTGCAACTCGAGAATCCCGCGGAATGTGCCGCGATCATGCTGCGCTTTCTCGAACAGGAGGGGCTGGCCTGACCCGGCGCCCGACACGAGGGGGACCATCACCTTTGGAGCACATCGAGTGGCAACTGAACCGATTTCGGGAAGCACCCGGCCGGCCGGCCATCATCTGGCGAGATCGAGAGTACTCCTACGGGGAGGTGCACGAGCGCTACCGGGACTGGCTCGGCCGACTGCGCGCGGCCGGCGTCCGCGGGGGGGACTCGGTGGCGGTACTCAGCGACTTTTCGCCCGGAGCGGTATCCTGCCTGCTGGCCCTGCTGAAGCTGCGATGCGTCCTCGTTCCCCTTTCCCGGGAAGCACGCGACCAGCACCGGGAGTTCTTCGCAATCGCGGAACTGGATCACCGGGTGGAGATCGGCGAGGACGATCGGGGAGACGTCATCCGGATGCGGAACCGTCGCGGCCACCCGCTGCTTCAGCAGCTGCGCGCGGCAGACAAGGCGGGACTGGTTCTGTTCAGCTCCGGTTCCACCGGCCAACCGAAGGCGGTTCTGCACAGCCTCCCGGAACTGCTCAACAAGTTCCGCACGCCGCGTCACTGCTACCGAACCCTGGTCTTTCTCCTGTTCGATCACATCGGCGGCTTCAACACGCTCTTCTACACCCTGGCCAACCTGGGCTGTGTGGTGGTCGCCGACGACCGCGGCGTGGCAAGCGTGTGTGTGGTCATCGAGAAGCATCGAGTGGAGTTGCTGCCCACCTCGCCCTCATTCCTCAACCTCCTGCTCCTGTCCGGGGCCGCCGATTCGTACAACCTCTCGTCGCTGGCCCTGATCACCTACGGTACCGAAGTGATGCCGGAGCGCACGCTGAAAATGGCCAACGAGGCCTTCCCGGGAGTCCGGTTCCTGCAGACGTACGGTCTGAGCGAACTCGGGATCCTGCGCTCGAAGTCGGAGTCCGACCACTCCCTGCGGATGAAGATCGGGGGTGAGGACTACGAGACCAGGGTCGTGGAAGGGCGGCTCTTCATCCGGGCCCGCTCCTCGATGCTGGGGTATCTGAACGCGCCCAGTCCCTTCGACGACGAAGGATGGTTCGATACCGGGGACTCAGTCGTGCAGGAGGGCGACTACCTGCGGATCCTTGGACGCGAGTCCGACATCGTCAACGTCGGAGGCCAGAAGGTGTACCCGGCGGAGGTCGAGCAGGTGATCGCCGAGATGGACGGGGTCATCGACGTTGCCGTAAAGGGTGAAGCACACCTTCTGCTCGGCCAGGTCGTCACTGCCACGGTTCAGATGGCCGATCCGATTCCGGCAGTACGGATGCGGAAGCGGATCGCCGCGCACTGCAAGGGACGGCTGCAGAAGTTCATGGTTCCGGTCAAGGTAGGAGTCGTCGCCGAGGGACAGGTGAACCGCAGGTTCAAGAAGATCCGAAGATAGGGAAGTGAGGAGGCCCTGGTCCGCATGAGCAGGAAGACACGCAATCCGATCGTCATCGCGGGCGGCGGGCCCGCCGGCAGCGTCGCGGCGCTCTGCCTCAGGAAGCTGGGACATGAAGTCGTGCTGTTCGAGCGCGAAAAATTCCCGCGCTACCGGCTGGGCGAATCCCTGTTGCCCGGGACCATGGCGATCCTCACGCGCCTGGGAGTCGCGGACCGTATCAAGGCGGCCAACTTCGTGCGCAAGAACGCCGCGACCTTCATCTGGGGACCGGAACAGGCGCCATGGACCTTCACCTTCGCAACGCCCAGGACCGCTCCCTGGGTGCACGATCACGCCTACCATGTAACCCGCGCCGAGTACGACCAGATCCTGCTCGACGCAGCCAGGGATCGCGGCGCCGATGTCCGCGAGGAGCACGAAGTCACCGGCATCGTGGCAGGTGTCAACGGCGGTCCGCTCTCGGTCACCTGGAGGAATCGCCATTCAACCGGCACCCTGCAGGCGGACTTCGTCATCGACGCCACGGGCTCGCACGGCATCATGGCCAGGAAGCTCGGGCTCAGGCGATACGACCGGTACTTCCGGAATCTGGCCGTCTGGTCCTACTTCAAGGGCGGAAAGCGGTTTCAGGGTGACCTGGAAGGAAACATCTTCTCCGTCGCCTTCCGGGAGGGCTGGATCTGGATCATCCCGCTCAAGGACGACATCTACAGCGTCGGCGTCGTCAGCGACAAGGCCAGCAGCGCCAGGATGCGCGAAGTCGGGATCGAGTCATTCTACCGGGAGTGCCTCGCTCTATGCCCACTCGCGACGGAGATCCTGGAAGGTGCCACCCGTTGCGCGAAGGTGCGCGTGATCCGTGACTGGGCCTACGACGCGACCAACCTGTCGCTGGGCCGGACCTTCCTGTGCGGCGACTCGGCCTGCTTCATCGATCCCCTGTTTTCGCAAGGCGTTCACCTCGCCACCTACTCGGCGACGCTTGCCGCCGCGGGCATCGATCACCTCTCGCGTCGCTCCGAAGATGCGGACGATGTCGCGGAGTGGTACGAATCGAGCTACCGGGGCGCGTACAACCGCTACCACGAGTTCCTAGCGGCGTTCTATTCAGCCAATGCCGGCCTGGATTCGGAATTCTGGCAGAACCGCCAGATCGAGGGGGCCGGCGACAGCCGCTTCGAGGGCAAGGAGTGGTTCACCGCGCTCTCCGGCCAGCAGGTGGAATCCGGAGCCGGCGGTATCGAGGAACTGGAAGAGCGTGCCGCGACGCTCGCCAACCTCTGGCAGCACGAGAAAAACGAGGTCACCGACCGCTTCGACGAAACCGAGCTCTCTCTGCGCCGGATGCGCTGGGCCAGCCATCTGCTCGGCGACTTCCGCCGCATGACCCGCATCACATGGGTCTCGGAAGAGGCCCGGCTGATCCCCTCGTTCCGGGTCCATCCGACATCGTTCCGACTTGAGCGCCAGTACTTCATCGGTGACGAAACGGGCCGGTCGATGACCGCCTTTCCACTCTCCGACCAGCACCGCCGCCTCTTCGCGAGTCTCAAGGAAACCCCCCTCGGATACCGGGAGCTGGAGCGGAAGCTGAAGACCATGAAGGGCTATGCGACGCCGATACAGATCGTCGGTCGGTTGACCGAAAACGGTTTCCTGCAGGGGTATGACAAGAACGGGAATCGTGTGAAGATCCGCGCCGCGCTCCGCTTCGGCGGGGTCGGAGCGGAGGACGATATTTCCTGACAACCGGCAGGGCGGAGGACGGATATGATGAAGCAGGATCTTGTCATGATGATGGTCGGCATGCTGACCCAGGCACTCGAGGACGAGGGATCGACCGAGCCCGGTCTCGCCGGCCCCGATTCTCCTCTGCTCGGCGTGGACGCGGTCCTCACATCGATGGGACTCGTCACCCTGATCACCGATGTCGAGTCCGTGCTCGAGGAGGAACACAACATTGAAGTCACGCTGGTGAGCGAGGACGCATTCTCGCGCCGGAAGAGCCCCTTCCGCACGGTCGAGGCCCTGGCCGACTACATACTGGAGATCTCGGAAGCGGCGAACCGACCGGCAGGCGTGACCGCGGATTCGGCCGGTTCATGAAGCCTGTGCCAGCCGGATCGACCCGCGTCGCCCTGGTCACGGGTGCCAGCCGAGGGATCGGCAGGGCCCTGGCCGAGCATCTGCTTGCCCGCGGATATGAGGTGGTAGGCTGTAGCCGTGGCGACGCCGGCTGGACCGATGACCGTTTCATGCATCTCCGGGCCGATGTCGCGGACGAGTCCGACGTGAAGTCGCTCTGCCGCGAGATCAAGCGCCGCCACGGACGCCTGGATGTCGTGATCAACAGCGCGGCGGTCGCTTCGATGAACCACCTGCTCCTGACTCCCGCGGCTTCGGTGGAGACGATGTTGCGGGTCAACGTCACAGGAACGTTTCTGGTCGGTCGCGAAACGGCCAAGCTGATGCGGAAGCACAGCTACGGGCGCATCGTCAACATCAGCTCGGTGGCGGTGCCCATGCACCTGCCCGGCCAGGCCGGGTACGTCGCGTCCAAATCGGCCGTCGAGGGACTCTCGAAGGTCATGGCCAGGGAGCTGGCGGAATACGGGATTACCGTGAACGTGATCGGTCCCTCGCCCACCGACACCGACATGATCCGCGGTCTGCCGAAGGAGAAGGTGGAGGAGCTGGTCGGCAAGATGCCCGTGCGGCGGATGGGTACCCACGCCGACATCGCCAACGTCCTCGACTTCTTCCTTCGCCCGGAAAGCGGTGCCGTGACCGGTCAGGTAGTCTACCTGGGCGGCATCACACCGGCCTGATGAGCCCTCCGGGTTTGCGCGGCTAGCCCGTGTCCTGGTCCCGCCCCAGGTACGCATCGATCACCGCCGGATCACCCCGCACCTCCCCCGGCGTCCCCTCCGCAATCTTCCTTCCGAAGTCGAGCACCACCACCCGCTCCGAGATGTCCATGATCACGTCGATGTCGTGGTCGATCACCACCACGGTGATG
>JAPPGM010000184.1:0-7604 GCA_028874995.1 Gemmatimonadota bacterium | reverse complement strand
CGCGCGCGCCATCTCCACGAGCCGCTGGTTCCCGTACGCCAGGTTCCCGACCTCCCTGCTCCGCAACGGCTCAAGGTTCATGAAGTCGATCACCTCCTCGACGTGGCGGCGGTGCTCGATCTCGGCGCGGCGCTGGCGGCCCAGGTAGAGACCGCCGCTGAGCACCCCGCCCTTCATGTGGACGTGACGGCCCAGCATGAGGTTCTCGAGCACCGTCATGTGCTTGAAGAGCTCGATGTTCTGAAAGGTGCGGGCCACGCCCAGCGCGGCGATCCGGTGGGGGGGGAGGCGGTGGAGTGGGTGGCTCGTGCCGTCGCCGGCCGTGAGCGTGATCGTTCCCTCCTGCGCGCGGTACAGTCCCGAGATGCAGTTGAGAACACTGGTCTTCCCGGCGCCGTTCGGGCCGATCAGCGCGAGAAGTTCGCCCTTCCTCACCTCCATGGTGAGCCCCGACAGCGCGGTGACGCCGCCGAAGCGGAGGGAAAGGGCGTCAAGTTGCAGGATGGTCATGGGGACAACAATAGGTCGTGAGCACAGGGGGAAAAGGGGCGAGAGGCATCGACCGCCGCGAAGGCGACACTATCCCGACGCGAGACGACGTTTTATGTTGTTTCCGATCACCGCAATCCCAAGCAACACCGACTCATCGGATACCCGACTGTCGGGCGACTACGTCATGAAACGCCGCCAAAGGAAAGTGAATGATTGACAAGAGAACCCCGGGGCACTGCATGCAGGCACTGAGAGGATACCGCCGCGCGCCCGCGTTGCGGCACCTGGTTGCCGGCCTCGCCCTGGCAGCGGCCATCGGCTGTCAGGCTGGAGGATGGCGGTGCGAGGTAACGCTGGTCATGGACGGGCGGACCGTAACAGGAACGGGCACCGGCAACAGCCATGATGTGGCTCTGGCATCCGCGCGACGGAACGCGTGTGACCAGTTGGGACTCGACCCCGAGGGGCTCAGACGGTGTGAACTGGGCCTGAATCCCGGCGCCGAAACGTGGGATGAGAGTTCGGATTGCGAAGAGACCTAGCAGTTGTCGGATGAAGCTTCGCGGCTTCTCATGCCCCACCACCCCCACACCGTCGACCAGTCGGACCGCATCGTCCCCATCAACCTTCGCCAGACCGGCCGCACCCCCGTGGAACTCCTCATCTCCACACGCGTCCGGAAGTCGCCCTATTGGCACCTCTCCCATGAAGCCGGATGCTGGCGCGCGACGATCTACAACCGCATCTACCATCCTCGCGGTTACGTGCGTCCCGAGGAGGGCGGAGCGGCGGCCGAGCACGAGGCCCTGACGAAGCACGTCACCCTCTGGAACGTTGCCGTGGAGCGCCAGATCCGGGTGAAGGGGCCGGATGCGGAGCGGTTCACCGACTACGTGATCACGCGCGACGCCACCCGCATCGCGCCGATGCACGCGAAGTACGTCATCCTCTGCAATGAGCGCGGCGGCATCCTGAACGATCCGGTGCTGCTTCGGCTCTCCCGGAACGAGTTCTGGTTCTCTCTGGCCGATTCCGACCTGCTGTTCTGGCTTCAGGGCGTGAACGTCGGCGGGCGGATGGCCGTCGAGATCGACGAGATCGACGTGTGTCCGCTGCAGATCCAGGGGCCGAAGTCGCTGGCGCTGATGGCCGACCTGGTGGGCAGTACGATCCGCGACATTCCGTACTACGGGCTCATGGAGGCCGAGATCGCGGGCTGCCGGGTGGTCATCTCGCAGTCCGGCTTCTCGGGCGAAAAGGGCTACGAGATCTACCTGCGCGACGCAACCGTGCACGCCGAGAGGCTATGGAACGCAGTGCTCGATGCGGGGAAGGCACACCAGCTGACGGTGATCGCTCCCGGCCACCAGCGCCGCATCCAGGCGGGGATCCTATCGTGGGGACAGGACATGGACCACGAGACCGTGCCGTTCCAATGCAACCTCGGGTACCAGATCCCCCGTGAGAAGAAGGGGGACTACATCGGCCGCGCCGCGCTCGAGCGCATGCGCGCTGAGATCGAGGCCGGACGCCCGCCGTTTTCGATGGTGATGGTGGGAATGAAGATGGGCGGCAGGCCGATCGACGACTACGCGCCCGATTTCTGGCTGGTGTCGGGCGCGGACGGCGGGGATCCGATCGGCTACCTGACTTCGCCGTGGCATGCGCCGGAGCTTGGCTGCAACATCTCGCTGGGTTACGTGCCGGTGGGAATGTCGGAGGTGGGGACGGAGCTCACGGTCTGGCTGCCGGACGAATACGCGAGCGAGCCGGGGACGCCCGATCGGGCGCGGGTGTGCGAGGTACCGTTCAGGCCTTCGGTCAATCCGAGCGCGCGCGAGTTGGCCCATGCGAGGGGTGAAGACGCGGCGGTGTAGTTCAGCGGCCGGCCGTGGCCCGCGTGCGTTTCAGCTGAAACGTTTTTACGAGACTCCAAAGGGGGCGGGCTGATGCTGTCGGCCGGGTATCCCGCGAAGCTGCGAGATCAGCTCTTCATCCGACTGCCCGACGGGTCAAACAGCGCGCCGCCGACCGACGCCACGGTCGCCGGAAAGCTCTCGTTCATGTACATCACCCGCAGCCGCTCGCCGACGCAGGCGCGGTCCACCGGCAGGTAGGCCATCAGCAGATACCTTCCCACGGACGGTCCCATGCCGGCGGAGGTGACGCGGGATTCTCTTCCGTGCGGATCCACAATGCGCTCGCCCGTCAGCGTCAGGACCGGTTCGTTGCCGCCCGTGGGGAAGCGAGCCAGGCGGGACGCGCTTTCGTGATCGTCCATGGTGAGGGTGCAGATCTTCGCCGCCGGCCCCCGCTCGCGGGCCTTCAGGTACGCGCCCTTGCCGATGAAGTCCCCCCGCTTCACGCCGCGGCGCGCCAACCCGGCCTCGACCGGCGAGTACTCGGAGGTAAGCTCGCTGCCCATGAACAGGTATCCCTTCTCCATGCGCCCAGTGGTTCCGTACACGCCGATCCCCACGGGCCTCGCGTCGAAATCGCGGCCGGCGTTCCGGATCGCGTCCCAGAGCGCCAGGCCATGCTCGGTGCGCGTGTAGATCTCCCAGCCGCTTTCGCCGACGTAGGAGATGCGCAGCATGGTGGCCGGAATCCCGTCGATCAGCGCCCGCTGAACCGTGCCGTAGGGGAACGTCTCCTGACCCAGCGGGCTATCCGTCACTCTGGACAGCAGCGCGCGGGCATCCGGTCCCCACACCCCGAGGGTGGTCATCGCCGATGACCGGTCCTCGAACCGGACCGACCCGTCCGCCGGCAGGTGTTTACGGAACCAGAAGGCGTCCCGCGCCCCGTCGAAGACGCCGGTGACGACGCGAAACCGGCCGCGCGCGAGCCTTTGGATGGTCAGGTCGGCGCGAAAGCCGCCGTCAGGCGTGAGCAGCGGCGTATAGATCGAGCTGCCGGCCGGACGGTCGCACGCGTTGACGGTCATCCTCTCCAGATACGGGACCACGCCCGGCCCCGACAGGTCGAAGATCTGGAAGGCGCCCAGATCAACCACGCCCACCTTCTCGCGCAGGTGCAGGTGTTCCGCATTGATGATCGGCGACCACCAGCGCCGGTCCCACTCGTGCGGGCGGTCCGGAACCCGGTAGCGCGCCACCAGATCCTCGTTCGACGCATACCACTGCGGGCGCTCCCACCCGCGCGCCTCGAAGTACTCCGCCCCCAGCGCTTCGGTGCGGGGGTGGAACGGCGAGCGGTTCACGCCGCGCTCGGACTCCCACTGCTCGCGCGGATGCACGATCCCGTACGTCTTCGGGAAGTGCTCGCGGCAGCGCGCGCGGACGTGACGCCCCGTGCGCTCGTGCGGCTGGAAGCGGGTGACGTCGGAGCCGTGCGGGTCGAGCAGGCGAGGATAACCGTGCGTCATCCACTCGGCGACCAGGCGCGCCGATCCGGGGCCTTCCCGCACCCAGACCGCCGCCGCCGACCACAGGTTCGCCACCTCGGCGGTCTCCCCCAGCACCTGCTGCGTATCGGGCGTAAGCGAAAGCAGGCCGTTTACCGCGTACTGCATCTCGGTGCCGACCAGGAGTTCGCCCATGATCTCGCGCGCCCGCTCCACTTGCGGCGCGAAGTCCCCGGGCGTGAAGGGCATCTCGGTGGGGGTACGCTCGGCGTCGGCGACGGAAGGGATGTCGCCGGGGTGCAGCAGGATCGGACGGTGCGCGTACGAGCCCACCTCCATCGCGCCGTGGCTCTGCCGTTCGTACATGAACGAGTCCATGTCGCGCACGATGGGGTAGCCGATCTCGTTCCCGGTCCCGATCAGCAACTCGACCGGGCCGAAGTCGGCCATCTGGTGCACCGCCGGGGTGAGCGGGATGGTGGCTCCGGCCATGGCGGCGACGCGCGGGCTCCAGACACCGCAGGCGATGATCGCGTGATCCACCTCGATGGTTCCGCGGGTCGTCGCCACCGCCCGGATCCGCGGACGCCCAAACGGGACCGGCTCCACCTCGAGACCGGTCACCTCGGTCTCGTCGAGCACGGTCAGCACGCCCCTCGCCAGGGCCCGCTCCCGCATGATCGTGCCCGCCCCGACCGAGTCGACGACCGACACGCTCGGCGTGAAGAAGCCGCCCAGGATCACGTCCGGATTGACGAACGGCACCCTGGCGACCACCTCCGCCGGGGTGAGCAACTCGCTTTCGATCCCCCACACCCGCGCCGAGGTCATCCGGCGGCGAAGTTCCTCCATGCGCTCCCCGGTGCGCGCGACCTCGACTCCGCCACAGGTCGTGTTGGCGCCGAGCGCCTCGTACTGGCGCTGGCTCTCCAGCGTGATCAGCGCGATCTCGCGGCCGTGGTCGGTGGGGAAGATGAAGTTGGACGCGTGGCCGGTCGATCCGCCCGGGTTGGGAAGCGGGCCCTTGTCGATCAGGACCAGGTCCTCCCAGCCGAGCCTCGCCAGATGCTCGACCAGGCAGTTGCCGACGATGCCGGCGCCGATGACGGTGGCCCTGGCCCTGGGTGGGGGGATGCGATTTGAGGTCATGGGGGGTTCGCTTGACGGTAGTTCGCGAGTGTGGTAATACTATATTGTCAATATTGGTAATACCGCAATCAGATGGGGGCAGCCATGGTTGGCATGTCACTCAAAATGCCGGAAACCCTCGCCGCGGAGGTCTCCGCCGCCGCCCGGTACAGGGGCGTGGGCAAGTCGGCGCTGATCCGCGAGGCCATCGAGACGTTCCTGCGCCGGGAAGACGCGATCCGATCCAGGTCGGCGCTGTCCCTGGTGGCCGATCTCGCCGGGGCGTGCGACGGACCCGGGGACCTGTCCGGGAACACGAGCCACAGGGGAGGGCTCGGCGAGTGAACCGGGAGGTCATTCTCGACTCGGGCCCCCTGATCGCTCTCCTGGATTCACGCGATCTTCATCACCATTGGGCACGCGTGCAGTGGGACATGATCGAACCACCGCTGCTGACCTGCGAAGCGGTGGTCGCCGAGGCATGCCTTCTCGCCCGGCGCTTCGGCGACGGCGGAGAGGAAAAGGTGCTCGAATTCGTTCGCCGCGGGGCCGTGGAGCTTTCGTTCTCGCTGGCCGGCGAGATGGAGGCCGTCCATGACCTGGTGACGAGACACCGCGATGTCCCCATGTCCCTCGCGGACGCCTGCCTGGTCCGGATGTCCGAACTGCACCCGGCGAGCGCGGTGTTCACCCTGAACCGCGCCTTCGGGATCTACCGGAGGAGCCGCGGACGGCGGATCCCTCTTCTGTATCCCGGGGTCTCTCCCGCCAGGTCCGTTTGGGGGGAATGAGCGGCTCCGGCGCGATCACCTGCTCACCTCCACCCCGCCCACCCACACACCCACGATCTCACGCAGGTTGCGCAGATCCTCGAGCGGGTTGTCCCGCACGATCACGAAGTCCGCACGCCGCCCCGGCTCGATCGTCCCGATGTCGTCCCTGCCGAGGCACTCCGCGGCCACCCCCGTCGCCGACCGCAGAACCTGTTCCGGCGTGAGCCCCGCTTCCGCCATCAACGCCATCTCCATGTGCTCGAAGTAGCCCTGAAAGCGCCCCAGCGGCCCCGAGTCGGTGCCGAAGGCGATCGGCACGCGGGCTTCCGACAGCCGCGCCAGGTTGGCCTGCGCGATCTCGAGTGCGCGACCGTACGCTTCGGCCGCCCCCGAAGCCCTCACCCGCGCCTGTCGGTCCGGATCGCCAACCGTCGCGACCTGCACCGAATCGACATCCGACATGAGGAACGGGTCGTCGAAGAAGTCCGGGCGGTCCCCGTAGGCGAAGGTCGACACCTCGCGAGTGAGCGTCGGCACGTAGCAGACGCCGGTCTCGCGGAAGAGGGCGATCGTCTCGTCGTCGACCGCTTCGTCGCGGATGCTGTGGGCGACCAGACCCGTCCCCGCTCGCAGGAGCCCCTTCGCGTCCTGCCGGTAGAAGAGGTGCGAGGCGACGCGAAGGCCGTGCTCGCCGGCGCGGGTGATCACGGCGGCGTAGGTCTCCGGTGACATCTTCGTGGTCGCGCCCAGGTTGTCGTCGACTCGGATCTTGATCCAGTCGGGACCCATCGCGGCGACCCTGTCGACCATGGCGGCGGCATCCTCGGGGGTGGAACCGGTCACCACCGGGCCCGCGACGAGGAGGCGGGCGCGGGGTGGGCGGCGCTCGTCGGCGGCATCGCCGACGGTCTCTTCCGCATGCTCCATCCAACTCGCATCGCGCAACGCGAACGACGCTCCCCGGTCCCCGCCCAGGCTGTTCACCGTCGTCACGCCGAAGCGGGCGTAGCGTTCCAGTTCGTTGAACGCGTATTCCCCGTACTCCACCCCGGTGCCCGGGATCCAGGTGCCGCCCACGTGGCCGTGCGTGTTGATGAGGCCGGGGATGAGGTACCCGTCCGCGAAGATCTTGCCGGGTATTCCGGCCTTGGCGGCGTCGGTTGCGATGTCGGCGAGTACGGCCGGGGTTGCGACCGCCTCGGCCGCCAGGCCGGCGTCATCGACGATGGGCTCGATCGAGAGGATCCTGCCCTCCGAGATCTGAACGACCGACGGCTCGCTCGGCGGCGCGCCGGTCCCGTCCCACACGCGCACGCCGACGACGACGTAGTCGGTGGCCGGGTCGAAGGGGAACCCGGGTTCGCAGGCGCTGGCGCAAATCGCGAGGATAAGCGCCAAGCCGGTTGCGAGCCCCGGTGCCTTCATGGTCATGCCTTCCTCCACTCCCAAAGCGGTGCAAAGTTGCCTTTCGCGAGCAAACCGGCGTAGATCATCGCTCAATTCTACGCCGTCCCACGCTTGCGAGCGATACAGCCGCCGCGCCACGGCGCGTCACCTGAAGGTGCCGCTGCTGACCGCCGACCGGAAGATTCTGGCGTACTCGGCGGCGGGCCATGTGCGGGCCGTGGACATTTGCCAGGGTCGGGTCACACATCACACGTCGGATAGAGGCGTTTGAGCTTGACGCGTGCGTCGTCCGTGGTGAACTGCCAGGCGGATGCCGGCATTGCGCCGCGGCGGGATCACCCAGCCGACGCGCCGCCACGGTTTGATGGCGTTGCTTTTCGCACCCGCCGGTGGCCTGTCCCATTCCGACATGCTCGTGTCCCGGGTTTTGCCGCGGC
>JAPPGM010000081.1 GCA_028874995.1 Gemmatimonadota bacterium | reverse complement strand
CGGCAAGGAATCTACCACAATCCTTACGGACATATCACGTGTGACATGACACTAGACCCGCGGAAACGCCCGCGGACAGGACCGGTCAGCCGCGGGTCACATTCGCCGCCTGCAGACCTCGCTCCGTCTCACGGAGTTCGAACTCCACCTCTTCCCCCTCCGCAAGGGTGCGAAACCCGTCACCCTGTATCGAGCTGAAGTGAACGAACACATCGTCGCCCGCGTCCCGGGAGATGAATCCGTACCCCTTGGCGTCGTTGAACCACTTGACCGTTCCCTTGGCCATTCAGCCATCCTCCAGAAACCTGAAATTGATACCGCTGTGGGCGACCCGAACAGGCCACGCCAAACTGACGGCATCCATGATGGGGGCAAGTGCGCGAGGCGTCAAGCGGGACCCCGCGCCGACCTGGCGAGCACAACCCTGACGTAACGTTAGGGTTTGTCACCCGGTGAATTCCAACTGCCCCACCCGGCCGCGGATCCGGCGCGTGACGATCCGCGGCGCCAGCAGGGCCGCGCCCACCAGCACGATGATTGCGACCGCGGTCCACGACGGCCGCGCGTAGACCCAAAGGAGGAGCGGCAGCAGGGCCAGGGCGAGAATGGCAAGGAGGACGGCCCCCATGAAGCTGCCGATCCGCGCACCTTTGCGGATGGGTTGCGAGAAGGGCAGGCGGGGCGCCACCAGCAACAACATCTGGATGGCCAGGTGGGCGAGGATCCCCAGCACGGCGGCGTGGATCACCGCGTGCCAGAAGTTGCCGAAACTCCACGCGAAGACGCCGGCCAACATGGCCAGATAGGGGAGCAGGAAGAAGATCGTCACGCTGTTTCCCACGTTGCCGATCAGCCTGGCGCGGTCCACCGGCGTCGAGAAGAAGATCCACGCGGCCCTGTAGGATTCGCTCCGGAAGAGGTTCTCCATCAGGATCATCGGCATGCCCAGGACCGCGAAGTGGATCAGCCCCAGGCCACGGGCCTCGTAGCCCAGGTGGAGGAAGGGATCGGGAAGGCCTCCGTCGTCCAGCGACATGAAGACGTAGAGAAGGGTGATCGGCAGCATGCTGAGCACGGCCAGCCGGAAGTTCATGTCATTGCGGAACTGCCCCCGGACCAGCGTGGAGACGACGCGCAGCTCGGACGAGAACCAGCGTGTCACAAGGACATTCCGCCCGGTACGGCTCCGCTCCGGCCGGCTATCGGCCAGCATCACGCCGAGCCGCTCGGCGTACGACAGCGAGAGCCGGTGACCCACGAAGTCGAAGAGTGCCAAAAGGCTTCCGAAGCCGACGATCACGGCCAGAACACCGGTGACGCTCCAGCTGCCCGCGGCAAGGGGAAGAACGTTGGCGAACCAGGTGGAGGGCAGCACCAGCATCGCCGCCGGGGGCTCGCCCAGGTTCATCACCACCGTCTCCAGCGTGTCGTCGAGCATGAGCGGCACGAAGATGGCCATCGTCATGATCAGCTGCAGATAGCCGAGCACGCGGCGCAGACGCGCGGGGCTGACGACGCGCAGGATCAGGGCGTACACGAACACCATGGCCAGCGAGGTCCAGACCACGGTGCCCGCGAGTGCCACCAGCCAGCCGAGCGCGACCGGAAGGCTGAACTTCCACAGAAACACGATCGTCGCGAAGCCGCCCATCAGCGCTCCGATGATGCCGGTGTACAGGAGGATGCTGGTCAGCTTGACGAGGAAGTAGGTGCGCGAAGATACCGGCTGGTGCGCGAGGATCTCGTAGTCGTTCGGCGAGATCACCACGGACTGGAAGTCGATGAGGATCGCCATGGCGACCATGAGGGAGACCATCAGCAGCACGATCGAGGCGGACAGGTAGCCCCCCGGGACGGCAGCCGCCACGACCGCCAGGAACATGCCGTAGATCGAATACACAAGCATGATGGGCCAGGGAACCTTCGCGCCGGTGTTGTCGGGGGATCCCGCCATCTGCAGGGCCGACGACGAGCGCAGATCGCTCTTGAGCATCACCCGGCTGAGCACGCTCCACTGGGCGTAGTCCGCGCCCAGGGCCTCGACCGCCCATCGAACCGGCTTCACGCCCGGCGGTCCGTGAACGACCCCGCGCCCGGAGGCTTGCTCATGGCCTGCTACTCGCCCTCGCCCGCGCGTTCGGGCGCATCCAGCGCCGAAAGGAGCCCGCGCGTGACCTCGGCCGTATCGCGAATGCCGGTCAGGTGCGCGAACGCCTGCTCCAGCGATTCGGTGCCGGTCTCGGCCGCGATGTGCCCGGCGGTTCCTTCGGCGACCTTGCGTCCCTGGTCGATGATGACGATCCGCGTACAGATCCGCTCCACCACCTCGAGGATGTGGGAGCAGAAGAGGATCGTCCGGCCCTGCGAAGCCAGTTCCCGCAGCAGCTCCTTGACGACCAGCGCGGCGTTGGCGTCAATCCCGTTCAGGGGCTCGTCGAGGAAGAGAACCTCGGGGTTTCCGATCAGGGCCGCGCTGATCAGCACCTTCTGCTTCATCCCCTTCGAGTGCGCAGACAGCGGCTTGTCGAGCGCGTCGAGCATGTCGAAGAGTTCCAGCAGTTCGCTGACCTTCCTCTCCGCGTACCCGCCCTCGATGCCTCGAAGGTTCGCCACCATCGTAAGGTATTCGCGCGCGGTGAGGGCTTCGTACAGCGCCCCCGCCTCGGGCACGTAGCCGAGGCGCCGCTTCACCTCCAAGGGTTCGTGTTCGACGTCGAAGCCGGCAACCCACGCTGCACCGCGCGTGGGTTTGATCATGCAGGTGAGGATCTTGACCGTGGTGCTCTTGCCAGCGCCGTTCGGACCCAGAAAACCCAGAATCTCGCCCGGTTCCACATGCAGGTCGAGGTCCTCGACCGCGGCCTTGTCACCGAAGTGGCGGGTGAGTGCCTGGGTCTCGATCATTCGCCGTCCTGTGCACCCCCGTAGAGCCACCGATACAGCGCCCGGTTCCGGGTCACGTTCTTCACGTACCCGCGGGTCTCGACGAAGGGGATGCGCTCGGTGAAACGGTGCGGGTCCTCGGCTTCCGGAAGGCGGCGCCAGCGGTTGGCCCGGGTGGGTCCCGCGTTGTAGGCCGACAGCACCAGGGGAATGTCCCCGTCGTACCGCTTGAAGAGCTCCGACAGGAAGTGCGTACCGAGGTGAACGTTGAGCTCGGGTGTCTCCAGCATTTCGATGCGGAAACCCCTCGGGCCCACCGCGCGCGCAACCTCTCTCCCCGTTGCCGGCATGACCTGCGTCAGCCCGATCGCCCCCGCCGGCGACACGATGTCCGGCACGAACGCGCTCTCCTGCCGGATGAGACCGGCGAGAAGGTACGGATCGAGTCCCAGTTCCCGGGCCCGCGAGGTCACGAGTTGACGGTAGGGGAAGGGATAGACCACGCGCGCCAGGGCCAGGTCCCAGGCCCGGCCGTTGCTCCGCAACTCCAGCCCCAGCCGGATCCCGTCCAGGGTGCGTCCCGCCTCGTGGAGGGCGATGGCGAGCCGCAGCTGAAGCTCCTCCGATCCCGTCGCCGTTGTTTTCATCGAGGCGACGTGGGCGTCCAACGCTTCGGCGAGGCCCGCGGCTTCCAGGAGCGCGAGCACTTCCAGATCCCGGGAGAGCCACTCCGGGTCGGGAAGCGGCGGGCCTTCGCGCAGGTCGGGCGCGAAGGTCTCGCCGTCGGCCCGGGCCGACAGGTAGGCGTAGTAAGACAGAGGACTTACTTCCCGGATGCGGGCACGCTGGCGACTCGCCTCGGCGGTGTCTCCCAGTGCCGTGGCCGCGTGAGCCGCCCAGTAACTGGCCTCTTCCCAGCGTCTTCCGTCCGGAAACTCCTCCAGGTAGCCCTCGAAGACCCCCAGGGCGGCACCCCAATGGCCCCGCCCCAGGTGGAGCTGACCCCACCTCATGCGCGCCAGGCCCGCGCGGTTCGCCGATGCGGACATGGATATGACCTGCCTGTAGTGATCGATGGCCTCGTCGGTGCGCCCGGCATCGTGGTGGTCGTCGCCGCGGAAGAAGATCACGTCCAGCGCCTCCGTCCTCGACGGAAAACGCTCCACGATCCGGTCCTGCAGCGTGCGGGCGTCTCCGTGCCGCCCCTGCCGGGTCCGGATCGCGGCCCAGGCCCGGAGCGCCGGCGCGGCGACGGCGGGATCCCCGGATGCGGCCAGCTCCCTGTAGACACGAACCGCCCCGTCGCGGTCGCCGCTGCCGTTGTATGCCCTCGCCAGAGCGGCAAGCTCCCGCTCGGTCAGGACCGCCCCCCTCCGCTCGGCGAGTCTCCAGGCGCGCACGGCCGTGCCGAACTCGTTGCCGCTGCCCAGCGCGCCGGCCACCGTGCGCAGAACCTCCGGGCCGGAGTTCGTGGCCACCCTCCAGTGGGCGAGCGCTGCCGCCAGCGCCTCGGCTCCCCGGGTGGTGCGGCGCAGCAACTCCTCCATCGCGACCACCGACCCGGCCGAGTCGCCCTCCGCAAGGCGGTAGCGCCACTCCAGAGCCAGGATTTCGGCGCGTGACGCACCGCTCTCCCTTCCCCTTGCCAGGACCTCCATCAGGGCGTCCAGGGCTCTGGCCGTGTCACCCGCCTGGGCCCAGGCGTCCGTCTCCAGGTGCCACCCGCGCTCCATGATCGCAGGTTCGACGACTAACGCGAGCACCTCGCGGACAGCAGCCCCCTCCCCCCCCCGCCCCAGCGTCCTCGCCACGCTGAGCGCGGTCCAGTCCCCCAGCTGCCGCGACATCTCCCCGAGTGCCGCCACCGCTGCCAGCGATTCGGTGGCGGCGCCCGTCTCGGCCAGGGCGCGCGCGAGGCGGGACCGCGCCACCAGCCCGTCCGGGGCGCCGGCCGGCACCGCCTCGACGAAGCGGGTCAGCGCTTCGACCGCCCCCGGGTGATCAGCCGTCTCTTCGCGAAAAGTCCCTAGCAGGTACCAGAATCGGGGCGGCGCACCGACCGCATCGCCTCCGTCCGCAGTGAGCGCGGCGACCGCCCCCTCCCAGTTCCTCCACCCCGCTTCGGCCTCCGCCAGCAGCATTCGGTCTTCCACGGTGGCCGAACCGACCGGCGCCAGGTGGGCGCGCAGGGCCCTGCCGGCCTTCCAGTACCTCCCGTCAGCCAGGTCCCGATGTATCGAATCGGGGATCGTCGACTCGCCGGCGGAGCCCGCCCTCGACTGGGCCGCCACCGTCTCCACCGGGAGGGCGACCGGAAACGACAGTACCGCGAACACCATGAACGCACCGGTGGCCCGCGACGAGCCACTCCGTTGCGGAGGTCCGGCGCGGGCCACCCGGTATTTCCGACGAGGTCGCCTGCTCGATACGAGCGGGCGAAGCATCACCAACGATTGGCTGTGTGGGCCGTCAGTCCCCGGCTTCCGCCGCTCCGGCCTGCATGGCGAACAGCGCATCGATCAGCTTCTGCGCCGATTCCTCCATGTCGATGACCAGGTGGTCGATCCTGGAGACGAAATAGTTGTGGGCAATGCTCACGGGGATGGCGATGGCCAGCCCGGCCGCGGTGGTCGTGAGCGCCACCTTGATGCCGCCCGCCACCGTGGTCGCGTCCACCTCCCCCGCGAACTCGATCGCCTGGAAGGCCTGGATCATGCCCATCACGGTACCCAGGAAGCCCAGCAGCGGCGCCACGTTGGTGAGCGTGGCGAGCACCACGAGGCCCCTCTCCAGCTTCGAGAGCTCGATCAGGCCCTGATTCTCGATCGCCTTCATCACCCGGTCCGAGCCCTCGTCTCGGCGCTCCAGGCCCGCGTGCAGGATGTTGGCGGCGGGCGAATTGGACTCGCGGGTGAGCTCAAGCGCTTCCTTGATCTGCTGCTGCGCCAGCAGTTCATCCACCTCACGGAGAACCTTCCTGGTGGCCCCGGCCTTCAACAGGATGTCGAAGAACTTCCAGATGATCACCACGACCCCGAGCACGACACACGCCCCGAGAGGATAGCGCATATTCCCGGCGTCGTCCCATGACTGGACCATCTGCTCCATGAAGGTCAGCTCCGGGGCATCCACTCCCGGAAGCTGAGGCAGTACGCTGTAGATGTTCATCATGCTGGCCAACGGTTCCTCCCGCTTTCAAGCCTGAGTGAGTGTTTCGTCACGCCCCCTGGCGCGACCATGGAGTCTGGGACCCTCGGGTCCGTTTTGCAAGGCTTGCCATAATGTACCCGGCACGCCGGACTGTCAAATCGTTGGAACGAAACGTCGAAAGCCCGCATTCGGCAAGTCGGGGACCGATCCCCGGCCAAAGCGCCCTATCGCCGCCACGTCCACTCGCGCGAACCGTACCGCATTTCCAGCTTCGCCGCCAGAGCCTTCTCGCTTCGCGACATCGCGCCGCGGCTCCAGCATCCCCCGAAGACGTCCTCGAACCCTGTGCTGAACGCCCTCACCAGCCGATCCCAGGCTGGAATCTCGCCCAGAACCTCGGCAAGGGTGGTGGGCCGGGCACGTCCGGGTTTCATACCCCCGCCACTCCCGTCCGGGTCCACCCGCTCCCCGCGCCCATTGGCGAAGAGCGCCGTCTGGTCCGCGACCACCAGCAGCGACCCGTGCTGCAGAATGCTCTCCCCAATCCGCGCCTGGGCGCTTCCCACCAGCTTCCGCCCCCCCACGACCACCTCCCCCTCGGCCGCCTCCATGAAGCACGGACCCGACTCGGGGGGCAGCGCGCGACCGCGGGCATGGCCGGCGCCGACACCGAGGCCGCGCAGCCCCGCCACCAGCGCCTCGTTAATCTTGCGGTACGTCGCACGAAGTCCCCCGCAAGCACCCACCGGCAGCACGGCCGCGTAGGTCAGCTCACGGTCGTGGATGACGGCGCGGCCCCCCGTGGGCCGCCGCACAGCCCCCATCCCGGGGTGGCTCCGCAGCAGATCCCTGTAGCCGACCGTGACGGGTTCGTTTCGCCCGAACGAGAGCGTGGCCGGGCTCCAGCGGTAGAGGCGCAGCGTGCCGGTGCGGGGACGGGCCAGTTCGGCCAGCGCGTGGTCGCGCGCCATGTTGGCCGGTCCCGGGAGAGGTTCGTCGACGAGGACGCGCCAGGAGAGCGGAGCGGTGTGGTTCACGGACGGGTCTGCGGCTGGCAGAGAGCGGATGGGCCCAGCGGGCGGGCCGACGGGCAGGCAGCAACCGGCGGGCTGAAAGCAAGCGGGCCGGAGTCACCAGCGGGCCGGCGGGCCCCGTTCAGGGAGCGTATGCTTCTCCCGGCGCCACCACCTGGACCCGGGCGCGGTCCCCCACCAGGGCGCGGAAGTGCTCCGGATCCTGTTCGATCAGCGGCCAGGTGTTGTAGTGGACCGGGATCACCACCCCGGGCTCGATGAAGCCCACGGCGGTGGCGGCGTCCTCCGGCCCCATCGTGAAGTTGTCGCCGATGGGCAGGATCGCCACGTCCACCTTCCCGCGCAGCAGCTGCATGTCGACGGTGAGGGCCGTGTCGCCCGCGTGGTAGATGCGCTTGCCGTCGATGTGCAGCAGGAAGCCGCCGGGTACCGTGGTGAACTGGCCCGTCGTATCGCCGTGCACCTGCCCGCCGTGGATCGCCGGGGTCATCTTCACGCGCCCGAAGGGGAAGTCGTAGCCGCCCCCGATGTGCAGCGGATGGCCCTGGACCCCCTGCGTTTCGGCGAAGGAGACGATCTCGAAGGTGGAGATCAGGGTGGCGCCGGTCTCGCGGGCCAGCGGGATCGCGTCGACGAAGTGGTCGAAGTGGCCGTGGGTGCACAGGATATAGTCCACCGCGCCCACCTCCGCCCGCTTGATGTCCGAAACCGGGTTGTCGTCGAAGAACGGGTCGATGACCAGCCGGGTGCCGTCGTCGGTCTCGATGGTGAATGTGGACTGGCCGTGGAATGTCAGTCTGGCCAAGGGGACTCCTCCATTTGGGGTTTTTCAGCGATGCGCCGCCTCCGCGGCCTCGTAGGCTTCGACGGGGTGGCATGAGCAGATCAGGTTGCGGTCGCCCAGGGCGTTGTCGATGCGCCCCACGTACGGCCAGAACTTGTGATCGCGCAGCCAGGGCGCCGGGAAGGCCGCCTGCTCGCGGGTGTAGCCGTGCTCCCATTCCTCCGTCGTGACCGCCGGCGCGGTGTGCGGCGCGTTCTTCAAGGCGTTGTCGAGGCGGTCCTGGAGGCCGAGCTCGATCTGCTGGATCTCGGCCCGGATGGAGATGAGGGCCTGGCAGAAACGGTCCAGTTCGGCCTTGGACTCGCTCTCGGTGGGCTCGATCATGATGGTGCCGGGGACCGGAAACGCCATCGTGGGCGCGTGGAATCCATAGTCCATGAGGCGCTTGGCGACATCCTCCTCGGTGATCCCGGTGGCCTTCTTGAGGGGGCGCAGGTCGACGATGAACTCGTGGGCCACGCGACCGCTCCCGCTGCCCCACCAGTACAGGATGTCGAAGTGATCCTCGAGGCTCATCGCCATGTAGTTGGCGTTGAGGATCGCCGTGCGGGTCGCTTCCCGGACCCCGTCACGGCCCAGGAGCGCGATGTACGCCCACGAGATGAGCAGGATGCTCGCGCTCCCCCACGGGGCCGCCGCGACCGCCCCGATCGCGTCCTCGCCGCCGACCGGCACGACCGGGTGGCCGGGCAGGTACGGGGCAAGTTCCTCCGTCGCGCAGATGGGACCCATGCCGGGGCCGCCGCCGCCGTGCGGAATCGCGAAGGTCTTGTGGAGGTTGATGTGGATCACATCGGCCCCGTAGTCGCCGGGACGGCAGAGCCCGACCTGCGCGTTCAGGTTGGCGCCGTCCAGGTAGACGTAGCCCCCGTGGCGGTGCACGATGTCGCAGACCGTGCGGATCTCCTCCTCGAAGACACCGTGCGTGGACGGATAGGTGACCATCACCGCGGCCAGCCGGTCCGCGTGCCGCGCCGCCTTCTGCTCCAGGTCCGCCACATCCACGTTGCCGCGTTCGTCGCAGCGCACCACCACCACCTTCATTCCCGCCATCACCGCGCTCGCGGGGTTCGTGCCGTGCGCCGACGAGGGGATCAGGCAGATGTCGCGGTGCGCCTGCCCCAACGCGCGGAGCCGTGCGCGGATCACCAGAAGGCCCGTGTACTCTCCCTGCGCCCCGGAGTTCGGCTGCAGCGACACCGCCGGCAGACCCGTGATTTCCGCCAGCCACTCCTCCAGATCTTCTATGATCCGGGCGTACCCCTGCGCCTGCTCCGGCGGGGCGAAGGGGTGGAGTCCCCCGAACTCGGGCCACGTCACCGGCGTCATCTGGGTGGTGGCGTTCAGCTTCATCGTGCAGGAACCCAGCGGGATCATGCTGGTGTTCAGCGAAAGGTCACGCGACTCGAGACGGTGGATGTAACGCAGCATCTCCGTCTCGGAGTGGTAGCTGTTGAAGACTGGGTGGGTGAGGAAGGGACTGCAGCGCGCCAGGTGGGGAGGATAGCTCTCCGGCTCGAAGGACGCGGCCAGCTCTCTTGAGGCACCTTCGGCCCCGAACACCGCCAGCAGGTCGTCGACGTCGGCGGGGGTCACGGCTTCATCGAGGGAAACGCCCAGCGTTCCGTCGCCGAAGCCGCGCAGGTTGATCCGGGCGGAGCGTGCGGCGGCCAGCACTTCGTCCGCGCCGTTCGCGGGCTTCACCCGCAAGGTGTCGAAGAATGGCCGATGGACGATCCCGTGCCCGGCCGCCTCCAATCCCCGAGCGAGCGTCGCCGTCTGCTTGCGGATCCGCTGCGCGATGCGCCGCAGTCCCTCGGGCCCGTGATACACCGCGTACATCCCCGCCATCACCGCCAGGAGCACCTGGGCCGTGCAGATGTTCGACGTCGCCCGCTCCCGCCGGATGTGCTGTTCGCGCGTCTGCAGCGCCATCCTGAGCGCCGGGTTGCCGTGCCGGTCCGCCGACACCCCGATGATCCGCCCGGGGAGCTGGCGCTTGAACTTCTCGCGGCAGGCGATGTAGGCCGCATGGGGACCGCCGTACCCCATCGGGACGCCCAGGCGCTGCGTGTTCCCCACCGCCACATCCGCCCCGAATTCGCCCGGCGGCGTGAGGAGCGTCAGCGACAGGATGTCGGCAGCGACCACCACATGGCTGCTGGCCGCCCGGGCCGCCTCGCAGAGCGCCCGGTAGTCGTGAACCCCTCCGTCGGTGGCGGGGTACTGCACCAGCGCACCGAAAACCGTCTCGTCAAAGGTGAAGTCCCCGCTCGGACCCACCCGCACCTCAACCCCGAGCGGCTCCGCCCGCGTCTTCACCACGGCGATGGTCTGGGGATGGCAGTCCTCGGCCACCAGAAAGACGTGCCCGCGCCGTTTCCGCCCCTTGCCCAGCAGCATGAACATGGCCTCCGCGGCCGCCGTCCCCTCATCCAGCAGCGATGCGTTCGCAATCTCCATCCCGGTCAGGTCGATCACCGCGGTCTGGAAGTTGAGGAGCGCCTCCAGCCGGCCCTGGGCGATCTCCGCCTGATACGGTGTGTATTGTGTGTACCAGCCCGGGTTCTCCAGGATGTTCCTCTGGATGACACCGGGGGTGATGGTGCCCGAATAGCCCATTCCCAGGTAGCTGCGCCAGGTCTCGTTCCCGGCGGCGATCTCCTTCAGGCGTTCGAGCAGCTCGGCCTCCGGCACCCCATCCGGAATCCGTAGACCCCTTCCCAGCCGGATCGAGTCCGGCACCGTCTCCCGCATGAGCTGGTCGAGGCTGTCGCAGCCGACGACCGCGAGCATTTCCCGGATCTGCTGCGCGTTCGGACCCAGGTGCCGGGCAGGAAAGTCGGGATGATGATCAACGGAGGTGGGCATTGGGGATCCTGGCAGTGGTCGTTATTCGCCGATGTGCGCCCCGTATCCGTCCGCGTCCAGCAACTCGTCCAGCTCCTTCGGATCGTCGACCCGCAACAGGATCATCCACCCTTCGCCGTACGGATCCGTGTTCACCAGAGCCGGGTCCGCGTCAAGCTCCTCGTTGACTTCCACCACCTCGCCGGCCAGCGGGCAGTACAGGTCGCTGACGGCCTTGACCGCCTCGATCGTCCCGAAGGTCTCCATGGGGGCGAAGACATCTCCCGGTTCGGGCAATTCGACGTAGACCACGTCCCCCAGTTCACCCTGGGCGTAGTCCGTAATCCCGACGCGGAAGACGTCGGGGTCGTCGGTGTGTCTCAGGTATTCGTGCTCGGTGGTGTACTTGAGTCCATCCGGGATGTCGGACATCAACCTCTCCGCTGGGTTTCGTTCAGCACGGCGACCTCGCCCTTCCGGTGCGGCGCCGGTTCTCCACGGACTGCAGAAGCGACAGAAAAAAAGCCGGAGGAAGCGAAGGCGTCAAGCGGGCACCCGCACGGCGGCCGCTCGGGTCCCCGAAAGGTGTCCGACCGCCTTCTTGTGGAACCTCCGCACGAGATTGGATTATCATCCCTTTAACGAGTAGAATCCGTACACCCGGCCCGGGCCCGCGGCCCACCCGGGTGCAGTCTCCCGCCCTGGAGAAGGCATGACCACGCTGACCCATTCTCCCGCGCTCACGGTGCTGAACGAAGACGAGGCCGCGTTCCGCGAAGCCGTGCGCGAGTTCGCCGAATCGGAGATCGCACCGAGGGTCGAGCGAATGGACGCCGATCACCAGCTCGATTCCGATCTCATCGCCCTGCTCTTCGAACTCGGCTTCATGGGGATCGAGATCCCGGAGCACTACGGAGGCATCGGCAGTTCGTTCTTTACCGCGGTACTCGTGGTCGAGGAAGTTTCGCGGATCGACCCGTCGGTCGGTGTCCTGGTCGACGTCCAGAACACGCTGGTCAACAATGCCCTCTTCAAGTGGGGCACGGAAGAACAGTTGAACCGACACCTCCCCCGGCTGGCTACGGGCACCGTCGGCGCCTACGCCCTCTCGGAGGCCGGGAGCGGATCGGACGCGTTCGCGCTGGGCACCCGCGCCGGCCGCGACGGGGACGACTGGGTGCTCAACGGCAGGAAGATGTGGATCACCAACGGTGCCGAGGCCGGTCTGTTCATCGTCTTCGCCAACGTGAGCCCGGAGCTGGGGTACAAGGGGATCACCGCCTTCATCGTCGAACGGGACCTGCCGGGCTTCTCCGTCGGCAAGAAGGAGAAGAAACTCGGCATCTGCGCCTCGTCCACGACGGAGTTGGTCCTCGACGATGTGCGGGTGCCCGCGGGGAACGTCCTGGGCGAGCTGGGCCGGGGCTACAAGGTGGCCATCGAGACGCTCAACGAGGGACGCATCGGGATCGGCGCCCAGATGTTGGGCCTCGCGCAGGGGGCTCTCGATCACACCGTCAGGTATGTACAGCAGCGGGAACAGTTCGGCCGGCCCGTGGCGGAATTCCAGGGGGTGCAGTTCCAGCTGGCGGAGATGGCCATCGAGATCGAGGCGGCCCGTCTGATGGTCTACAACGCGGCCCGCCTGAAGGAGCAGGGCAGCGGCTTCCTGCGCGAGGCCGCGATGGCCAAGCTGTTCGCGTCGCGGATGGCCCAGCGGGTGTCGTCCCGTTGCATCGACCTTCACGGGGGATACGGGTTCACCCGGGAGTACCCGGTCGAGAAACTCTACCGGGACGCGAAGATCGGCACGATCTACGAGGGGACGGACAACATGCAGCTCCAGACCATCGCCAAAGACCTGCTGCGTGGGTAGCCCGCGGCGCCTGGGCGCTCCCGGTGCTCGTGCGGATTGATCCACGGACCGCTAGGATGGGAGGAGCTATTCCCCCGGCCGCGGCGACGAGGCCGGCCCCGACCACCCCCGCCCCAACCGCCGCAGGGCGTTTTCGGAAGGAGGCACCGTGCCTGCCATAGGTATCCGCGAAATCCTGTTCGTCCTGCTCGTCTTCGCATTCATCTTCGGCGCGAAGCGCCTTCCGGACATTGCGCGGGGACTCGGAAACGGCATTCGCAACTTCAAGGGATCGCTGCGGGCCCCCAGGGGAGACGATTCCGGGGACGCTGACGACTCCCGAGCATAGCCACCCCTCCCTTGCCGCCCGCGCTACCCAGGGGCCGCCTCGGCCTCCTCTTCCTCGCGGTACTCGTCGATCTCGTCGGCTTCGGGATCGTCCTGCCCCTGCTCCCTCTCTACGCCAGGGACCTCTTCGGCGCGAGCGGCTTCCAGGCGGGGCTCCTTGTCGCCGTCTACTCGCTGGTCCAGCTGGTCATGGCACCGCTCTGGGGACGTCTCTCCGACCGTGTGGGGCGCCGGCCCGTCCTCATCCTGGGGTTGTTGGGCAGCGCGTTGGCCTACGTCATCTTCGCACGGGCCGATTCGCTGGCCATCCTCTTCCTGTCCAGGATCGTCGGGGGGATCGGCGGCTCCACCATCCCGGTGGCCCAGGCGTATATCGCCGATGTGACCCCACCCACCCGCAGGGCAGGCAACCTCGGCCTCATCGGCGCCGCCTTCGGCTTCGGCTTCGTGATCGGCCCGGCGCTGGGGGGTGTCCTGGCCGGCGTGTCTCCCGATTCCCCCGCCGCCCCCGGCTACACCGCCGCCGCGCTCTGCCTGGCCAATGCGCTCGCCGCGCTCATCTGGCTCCCGGAGTCGCGCCGGCCCGGCGAGGCGACCCGGACCTCCCGCTTCAACTTCCGGGCCGCCCTCGCCGAGGTCGCCGGGTCCAGACAGATCCAGCTGGTCCTGGCCGTCTACCTGTGCGTCACCATGGCCTTCTCCACCCTGCAGCCGACCCTGTCGCTGCTTGCCTCCGAACGCTTCGCGATGGGGCCGCGCCAGGCGGGGTATCTCTTCGCGCTGCTGGGAATCGTGTCGGTCATCGTACAGGGTGGTCTGGTCCGAAAGCTCGTGCCCCGGCTCGGGGAACGCAGGCTGCTCAGGGCCAGTGCAATCCCCTTTTGCCTGGGACTTGCGGCCGTGGGCGTGGCCGACACCACACCGGTTCTGCTCGCCGGCCTGGTCCTGATCGGGATCGGCTACGGGGGATCGGTACCGAACGTGCTCGCCCTGCTCTCGCGCGCGACCGATCCCGGGCGGCAGGGGGCGGTCCTGGGCATCGGCCAGAGCGTGGGATCGACGGCCAGGGTCGTGGGGCCTGCGCTGGCGGGGAATCTCTTCGACGTGCGGCTCGCGCTGCCATACTTCGCGGGCGCGGTCCTGATCCTCGTTGCTGCGGTGGTCGCGACAAGGGTCCTGCAACCGCGCGAGGCTTCCCGGTGATGCCGACGATCGTGCTGCACCAGCCCCAGGATCTGGTGAACATCGCGGCGGCCGTGCGGGCCATGGCCAACATGGGGCTCGAGCGGCTGACGCTGGTCGACCCGGCGGAGTTCGACCCCTGGCGGATCACGGGGATCGCGCACCGCACGGAACCCATCGTCGAGGCGGCGCGGCTCGCCGATACGCTGGAAGAGGCGCTGGCCGATGCGACGTACGTGGTAGGCACCTCCGCCCGGCCGCGAACGGCGCAGCGCAACTACCGGCGTCCGCGCGAGCTGGCTCCCCGGATCCTGCGGCGGGCGGCGAGCGGCAACGTCGCGATCGTCTTCGGACGCGAGGACCGTGGCCTCTCCAACGAGGCGCTCGACCTGTGCCACGAGGTGATGGTCATTCCCACCGCGCCGGGGTATCCGTCCCTGAACCTGGCCCAGGCGGTGCTGCTGGTCAGCTACGAACTCTTCCTGGCGGGTGAAGGCACCCCCGACGAGCTCCCCACCGGACGGCGCTCGCTGGGACCGGCCACCACGGCCGAACTGGAGGAGATGTTCGTGGCGCTGGAGGCGGGGCTCGACCGCGCCGAGTTCTTCAAGGCGCGCAAGGCGGAGAGCGTCATGCGGATCGTGCGCACCGTGTTCGGGCGGACGGGTCTGGACGCCCACGAGGCGCGCCTGATCGCCTCGATCGGGTATCAGGTGCGCAATAGATTGGAGCGGTTGGAGGGGCAGCGGTCCGCCGCGCCTGAAGCGACCGGACCTGATAATCGGACTTAGTCCACTGGACTTAGTCCAGCTCAACCTTCACCCGACCAAACCAACCAATCGCAATCCGACACGATAAGCCAACACAAGACCCGGACCTGGCCAACATGACCATCCCCACCCTTCCCACCCTCCACAGGGCCACCCTCCTCACCCTCACGGGCACCCTCCTCACCCTCGCCCCACCCACCCTCACCGCCCAGCAGCCCCCCACCTGGCCCGGCGCGGAGTGGCCCGTCTCCACCCCCGAGGCCGAGGGCGTCGACCCGGACGCCATCGCCGCGCTCATCGCCGACATCGATGCGGGGCGCTACGGCCTCATCGACCACTTCCTCCTCATCCGCAACGGCCGCGTCATCGCGGACCGCCACTGGGACCACGGCGACAGGTACGCAGAGCTCCTGCTCCAGCAGGACGACACGGTCAACCACCAGTACAACTACGACCATCCCGCGTGGCACCCCTACTACCGCGACACCGATCTGCACAGCCTGCAATCGGTCACGAAGAGCGTGCTCTCGGTCGCCTTCGGCATCGCGGTCGACGCGGGGCACATCCCCGGCGCGGAGGCACCCGTGTGGCCGTACTTCGAGGCCTACGGCGCCGACCCGTCCGAACCCCGCCGCGCGGCGGCCACGCTGGAGGACTTCCTCACCATGCGGAGCGGCATCGACTGGGCCCGCCCCGGCCAGACCTACGACGACCCGACCCACCCCACCGTGGAGCTCGAAGCCAGCGAGGACTGGGTCGGCTACACGGTCGGACGGCCCGTGGGAACCGATCCCGGGACCCGCTTCGACTACAACGACGGGGTGAGCGTCCTGCTCGGCAAGATCGTGACCGACGCGACCGGCCGGCGGGTCGACGCCTGGGCCGAGGAGAACCTCTTCCGCCCCATCGGGATCGACGAGTACTACTGGAAGCTGACGCCCACGGGCGAGGTCGACACCGAGGGCGGGTTATACCTCTCGGCGCACGATCTCGCGCGGATCGGGTACCTTATGCTGCGCGAAGGCGAGTGGGACGGGCGGCAGATCGTGTCGCGCGAATGGGTGCGGGTTTCGACTTCGCCCGTCGTCGCCGACGTGTATCCCGGCAACGATCGCCAGGACAGCGGCTACGGGTACCAGTGGTGGATTCCCGTGCAGGAAGACGGCGAGACCCGGGTGTTCGCGGGGAACGGGTACGGGGGGCAGTTCGTGCACGTCGTCCCCGAGCACGACCTGGTCTCCGTGTTCAACGGGTGGACGCTGCACCAGCGCGTGGAGATGTCGAGCCGGATGGCGCTGCAGGACCGGATCATTCCGGCGGTGAGGGAGCGGTAGCTTCAGGCGGCGAGATGCCGTACCCGTCTTCGCGGTGTCCGCCCTCATTGCGCTCCGCGGGCGCTGTGCCGATCTACCAGGCACCCAAGCTTTTTTCCCGTCTTCACCCCTTTGATCACGGACGATTATCATACGCCATGCGCAAATCCGGTTTGGTCCCCGTCCCCGAGCACAACTCGGAAGTCTCTCATGGCTGAGCTCCGACTTCCGGAAGGTCCGGCCGAGCTCTTCGAGGCGGTGTGCGAGACGATCGGTCGCCACTTGGGCGGGGAAGACCGGATGCTTCTCGGCGGAGGCACCGCACTCGCAATGCGCTGGGCGCACCGGCACAGCACTGATGTCGACCTCTTCACCTCTCGTGAGGCCTTCGGGCGTCTTTTCGCAAACCGGGAATCGTTCGAGGCGGAGATTCGCCGTCGCACGGACCAGGCCGTGAACATCCATGTCCAGGACGAGTTCGCCAGGATCCTTCTGGGCGACGATGGTGAAGTCAGCCTCTCCAGCACCCGGCCCCGCACCCCCGATCCCCGCTCCGAAGACCTCGTTCAAGGCACTGAGGTTTCGCTGGAGACCAATGCCGAGATCATCGCGAAGAAGGTGCGCTACCGCATGCTTCGCAACGCCACCCTCGTACCGCGCGATCTGTACGACATCGCTGTTTCCCCGCGGTACGATTCCGGCGCGTTCGAGAAGGCGGTGGCAAGCATCGACACCGAGCAGCTGGAAGACCTCCGCGACGAATTGCGCTATCTCCCGCGCGACTGGATGCGCCGTCACGATCAACAGCTTATCCGTCCCGTTCACCCCGAGGAGGCCCGTCGCGCTGTCGCCATCTTCCGACGCCTGCTCTCAGACGCGATCGACGACCGGAAACCGCCTCGTTACCGTCCACCCGCCTGGGAGCGCTGAAACGCGACCGCACAAATGCTCGACATTGGCAAGATCCGCCACTTCTATTTCAACCCGCCTCCTGACGACCCCGAGCGCCTTCCCTCCCGAGAGGAGCTCTACGCCCGGGAGGAGCGCCGGGCCGTGGAGCGCTGTCTGTCGTCGGGGGGTGATCCCCGCGAAAAGGCTCTGGGCGAACACGGCTCCCTCGTCGGAGGGCCGGGCAAGCCGCCCCGCAGATTCACGTGGGACCCGGAGTTCGCTCCCCGCAGCCGCACTCCGCTTCCGCTCACATGGTTCGACAACCCGCGCGCCCGCTCGCGTGTCTCCAATCCGGACCGGGACGAGGTTCGCGTCTTCTTTGCCCATCTTGCCGGGAGTCACCTTGCCGGCATGCCCAACCGCCCCACCGGCGCCGCACTAGCGCGCACCTTCCGCTCTCCGCGGTTCACTCCCGCCGAGCGCGACCGTGTGTGGCACGTCTTCGCGTGCATGCCTCTCTCCGATCTTCCCCGGCTCCTGTCGCGCGGTGGCCTGTCCCTCTACGAAGTCGCCCGGGCCATCCACCTGTCGCGGACCCTGCGGCCGCACGTCATCGCCTGGCTCAACAACTTCGGCGTTCGGCCGGAGGGACCGCGTCCGGGAACATGAGCCCGATCAGGACGGGCCCCTCTTTCCACCCGGAATCCAGGCCGCTGCATCGCACCGACTCAGGTGGCCGACACCCCCGTTGGCCCACACCTTACCTTTGCGGGAATCCGGCCCATCCCCCAGAATGCTCTCCACACGTCGGTTCGTGAACAACGCAGACTCAAGGCGTGGCCCGCGGCTTCGGCGGAGGAGATCATGACATGAGAACTGGTACGACGTTTTCGAGCCAGGGCAGTGGTGGCGCCGGGATGGCGCTTGCCGGATTGGTGACGCTCACGGCCGCCTGCGCCTCGGGCGGCGGCGCGCCACCTCTGACCGGGGCGGCGGCCGAAACGCTCTTTGCGGGCCTCAGTGGCGTGTGGGAACTGGACGAATCAAGTTCGGCGAACCCGCCCAAGTTTCAAATCCGGAACGATCCCACAGAAGCCCTCCATTTGGACGACATGGAACAAGCCCGCCAGATTGTAGCGCGTATGGCAGAGGAGGCGATTCAGAGAGTGAAGGCGGATTTGAAGCCCATCCTGGAGGTGTGGCTGCAGCTTCCGAGCACGCTTATCCTGCGGGTGGACGAGGAGAGACTGGTCTACGTGCCGACGCCCGGGCGGAGCATGGAGATGCCGATGAGTGGCGAGTGGATCTGGCAAGACCCGGAACGGCAATCCGTCCGCGCGCGGGTGTACTGGGATGGCGACAGGCTTGCTCTCGAACGACGGGCGGGTTCCCGCGGACAGGTGCGGTCGGTTCTGGAAATCGTGGATGGCAGGCTGCAAATCAGCCGCACAATACGGGTCCCGCGCATGTCTTCGCCCGCGCCGCCGTTTGTGCTGATGTACGATCGGGACGAAGGGGGGGAGTAGGGGAAACGAGGCGCAGCCGCCTGCGACGCCCGGCGGATGATCTCCGTCCTCAGCGCCGCCTGCGCCTTCGCGTACGCCCTTTCTGCCCTTTACCACACCTCGTGACAGGGACATGGGGGGTCATGGTCGGGACGGGCGATCTCACGCGCTCGGGGTTTCGTACGCCTAGCTGCTCACGGTTCGGAGCGGGTGCATGGAGACCTTTTTCGTGCTTTCACAGAAAATAACTGGCCTTACCCTGTGAGAATTCGAACGGCCCATCACCGCGAGGTGTCGAGATCGTTCGCACCCACTCTCCATCTCGACCGAGAAGACCATGATCCCTTTCGGCTCCTCGGCATCGTGGACGTGGACTACAAGAACCGCTCGAGTCATGGGCTGCGCCAGAGTGACTGACTGCCAGAGCCAGACCCTCGATCCGAAGGCGGGACGATGGGCTGCGCGCGTTGTGGTGGGGAGCCGCCCCCCTACCCCTCCGCCTCCAGCGGCTCCGGATCCACCTGCGGCTGCCAAACCTGCACCGCCGGGAAGGTCCCCAGGAACCAGCGCACCGCCGTCAGGAAGAAGCCCAGGAACATGAGCCCGATCAGCGGCGTGGCCACCGAGAACGCGGGATCGCCCTCGTGGTGGAGAGACGGGAAGATCAGCATGTAGTGCCAGAGCCACTGCCCGGTCAGGACCACCATGGCGAAGGTCTGCAGGATGAAGCCCGTCTTCTTCGGCCGCGCGCCGAGCAGCCCCGCGAAGGGAATCACGAAACACAGCACGATCACCGCCGCCGAGAAGGCGCCCCACGGCTCCGCCACGCGGTTGTTGATCCACGCCTGCTCCCACTGGAGCTTCCCGTACCAGATCACGATGTATTGCGAGAAGAAGAGGTAGGTCCAGAAGACCGCCAGGGCGAAGGTCATCTTGCCCAGGTCCCAGAGGGTCGACTTCCTGACGTGGTCGGCGAAGATCGGTTCGCGCCGCTTGAGCGAGACGGCGATCACCGCGGTGGCCGCGAAGCCGCCCCAGAGCGCCCCCATGAAGTACCAGCCGCCGAAGAGCGTCGAGAACCAGTGCGGCTCGAGCGACATGGCCCAGTCGAAGACCACCATCGTCATCACGGCCGCGAAGACGATCACCAGGAGCGGCGCCATGCGCGTCATGCGGTGATAGCTCTGGTCCTCCTCCCATGCCTGGCCCACCCATCCCCGGGTGAAGCGCTCGCGCCACCAGCGGCGTCCCTTGTCGGCGCGCTCCTCGGCGGTGCGCGCCTGCCCGATCTTCCCCAGGTCCGGCCTGAGCGCCAGGTAGACGAAGCCGCACGCCATCCCGAAGAGGGCGAGCAGGCCCACCAGGTTGCGGCTGACCAGGAAGGGGATGTTCAGCCATGCCGCCTTCTTCTGCACGATGTAGTCGTGCTCCATCATCTCGATCCAGGGGAAGTAGTCCTCCCTGAGCGAGAGCAGCATGGGGATGAAGAGGACGAAGGCGATCGGCAGGTAGGCCGCGAACGACTGGTGGATGCGGCGGACCGGCCAGTTCCACTTCGCCTTCACGATCCAGGTCACCACCGCGACCATCACGCCGCCCATCGCGATCGACGCGAAGTAGCTCCAGTTGACGACGTACGACTTCCACGCCAGCGCCGGGTTCTGCCACAGCGTCGCGAAGAAGGCGACCGCGCCGGCCAGTATCATCAGCCGCAGAATCGCGGTCCCGGTGCCGCCCCGGTTCACATACCGGACCGGAATCTCGCCGGGGATCGAATGGTGCGCCATCGGTCAGTTCGCCCCCGCGCCGCGGCTTCCCGGCTCGTCGATGCCGGATTCGATGGCTGCCTCGTCCGCTGCGGCCTCGCCATGGCCCTCCGATTCGTCCGTGGCGCCGCCGTCCGTGCCACCAGCCTCCGCGTCGGCCTCACCGTCGTCGGCCCCTTCCACCAGCAGCCCCTGCAGCTGCCGCACGTAGTTGACGACGTGCCAGCGGTCGTAGTGGGCGATCTGGTGTGCGTAGGCCGGCATCAGGCCGCGGCCGACCCGGATCATTCCGTAGATGTAGCCGTCGCTGCGGGCGAGGGCCACGTCCGCGGTCAGCGAATACGCGGCCATCGCCGGGTGCACCTCGAAGATGTAACCGGTCGTCCCCGCGCCATCGGGCCCGTGGCACACGATGCACACCCGTTCGTACAACTCCTCGCCGCGCGCCAGCGACTCGGCGGTCGGCGGGACCGGGTTGGCGATGGCGTTGACGATGTCCTCGCGGTTGATCATGTCGTTCGCGGTGAAGGGCGGGGGCAGGTCCAAGCTCCCCTCCGGCTGTCCGACGTTCACGTCGTACGGTCCCGCGGGGTAGTTGCCGGCGGCGAAAGGCACCGACCCCTCCGGCGGCAGCAGCACGTTCTCGTACGGGTCGAAGGACGGCTGGTCGCGCATGCTGCGGCCGAAGACGTCGCCCATGAAGTCGTCGAGGGGGACGCAGGCGCCCGACGCGGCGGTCGCCACGATCGCGGTGAGGAGGAACCGAATCTTCAGCCGCTTACACATCGAATCCCTCCGGCTCCTCGCGCAGTTCGGCGGGCTCGTGACTCGAAAGAATCTCCTTCACCTCGGCCGCCCTGGCCGGCGGGGCCGTCACGTACACCCCGAAGCTCCCGTTCGAGCACTCCGGGTGATACGCCACCATCGGCCTGAAATTGGGCAGCCCCGCATTGATGAAGAGACCGATCACGGTGGAGAGCGCCCCGAAAAGGATGGCGCACTCGAAGGCGATGATCACGTACGCCGGAATCGACAGGATCGGCTTCCCGCCCGTCACCAGCGGCCAGTCCATCGAGGTCCACGAGGTGAAGGCGAAGCCGGTGGCCGCACCCGTGAGTCCCCCGGCCAGGGTGAATACCCGCACCGGGCTGTGCTTCAGCGCCAGGCCTTCCTCCAGCAGCTCGTGCTCCGGCAGGGGCGCATAGGCCCGGAAGCCCTTGTGCCCGGCCGCCCGCAGCGCCTTGCAGGCGTCCACGGTGGAGTCCAGGTGCTCGAAGAGGGCGAAGAAGCCCTGGTGGCCGCTCCGGCGTTTCGCTCCGAAGATCATGACGCGGCCTCCTTGGCCAGGCCCCGCAACGGCCGGACCCACCTGTCCATCATGAGGCCCCCTTCCCCCGCCTCGGCGGCGGGATCACTTCCTTCATCTCGGCGATCGCCACCGGCGGAAGCAGCCGCGTGAAGAGCAGGAACCAGAAACCGAACCAGGCGAAGCTGCCCAGCAGAATCCCCATCTCGACGACCGAGGGACGG
>JAPPGM010000030.1 GCA_028874995.1 Gemmatimonadota bacterium | reverse complement strand
GGGGGGGGGGGGGGGGGGGGGGGGGGGGGGGGGGGGGGGGGGGGGGGGGGCGACGGGGTGTGCCTCCCGGCCGGAGGGTTGGCTCGATGCCGCACCGCCGTGGAGGCCGTTGCGGCCGGTGCGGGTGTCACGCGACAGGGTGATTCGGGTGGTGGCGGGATTGAGGCCGTACCGGGCCGAGGGGTTCGTGGTGCGGGCCGAACGGCTTGCGGGGAAGCTGGTGGTGCACAACTACGGGCACGGTGGTGGCGGGGTCACGCTTTCGTGGGGCACGGCCGAGATGGCGGCTGACCTGGTCACGTACGGAGGCCGGGAAGGTGACGTGGCCGTTGTTGGGGCGGGGGCGGTGGGGCTGGCGACGGCCCGGCTGCTACAGCGGCGGGGTCGCAAGGTGACCATCTACGCGCGGGATCTGCCGCCGAATACCACTTCCAACATCGCGGGGGCGCAGTGGTCGCCCGCCACGGTGTCCGACAACCTGGACGGTCCCTTCGGCCATCAGTACGAACGCGCCGCCCGCCTCGCCTACCGTCACTTCCAGAACCTGGTCGGTCCCGATTACGGGGTGCGCTGGATCGACAACTACTACCCCGGCGAAAGACCCCCGGGCTCGGGCGGCTACTCTCGGATCCGCGACCTCTTCCCCGAGTGGGAGACGCTGGAGGGCGACGAGCACCCGTTCCCCACCCGCTACGCGCGCCGCGCGGCGACCATGTTCATCGAGCCGCACCGGTATCTGCGGGCGGTCCTGACGGACTTCCGCATCGCCGGGGGCAAAGTGGTCGTGGGGGAAATCGCCGATCTGGAGCAGCTGGCCGCGGTGTCCGAGCCGGTGATTGTAAACTGCACCGGAATGGGGGCGCGGGAGCTGTTCGGCGACGACGCGCTGATTCCGATCAAGGGCCAGCTGGTGGTGCTCAGGCCACAGCCCGGAATCGATTACCTGACGGTCGGCGGCGGCCGTTTCTCGACTCGCGGCAGCCACTACATGTTTCCGCGTAGCGACGGGATCCTGCTGGGGGGGACGTTTGAGACGGGGGTGGAGACGCTGGAACCGAATCCGGCGGAGACGGAGAGGATCCTGGCGGATCATGCGGCGTTCTTCGGGGCGATGGAGAGGAAGGTGGGGGGCGAAGGAGCGTCTTGGGCCGTGGCCCCGGGTAGCTTCGCGGCACGAAGTCCACCAGTTCCGGGGTCGGCCTGAGCGGCGGACGGCCCTCCGAACCACTGTCTACACCGGCCTCGCAGGCCAGGAACTTCTCCTTAGTCGAGTGCGGAAGGCGTGACGAACGAGGCGAGGGGCCTTGGCGCGGGCTGGCCACCCGCGGCTAGCGCGTCGCGCCCGGAAGGTGAACCTTTGGAGTAGCGTCGGCCGTAGGGGGACCAGATTCGTCGGTAGCGTAGCGGCGCTCATGGCCAGCGCTCCCCGGGGGACTTCAGACGAGGGAAAGACCGATGGCACAGATACTGAAGCGCGTAGTGCGCTGGGTGCTGGAGTGGTTGTTGAAGAAGATTTAGTGGCCCGTGGACAAAATCCCCCCGGCATTCGAACGGCGATGCAGCCATTCCCGCTCCGTCGCGCCTTGCCAGCACTGCGCCTCACCGCTGTTGGCGCTCGGGCTTTGTCCGGACTGCCCTGGCCAGTCCCGGATATGGCTGTACGTAGTTGTGGGTTTTCCGGAGATGGAGTCTTCGCCTTGCCGCGGCGGCGAGCGCGTGGAGTGAACGGAAGCTCGTTGCACTGGCAGCGGCCGTCCCGATTTGACATGCTCGCGTCCCGGCTTTTGCCGCGGCGGCGGGCGGGCGGGTAATCACGCCACCGCCTCCAGCGCTTCGAGTTCCAACGCCAGCGGGACCGCGGAATCGACGAAGCGCGGCGCGCCGTTCGACAGCCGGCCGAGGGACGGGGACGGGGGCTCCGGCAGCTTTCCCGCCACCTCCGGCAACGGCGGCGCGCCCCCGATCGCCTGACCCGCCCGCGTGAAGAACGCGGCCTTGCCATCACGGTCGAGCGCCAAGCGCGTCCCGCCCTCGTGGACGAGGCGGTGGTGGCGCC
>JAPPGM010000039.1 GCA_028874995.1 Gemmatimonadota bacterium | reverse complement strand
ATGCCCTCCTCTGCCAGACGGCCGTAGTAGGCACCGTCGCGGTCGAGCAAGGACAACCACACCTGGTCCGCCCATGCCGCAAGAGTCGCGATAGCCGCCGAGTCGGTCTCGCCCGCAGGGGGAGCCGCGGATCGCTCTGCGCCCGACTGGGCGCGGAGCGACGGCACGGCGAGGAGGGAAACTCCGGCTAGTAGGGCGGCCAGCAGTCCGTGGACAAAGCCCCGCGAGCACCGGGAGCGGCGAGGCGCCGGGCTGGCGAGGCGCGACGAGGGGGGAATAGCAGCGCTATTCGCCCGAGGAGCAACGCAGAGCGCAGCCCTGAAGGCGTCACTGGCGTCGCCGCAGCACACGTTCAGCCTTTGGACCGCCGTGTGCACCGAAGCTTGAGCGTCATCCTCGCAACCTGATCCAAATCAGACATGGCGTTCCTGGGTTTACTCGCTCCCAGTGAGATCGATACCGGTGCCCTCTGGGCGGAGCCGTCCTCCTGGCTTCGTCATCTTGCTCCTCCCTCTCCAGGCTAAGCCCAACGGAAGCTGCCGCACCGAAGCCAGGCCCAAACCGTCGTCCTGGCTGGCTGCCGCCAGGATAACACCTTGGCCTTACACGACCGAACCGGTCAAGCCGGACGGGACGGGACGGTCGTCTGGAGCGGCCCAGGTCCACCCGACACCGCGCAACGTGCGATGTCGCCGACACCCACAACGGGCTCCGGTCTCCCGGCACTCCGCGCCACCCGAATCAGTCCGCCCCACGAACCCGCCCCAGCCCCACCCCCGCCCCCACCCCCACCAGCAGGACAAGTCCACCCAGGACCGTCAGCGGCAGCACCGCACGACTTGCGGCATCACCACCCGTCTCGTCCGCAAGCCGAAACACCGGCACGTCGGGAAGCACGCTGGCGTTCATCATCTCGTCGGCCAGGATCGCGGGCACGAAGAACTGCCGCCATCGCTCGGCGAATGCCCGTACCTGCGACTGAAAGAGCGCGAAGCGTGCGTCCCCAGTTCCCGCGGCGTCGATCAGCACCTCCTGCGCGAGGAGCGCCGGCGACAGGAAGCGGTAGCGGTTCACCAGGACGATCTGCTCCGCGCGGCGGGCATCGTGCTCCGCCGTCACTTCCTCCAGACGGTTGTTTACGGCGTCCGTGGCGGCCCACGCCAGCGCGCCCAGACCGGGTTCGTCCTCAACCACGCCCTCGGACATTTCGGGATGGTCCTCCAGGTAGCGGGCGAGCAGTTCGCTGCGGCGGTTCACGGCGTCGTTCGACGCCTCGCGCTGAGCGGTAATCATCCCGACACGAGACGGCAACGGGTGCAGCAGACCCGCCGCGATGTTGACGGCAGCGGGCAGCACGACCACGAGGACCAGCCAGGCCCCTACGAGCACCGTGGCGTTCCACGCGGAGGATCGCCGCAAGGTGTTCACCCACGCCGCCAGCGCGAACCAGAAGAGCGCATAGGCGACTACCGCGGCACACCAGAGAACCATCCGGCCGGGTGAGCCGAAGCCCCCCGTGGCCAGAGCGCCCGCCACCGACACCGCCAGCACCATTCCCACCACCAGCACCGCGCGGAACGCCAGCTTCGCCAAGACCACACTGCGCGCCGACACGGGCTGCGAGAGCGTCAGCGCCAGCGTCCCCTGCTCGCGCTCCTCGGAAAGCACGTTGAAGCTCAGCGCCAGCACGAGGAGCGGCAGCAGGTAGATCACCACGAAGGCCAGGTCGAAGCGTCCGACCATCAGGTTGAGGGGGTTCTCGACCTCGCCGTTCTGCTGGAACGACGCCTCGTTGGTGTAGATGTTGACGTCGTAGTAGTACGGCAGAATGTCGCTCTGCCCGACGGCGAGGGCCGCGAGGGCACCCGGCTCCAGCACCACGGTCCGGCTCCCGGTGGGTCCACCCAGCACGGAGGGTGACCTCGGATCGGCGAAGCGCGAAGCCGGTTCACCGCCGTTTGCGATGTCGACCAGTTCCTGCTCGAGGGCACGGACGCGGTCAACGCCGCTGGCATGCACGGTCTCGGCGGTGCGCTCCTGAAAACGCATCCAGACGATGCCGTTGGCCAGCGCGTAGACGAGCAGGCCCGCGAAGAGCCCGAGCACGATCCGGAGCGCCCGGTCGGCCATCAGGAGGCGCCATTCGTTTCGGAGTACGGTTCGGATGGTCATGCTAGCCGACCTCCACGCGGCGTACCCGGGCCCGGGCGAAGAGGATCGCTCCGGCCAGCCAGGCACCCAGAACGAGGAGCGACAGGATCCGGTTGCCCAGCACCCAGCCGAGCGTCGGGGCGGCGTACTGCAGCGGCGGCACCGCGGTCCAGAGATCGGCGTCGGCGACGTACGAGAAGTCACCCGAGCGGGAGTTTTCTGCCATGTCCCCGTTCATCATCCGCACCATGTCCCTGCGGTAGGTCTCCGCGGCGACCGCGAAGTGCCGGTGCTGTTCAACATCGGTTCCGGCCAGACCCATGGAGAGCGCCCGCACCGCAAGCAGAGGGGCCGCCACGGCAAGCGTCTCGTGCACGGTGCTCTGGCGCTCGAAGGTGTCCCACAGGGCGCCGTAGTTGTGATCGAAGACCACGTTGCCGTACTCCTCGAGCTCCTGCAGATACACCCCCGTCAGGTTGATCGGCAGGTCCTCGACCCGTTCGACTCCGTGCTCCGCCAGCAGGCGCTCGGTCAGCGCGCCCCGGTCCGGGGGCGACAGGTCCCCCACTCCGCTGGCCATCTCGTTTTGCACGGTACGCGCGAACTCGAAGGCGGAAGGCGTCGGGTGGAGCCACTTGGACAGGTCCACCGCGACGCGCGGCGCCACGAGTCCGTTCACCACCCACACGGCCAGCAGGATCACCAGCGAGGTACGCGCCGAGCGCGCCCAGGCGGACACGGCCAAGGAGAGCGCCAGGAAGGCGCCGAAGTAGGCCAGGTAGACGCCGGTAAGGGTAACACCCCGGACCAGCGGGGATGCCCCCGGGCCGGGACTCCCGACGACCAGGGCCGCCGCTCCCAGCACGGCCGCCGGCACCAGCAGCAGCGACAGCGCGCCGGCGACGCCCAGGGCCTTGCCCACGGCGAGGTCGCGCCGCCCGATTCCGGAGGCCAACAGTTGGCGCAGCGTGCCCCGTTCCCGCTCGCTGGCGAGCGCGCCGAAGGTCAGCAGGATGATGAGAAGGGGCACGAGGTGCTGCAGTACCTGCGCCGCCGTGAGGGCCCCGATTCGCTGCGCCGCCGTCGCATCCTGTGCCGGGCGCAGAAGGAAGTCGTTCTGCCGGTGCGCTTCGAGCCACACCGTCGTGCCGGTGTAGGGGTCCACGCCCTCGTCGACAAAGGACAGCGCCAGGCGGGGCTTGAACGCGTAGATGCCGTAGTGCGCCGCCGAGTGGGGGTTCTTCTCACCCTGGGTCTCCCAGTGCTCGCGGGCCGTGGCCTGCGCGGCCGCGTGCTCCCGCTGCACCTTCCGCGCCTGGACCCACCCGTGGCCCAGCGAGACGAGCAGCAGCGATCCCACCAGGACCGTGCACCAGCGGAACCGGCCGTCCCGCACAACGTCGGTGAACTCCTTGCGGATGATATGCCTGATCATCGATGTCTCCTTGGTAGTCCGTGGACAAAATCCGCCCGAGCACCGAGCGCGTTGAGGCGCCGGGCTGGGGATTTGTCCACGGGTCAGTCGTGCATGTGTTCCAGGTAGATGCGCTCCAGATCGGCGTGGCCGATCTCGTCCGTGCTCAGTTCGGTGACCAGGCGTCCATACCGCATGATGCCCACACGGGTGCCGGTCTCCTTGGCGCGAAACAGATCGTGGGTCGCCATGAGCACCGCGACGCCGCGATTCCTGAGCCGCTCCACCAGCGCCGAAAACTCGTTCGAAGCCTTGGGATCGAGACCGGATGTCGGCTCGTCGAGGAGCAGCGCGTCGGCCTTCTTGGCGATGGCGATCGCGACGCCGACCTTCTGCCGCATGCCCTTGGAGTACTCGGACACACGCCGGTCGACCACGTCGCGCTCCAGGCCGGCTTCGACCAGGATGTCGGTGAGCCGTTCCCGTCCCAGCGACCCCCTCCCGCCCAATGCGGCGAAATACTCCAGGTTTTCGAGTCCGCTGAGGTTGCGGTACAACATCACCTGCTCGGGGATGTACGCGATCCGCTGCTTCGTCTCGCGGTCGTTGGTCGACACGTCCGCGCCGCCGATCAGGGCCTGTCCGGCCGAGGGCGCCACGAAGCCGAGGAAGAGGTTGATGGTGGTGGTCTTGCCCGCCCCGTTGGGTCCGAGGAGGCAGTAGACCTCTCCGGGCGCTATGGCCAGGTCGAGGGCGTCAACGGCTTGCGTCGCGCCGTAGCGCTTGCTGAGGCCGCGGGCCTCGAGAAGGGCCGCGGGCCCCGTCTGCGGATTGTTGTTCTGCATGGGTCTCCATCTCTCGCGGGTGCGCCGTCACCCGGCGCAACCGTGCACAGGTCGTCTCGCCGACTCGCGGGTCGGCCGAGGGGCTGTTGGCTACAGAGAGATGGGGAGAGGGGGAGCCCGGCTCCGGTACGGAGAGAGATGGACGATGCCGGGAACGAGTCGGCGTCCGGGAAGCGCGGGAGCCGAAACCAGGCTGGATGCGACGATAAGCGACTCGCCCGGGACTGAGGCGGTCGCATCCTGATGAGGAAGCTTGCAGACGCTGCAGACGACGGACAGTTCGGTGCCCGTGTGCGTGTGCGTACTCTCAATGGTGATGCCGACGATCAGCGACAGGCCGATGGCGACTCCCACCAGCGGGCGCATGTCCCCCCGCGATCGTCGAAGACCGATCAGGTGGGCCATGGTTCGTTCCGCCTTTCCTCGTGGACTGTCACACCGGCCTTGGAGACCGACGCTGCCGCGTACGTCACGGTAGAGGGGGCGGGCAAGCAGGTCAAGCGAGCCGATCAACCCGAGCCGGAGCGAACCGGAGGAGACGGGTTGATGTGATCGCATTGCAATCATTAGATTGCATTTCCGCAAGCGCTTCTGTGAGGACGGGAGGGAGACACCGGTCATGGCCAGCATTACGATCCGCAACCTCGACAACGGGGTGAAGGCGAAGCTTCGCGTGCGGGCGGCGGCCAACGGTCGCTCGATGGAAGAGGAGGCACGCACCATCCTGCGTACGGCGGTCAACCAGGAGGACTCGCGACGGGGGCTTGGGACGAAGCTGCACGAGTTGTTCAAGCCTTTCGGGGGGGTGGAGTTGGAGATTCCGCCGAGGGAGGCGATGCGCGAACCCCCACGCTTCGGCTAGGCCGTCGGGGATGTTCGTTCTCGACACGAACGTGGTCTCGGAGCTCATGCTGGAACGACCACATTCGGCGGTGCTGCGCTGGCTGGACGATCGGCTGGAGCGTGACCTGTTCGTAACGGCAGTGACCCAGGCAGAGATCCTGACCGGCATTGCCATCCTGCCCGCGGGCATGAGGCGACAGGGCCTTGCCGCAGCGGCCGAACACGCATTTGGCAGGATGTTCGCAGATCGCGTGCTACCGTTCGACAGGTTGGCCGCACACAGCTACGCGGCCATCACCGCCGCACGACGAGCGGCTGGCAGGCCAATCTCGCAGGCCGACTGCCAGATCGCCGCGATTGCGGTTGCACGAGGTGGGACCATGGTGACCAGGAACGTGCGCGATTTCGACGGAATCGAGATCACCGTCGTCAACCCCTGGGAGAACGCGTAACCAGACTGGCCAGCGAGAGCCGGAGGATCCGGCCGCACCTACCCCTCCGGCACCCTCACTACCTCACCCACCGCTGGCCTCACCCCCTCCGCGTACAGCCGCGCATTCAGCGCCGGCACGCGCGACGTGATCAGCTCGTTCAGCGGCCCGACCAGCTCCTCCATGACCTCCCACGCGCGTTCGGCCTCCCACATCTGATCCTCGGTCGGGAGGGTGGATGATTGCTGGATGGCACCGGCGACACCTGCGTGACGGCTCGCCTCCTGCAGGTCGTCCCGAACCTCTTCGAGCGCGGCACGGATCGAATCCACCTCCTCCTTGACGCCCTCGGGCGGTTCGGCTGCGGCGCCGATCAGCTCCTCGGCCGCGTCAAGTTGTTCCCCGAGCCTCTCGATCGCGCGGCCCGCTTCGTAGATGGGCGCTGCCAGCGTGTGCAGGCGCATCAGCTCATGCTGGCGTGCCTTGCGGTCGGCGGAGGCCATGGGGCGACGCGGGTCGGCATGGACCTCGAACTCGGTGGAGAAGGTCTCCCCGGCGACTGTCATGGTGGCCCTGTAGTAGCCGGGCAACACGATCGGGCCCTGCGGTGCGCCTCCGCCGAACCCTCCGCCGCCACCGGGTCCACCGCCGCCCTGGCGCGGTTCCGGTTCGTACGGCGGGTCGTGTCGCCAGTCCCAGATGACCTCGTTGATGCCCGCCTCGGACGGGGCCTCGAGGGTGCGGATGTGGTCGTCGTGCGCGGTGGTGATGGTGAGGGAGAAGGTGGCGGCGCCAGAGCCCTCGCCGTCCGCGCCTGATCCCGCCGCCGTGCTTCCCGCAGGCTCAACGGCACCCACATCGCCACCATCTGCGGTGCCGGAACCCTCTCCGTCGCCCGAACCGTCGCCCTCTTCCCCACCCCCCTCCTCCGCCACGACCGGCGCCTCCCACTCGTCACGCAGGTAGTAGCGGATCCTCGCTCCCCGCGGCGGGTTCGGCGCCGAGTAGGTCGCACCCTGGAACGGCCAGTCCCCGCGCTCCGCCCACATGATCGACTCGCGGGCGGGCGGGAAGATGCGACCCGCTTCGGCCAGCGTCACATTGGAGAGCTGCTCGAGCGCGGTCACGTCGGCCAGGATCCAGAACGAGCGGCCGTGCGTGCCCACCAGGAGGTCGTTGTCGCGGGGGTGGATGAGGATGTCGTCGACCGGGACCGTCGGGAGGTTGTTCTTGAGCTGCACCCAGCGCGCGCCTCGATCGACCGAGATGAACACGCCGACCTCGTTGCCCAGGAAGAGCAGATTCGGGGCGCGGTGGTGCTCGGTGATGACGTTGACCGACCAGCCGTGGGGGAGCCCTTCGGTGATCGCGGTCCAGTTCTGGCCGTAGTCCTCGCTGACGTAGACGTACGCCGCGTAGTCGCCGTTGCGGTGGCCGTCGAAGGTGGCGTAGACGCGGGCCTCGGCGTGCGCGGACGGCTCGAGGCGGCTCGTGTAGGTCCGCTCCGGCAGCCCGGGGATGCGATCGGCGACATTGGTCCATGTCGCCCCGTCGTCTCGGCTCACCTGGACATTGCCATCGTCGGTGCCGACGTAAAGCAGCCCGCGGACCACCGGCGACTCCGCAAATGCAGTGATGTTGCCGTACCCGGAGATCCCATCGTTGGCCGACATCTGCGGCTCCGAGCCGAGGACGCCCATGATCTCCAGCTCGGTACGGTCGATCTGTTTGCTGAGGTCGATGCCCCCCACCTCCTCCCACGACATCCCCCGGTCGCGCGAGCGCATGAGGTAGTTGGCGCCGAGATACACGGTCGCCGGGTCGTGGGGCGACAGCTGGAGCGCCGAGTTCCAGTTGAAGCGGTAGGCCTTGGCGGTGTCGCCGTCTTCGCGCGGCCCGGTGACGGGGCGCATGCGCGTCTTCTCGCCGGTGTTGAGGTCGTACCGGTTCATGTTGCCGCCCTGCGACTCGGAGTAGACGATGCTCGAGTCGGTCGGGTCGACGATGGTGAAGAAGCCGTCGCCGTAGACGGTCTCGTACCAGTCCTGGTGGCGGATGCCGTGGAAGGAGCGTGTGTTCGACGGGCCGCACCAGGCGTCGTTGTCCTGGAGCCCGCCGCAGACGTAGTACGGGTCGCGCATGTCGTAGCCGATGGCGTAGAACTGTCCCAGCGCGAGGTTGTCGAACATGCGCCAGTGCGCGGTGCCGTCCCACGAGGCGGAGACGCCGCCGTCGCTGCCCAGGATGAGGTGGTCGGGGTCGTTCGGGTTGATCCAGAGCGCGTGGTGGTCGACGTGGATCTGCGTGGCGCCGTCGCGCCGGAAGGTGCGGCCGCCGTCGTCGGAGACCATGAGCGAGGTGCCCAGGACGTAGATGCGGTCGGCGTTGCTCGGGTCGATGCGGACCTGTGAGTAGTACATGGGGCGCGGGTTGGTGTTGGACATCATCTCCCAGGTGTCGCCGCGGTCCAGGGAGCGGTAGAGGCCGCTCTGGCGCGGGCCGCCTCCGCCGCCGCCACGGGCACCCGGCCGCCGGGGAGTGCGCGCGTCGGCCTCGATGAGCGCGTAGACCACGTTGCCGTCCTGGCGGAAGATGTCCACCCCGATCCGCCCCTTGTCGCCCTCCGGCAGCCCTTCGGTGAGCTCGGTCCAACTGTCGCCGCCGTCGAAGGTGCGGTAGAGGCCGCTCCCCGGACCGCCCCCGTTGAATCCCCATCCGGTGCGCTGGCGCTGGTACATCGCCGCGAAGATGGTGTTCGGATCGCCGGGATCCATGGCCAGGTCGATCGCGCCGGTGTGGTGGTCGATGTAGAGGACCTTCTCCCAGGTCTCGCCACCGTCGTGGGTGCGGAAGACGCCCCGTTCCTCGTTCGGCCCCCACAGGTCGCCCACCGCCGCCACGTACACGACGTCCGGGTTGCGCGGGTGGATCAGGACGCGCCCGATGTGCTTCGTCCCCTCCAGCCCCATGTGCCGCCATGTGTTTCCGGCGTCGGTGGACTTGTAGACGCCGTTGCCCCAGCCGGATGACTGGCGGTTCTGCGGTTCCCCCGTGCCGACCCAGACGAGGTTGGGGTTCGACGGATCGAGGGTGACGTCGCCGATGGAGCTGGTGGGCTGGTCGTCGAAGAGGGGCGTCCACGAGGTGCCGTGGTTCTCGGTTTTCCAGACGCCGCCGGTCCCGGTCGCGATGTAGAAGACCTGGGGCTTCGACTCGACCACGGCGAGGTCGGCGATGCGTCCGCCCATGAGCGCGGGGCCGAGTTCGCGGTACCGGAGGTGCGAGATGGCGGTCTCGAGGGTGGTCTGGGACCTTGCGTTCGCCGGCGCAAACACGATGGCCGCGATGCAGAGGACGAAATAGCGGATTCTCATGATTGACTACTCCACAGGGGTGAGCTTTGCGCGCACGACGTAGGGCACGTCCAGCTCGTCGAAAACGACCGTCCAGTAGTAGTCGCCCCGGATCACGGGATTCAGCCAGAACACGGTCTCCAGCGCCGCCGGGGCCGTGCTGCCCAGGTAGGCGCCATCGGGCGCCAGGACATCGTAGCCGACGCCTCCGCCCGGCGAAGGGGTCTGTACCCACAGGTTCCCCTCCGCCGAGGTGACCAGGTCGATCACCGCGGGCTTCACATCGGGGATCCTGGACCAGTCAGCCTCGGTCTCGACGCCCCGCTCCCGGAACCACGCGCGCGTGTCCGCAATCACCGAGTCGCGCTCGGCCGACGTAACGGGAAGCGGTGGGCGCTGCGTCTCCACCACCAGCATCGTGTCCCCTCCCGGCATCCACTTGTGGACCCGGTGCGAGGGGTCGCCGACCGCAGCCGACCACATCGCCCCGGATGGCGCGAAGGTGGTGGCCCCACCGGGATAGAAAGGCACCGCCCGCACCTCCCACCCGGTCGCCGACTCCACGAGGAAGATGCTCGGGTCTTCGTCTCCGAGGCCTTCGGGTGCGGGAGGAAGCGAGAGCGAAGGCAGCTCGGTCATCGTGGAATCGAAGACGCGCATCGTGGTGCTCGAGTGCTTGAGGATGCGTCCGTCGGCGGTCATGGCGCCCGTCCACACCCAGCCCCGCACGAAGCTCGTGAAGGGGAAGGACTCGACGAACCCGTCTTCGGGATCGAGCACTGACATGCGGGCGGCGTACGAGTCGGGCACCCAGATGCGCCCCGAGGGATCGAGCATCAGTCCGTTCGCGCCGATGAACTCGCCCGGGCCCTCTCCCCGCTGGCCGTGGGTCGCCAAGTGGGACCCGTCGGCCGCGAAGACCCGGATCTCCAGCGACTGGGACTCGAGCACGGCGAAGCCACCGCCTTCGAATCCCACCAGCCCCTTGATCTCTCCGAAGGACTCCGGCCGGTCAGCCTCCACCGTGCCGACGCGGATTTCCTCGACCAGCGTCCACGTGGTAGCAGTCTGGGGGGGCGGTGTGTTGGTGACCCGCTCGACGCCCGAGGGGAGCGTGTCCCTGACGCTGGCCCAGTCGTTCGCGGGGCTCGATTCGGAGCAGGCCGAAGTCGCGATTGCGCCCGCGGCCAGGATGCAGCGGATGGACCCGCCCGGGGTTCGGAAGCGGCAAAGCCGGGGACTGGCAGGACGGTCTGAAACAAACATGGCGGCACAACTCATGGAATCCTCCCCGCAGTGACGGGAATCCTGTGTGGATGGAACACCGGAACATTGCAACCCGCCCTTCGGTACGAAAGATCATGGCGCGCATCCGTGGCGTGCCCAACGATTTGGCTCACGCCCCAGCCCGACGCGCCATCACAAGGGAGAGACCGATGATCGATCAGACTCAAGCCACCGTGGCCCCGCAGCCGAGCGGATCCGCCAACGAAGCCTTCAAGCACTCATTCTCCCCCTGGTTCTGGGGTTCGATCTCGGCGGCCACGCTCATGCACTTCCTCGTGTTCGCGTTCTGGCCGTCGATGAGTGCCGCGGATGTCGGCGTCGACACGACGGAGACGCCGATCATCAACCCTCCGACCGAAGTCAAACCTCCCGAACCCCCGCCACCCATCACCCGGCCGGCGCTTCCCGTTGTCACCGAAGCCCTGTCCGACCCGGATGCCACGATCGTCGACGTCGACTTCAACCAGCCCCCGCTCCCCCCACCACCTCCACCCGACGCTGTCGACAGGAACATCTCGGACGCCCCCACCTGGACCGACTTCGATGTCTACCCCTTCATCAAGAACCGCGAAGAAGTGCAGCGGGCCCTGGAGCGCGAGTATCCACCCTTCTACCGGGACTCGGGCATCGGCGGTACCGCCAAGGTCTGGTTCTTCATCGATGAGACCGGCAAGGTGGTGAAGACCCAGATCCACACGTCCTCGGGATACGAGGCGCTCGACGACGCGGCCCTGAAAATCTCCCATCTGTACGAGTTCTCCCCGGCGATGAACCGGGACAAGCCGGTGCCGGTCTGGGTATCGCTCGACATCACGTTCAGGACCCGGCAGGAACTCATGCCCCGGGACGCCGCGGCCGCCTGACGGTTCGCGGACAGACCCCCGCGGGCACCGAGAGCGGCGAGGCGCCAAGGCGGGCAGGGACGCCCGCCGCCTACCGAACCTTCCGCGAGTAGTTCCCGTGCACGCTGAGCCGGGTGATTTCGCCGGCCTCGCGGTGGAAGATGTACGCCTCGCCCAGCTCACCGTCGTCGCGGATCCGGCGGAAGGTGTCGTCCCCCGCCCGGCGCAGCTTCGTCATCGCCTCCATCGGGTCGCTTGTGGGGACGCGCACTGCGATCAGGCTGTCATCCCAGCGCAGGATCACCGTCTCGCCCCAAGTCGACTCGTAGAGTCCCTCGAACTCGGCAAGCGCGGCCGGTCGCGGCGTTCCACCACCGGGATCGCCCTGCACCGACTCCAGCGCTGAACCCACCGTCTCCATCATCCTCGAGTACACATCGCCCGGGTTCGTCCCCTGCGCGTTGATCATCACCACCCCGGCCATCTTCTTCGCCGGAACCAGCTGCAGCGTCGACCGGAACCCCGGGCAGCTGCCACCGTGCCCCACCGTGCGCCCCGCGTCGCGCCGCGACACCGCAAACCCGAGCCCCCACATCGTCTCGAAGTCGGAATCGACCCAGTGGACCCGGTGCATTTCGCGCAGCGTGTTGACGCCGAGCACCTCGCTCCCACCGTTCTCGAGCAGCCGAAACTGCCAGGAGGCGAAGCGCGCCAGATCCTCGACGGTGGAGGAGAAGCCGGCGGCCGGGGCGATCCCGTGGGCCTGGAAGAAGGTGGCTTCGGCGCGCTGTCCGTCCCGTCCCAGACGCGTGTAGCCGGTGGCGAAGCGGTCGCCCCGGTGCTCGGCGGGGATGTCGGTGTAGGTGTCGGACATGCCCAGCGGGTCGAGGATCCGGCTCCGCGCGTACTCGTCAAAGGACATCCCCGAAGCCTGCTCGATGAGCTGTCCGGCAAGCGCCATCCCCAGGTTCGAGTACTGGAAGTAGCGGTCGGCGGGGTAGAGGGTCTCCTGATCGGCGAGGCCCTCGATGATCTCGTCCCGAGTCGGAAACGGGAATTCGGGGCCGGTCCAGTACGGATGCGCCGACTCTCGGGGGAGACCGGAGGAATGGGTGAGAATCCCCTCGACGCTCACCGTGGGGCCGTCGCCGAAGGCCTGTTCGAGGTCGTACCAGGGAAGCAGGGAGGAGACCTGGTCGTCCATCCGCAGATTGCCCTCGTCGCGCTGCTGCATGACCCCGATCGAGGTGAAGAGCTTCGAGATCGAGCAGATCGAGTACATGGTGGACGGGGTGGCCGCGACGCCTTCCTCCCGGTGGGCGAGTCCATAGCCATTCGCCCACACAAGGTCCTGATCGTGCACCAGGCCGACCGACATTCCCGGGATTTTCTCGTAGTCCATCTTCGCGTCCAGCCAGGCTTCGAAGAGGTCGACGGCCTGCTTGAAGCGGGGGTCGTTGGTGGGGTCGCCGGACTGGGCGCAGGCGGTGGTGGGCGTCATCAGGAGGGCGAGGAGGGCGGTAGTGGGGACTGCGGATGTGCGGTACATGGGAGGACTCCAGTCTCAGAACAGGTCACTGAAGAGTGCGTCGACGATCGCTTTCAGGATACGGCGGAGGGCACTGAGGACAGCCTTGAGGACGAGCGCAATCGCGCTTGTGAACGTTTTCACAATCACCGCACCCCACGAGCGACGTTCCGGTGCGCGTTCGGAGCCGGATCGGGCGATCTCCGGATGCCTGGATTGGGCTGGAGACATGTGAGGGGGTCCTGTCACCTTGGATGAACAAGGGCGAATGTAAGGGGGACTGCGGACAGTCTTCCAGAGAACACCCGAACGCAGTCCATTCCCCGGAGGATCGCACTTGGCCAACCTCGGCGGCACCCCAACTTCATTGCGGGCGTTGGCCCACGTGTCCGGACTCGTTGTCTCCGGACTCTTCGCGGCCCTGGTTCCGGTCCCACCGCCCACCCTCTCCGCCCAGCAACCCGTCCCCGTCTCCGGCGAGGTCACCTGCGCCGACTGCGTCATCACCCTGGACACCGTCACCACGATCGGGGGACGCGAGGACTTCGGCCTCCACGTGATTACCCCGTTCTCGCAAGTGGCGGTCGATCGCCGCGGCCGCGTCCTGATCACGCACCTCAGCTACCCCGAGATCTCCATCTTCGACCTGTCGGGCGACTTCCTCGGGACGGTAGGCCAGGAGGGGGACCGTCCCGGCGAGTACGATGGAATCGCCCATGTCAACGTCGGCCCCCGTTTCGTTCACGTCTTCGAGTTCCACCGGGGACGAACAATGCTCGACCTCGGTTTCGAGGTGGTACGGACTGACCGGTCCCTTGGGCAGGTTCTGTCGTCGGTGGTGATCGGGTCCGACGAGGTCGCGTTCGCGGTGCCGGTCCGCGAACCGGCCGCTGTCGGTCACCAGCTCCGCATCCTCGACGCGAGGGGCAGGATCACCTCCTTCGGCGGTGATGATCGCGTGGCACCCGGGCCCCAGCTGCACAGGTTCGTGGTGGCCGGCGACGATGAGACCTTCTGGGCCGTGCGCCAGCAGGTGAACCGCGTGGTGCGCTGGAACCTGGAGCCGGAGCCGGTCGTTGCGCGGGTGTTCGACCGGGCGGTCGAGGTTTTCGAGCGGGACAACCCCTCGGAGCAGCTTTGGCCACGCGCCCTCAACGTGGGCGCCATGTTCGACGACGACGGCCTCTGGATCGCCTGGCAGACGCCCGACCCCGATTGGACGGAGAGAATCAGCCCGGGCGGCGAGATCCCCGAAGTTCCGTGGCAGACGGTGCTGGACGGGTGGCTGGACCTGATCGACCCGTCAACGGGACAAACGCTGGCGCGCTACCACGGGGACGACGCACTGCTCGGCTTCGCCCATGGATCGCGGTATGTGATCTCGTACCATGAGCCGAACGCGGGCGGCGCGTATATCCACCTCCTGGAGCCGAGGTTGTCGCGGGGGAAGCCGTAGGAACCTGCGAGGGGCAAGGGGACAGCGCGGCCTCCGAGGGCCGCCGCAAGAGGGCTCGGATCCCCGAGAGAGGGGGGAGCGCCAACCAGCCCTTCCGTGCCGTACCCGACCCCGCGCTCCCGGGCCGCCAAAGTCAACTCTGATTTACAAAAAGTAATGTGTGATTTACTTAATCGGTCAGGCCGTGCGTCCTCACGCGCCTCAATTCACCTCAATCGGCACCCGTCTCACCACCACCATCTCCACCCCCAACTCGTCTCTTTCGATGAAGGCCGCCAGGCCGTCGGGGCCGAAGGCGCCCGGGATATCGACCTCGCCGGTTCGATAGCTGCCCACATACCGGCCCGCCGCGTCCAGCACATCGATGGGACCGACACTCACCGGTTCGTCGCCGCGCCGCCGGACCCAGATCCTGCCGTTCCAGGTCGTGTGAAGGGCGCGGATGACGGGGATTTCGCTCCAGTACTCCAGATTCTCGATCCTCTCGCGCTGCCTGTTCCTCTCCGCCGTCAGATCCGCGGGCTGGCCGTTGATGAACCTTCGCGGCCTTAGTTCGTCGTCCGGCCTAGCCGCCAGTTCCTTCAGGCGACGGTCCTTGTCCGCCCTGATCAGACGCTCGGTCATCGGTTCCACCGGGAAGGGCCTTGTCAGTACGCGCGCAACCGTCCCCCCCGCCGCGATCTTGACCGCGTAGGTCGAGGAGTCCGAAAACGCCACCGCTCCGTCGGGGAGAACGCCCCAGTGTAATCCGGGAACGAGCTGGGGCGGTCGGGTGACGGTCACTCCGCCGTCGGGCGTTTCGCGCATGCGCATCTGCCCCTCGGGCGGCAGCCACGCTTCTGCGACCGTGTCCCGCGCGACCTCCTCCCCGGACAGATCCACACGCTCGATGGGCCGCGACATCGGCTCCGGCCGTTCGGGAAATCCGGCCTCGTCAATGGCCCTAACGCTTGTGATGATCATCGACCCCCCCGACGTGCTCGTGACCACGGCATCGGCGCCGCGCAGGGGCATGTGGGTCCCGACGGCCGTGTAGGACGGATCCCCTCCCATGCGCACCATCCGCTCGAAGTCGCCGTCGGCATCGAAGAGGTGGTAGGCGCGGCGTTCGATGTCGGCCACCGCGACACGCCCGTCATCCAATGCCGCGAAATCAACCGCCCTGCGAAACTCCCCGGGGCCTTCGCCCTCCCGCCCGATCTCGCGGATCAACGAGCCGCCGGTATCCACAACGAAGATCCGCTCGGCTTGGCGGTCGAACACGTAGAGTCGGCCTGCACCGTCGAACATCACCTTTCGTACTTCGCCGAACTGTTCCCACTCCTCACCCATCAGCGACCCGATTCGGAACACTTCCGTGAAGTCGGCGTCGAGCCAGCGGTCTTCGCCAGGGAGTTCGATGGTTTCCTGGGCGGTCAGCGACGCGGCTGCCAGCCACCCCGTTGCTATCGGAGACAGAATGCACGTCGTCACCTGCCCAATCCTGATCATGTCTCCGGTCTGCTTCCGTAGCGGTTCTCGTTGTACGACAAACATTCGTAATTACCCACCACCGCCAACTGCTCGTCAAGACTGCCACCGACGACCACAGCACAGCTTCCGGCTCAGTTCACCGGGCGCGCGACCACCTTCTTCACCACCACCGTCTCCACATCCAGTTCATCCGCTTCGATGAACGCGACCAGCCCGTCCGGCCCAAAGGCATCCGGAATCTCCGTGGCGCCCGGGCGGTAGCTCCCCAGGTATCGGCCATCCGCCGCGAGCAGGTCGATGGGGCCGTCGCTCACCGGTTCCTCACCCCGCCGCATCACCCAGACGCCACCGTCCCAAGTAACGGCAAGCCCGCGAATCACCGGAATCTCCGTAAAGAACTTCAGGTTGTCGATGCGTTCGCGCTCTTCGCGCAGGTCCTCCCCGGGCTCGGCCTCCTCTTCCAGTTCCGAAAGGCGCCGTCTCTTTTCGGTCCGAATCACTCGGTCCGTGACAGGTTCGGGTGGGATCGGGCGCGCCAGAATCCGCACAATGCCCGCCCCCGCTTCGGCGATCTTCACCGCGTACGTCGTGGAGTCCGAGAACGCCACCCTGCCATCGGGCATGACTCCCCAGTACAGGCGTGGTGCAAATGTGCGCAGCCGCGGTCGCTTGAACTCGTAACCGTTGGGCATCCGCCCCAATGACACGGAGTCCACGGGCGGAAGCCAACCGACTGCAACTGTGTCCTTCACGGCTTGCGGTCCCGTCAACAAAACCCGCTCGACCGGCCGCGATGTGGCGGGAGCCGGCCGGCCGCTCTCGTGAGTCCATTGTGCGGTAAAGGCACCCAGTCCCCCCGTCGACACTGTAATCAGCGCATCGGCACCCGGCTGGGCAGCGATCGGCTCAAGGATGGCGGAGCCCGGGTCGCCTCCCATTTTCACCGTCTTCACATGGTCGCCACTCGCGTCGAAGGTGTGGAACGCACGACGACCCAGTTCCGCGACCACCACTCGTCCGTCCGGAAAGACCGCCACCTGGTCGGCTCCCTGGAACTCCCCCGGTCCCTCACCCTTGCGCCCGACGCTGTGGACCAAAGCTCCCTCCGTGTCCACAACGACGATGCGACCGGCGGCCCATCCCTGCCGGTCGAAGATGTGGAGCCGTCCCGCGGCGTCGAAAGCCACGGAACGCACATCGCCGAACTGCTCCCACTCCTCGCCCATGAGGGATCCGACGCGGAACACCTCCTCGAAGTCGGCGTCGAGCCAGCGGTCCTCGCCGGGGAGTTCGATCGTCCTCTGGGCGGTCAGTGCCGCCTTGGGCAGCCAAAGTGCCGACACCAGGCAGGCGATATGGACCGTGACCCTATGTGACCTGCTGTTGCTTCTCACCCTTCGCTACCTCCCGATTCTCCCACCTCGGTATCACCCCCCCTTCAGTTCACCTCGCGCGGCACCCGCTTCACCACCACGGTTTCCACATCGAATTCATCCGTTTCGATAAAGGCCACCAGGCCCTCCGGGCCGAACGCCTGGGGAATCCCGGTGGAATCGACGCGGTAGCTGCCTACATACCGGCCCGCCATGTCCAGCACATCGATTGGGCCGTTGGTGTTCGGTTCCTCGCCGCGGCGGCGCACCCAGATCATTCCGTTCCAACTGGTGCGGAGGTCACGGACAACGGGAACTTCGCTGAAGAACTGGAGTTCCTCGATGTCCCTGCGCCGCTTGTTTCTCCGCTCCTTCGGGTCGACCGCCACCACCTGCCCGTTGATGACCGTTCGAGACCCTCCCAAATCATCGTCCGGAGTGGCCGCCAATCGCTTGAGCCGACGGTCCTTTTCCGCCTTGATCAAGCGATCAGTCACCGGTTCCGGCGGGAAGGGACGTGTCAGGATGCGTGCAACACCCGTCCCGTCCGCAGCGATCTTGACGGCGTAGGTCGATGAGTCCGAGAACGCCACCGTCCCGTCCGGGAGGACGCCCCAGCTCAATCGCGGCGTGAACACGCGCGGCAGGCTGCTCCCACCAAAGCTCACGCTTACACCGCCATCACGCGATTGACGAAAACTCGGGACCAACCCTCCCCTGGGCGCCAGCCACCCTTCCGCGATCGTGTCCCTGACGACCTCCTCGCCGGACAGATCGATGCGTTCGATGGGTTGCGACACCGGATCCGGCCGTTCCGGCACTCCGGAACCGGCTACGGCCTGCACCGTAATCGACATCGACCCGCCAGCCATGCTCGTGACCACCGCATCGCTGCCGCGAAGGGGCATGTGGGACCCAACGGCCGTGTAGGACGGATCCCCTCCCATCCGCACCATCCGCTCGAAGTCGCCGTTGGCATCGAAGATGTGATACGCTCGGTGACCCATGTCAGCCACCACGATCCGCCCGTCCTCCAGGGCCACGAAATCGGCTGCGTTGCGAAACTCCCCCGGGCCTTCACCCTTCCGCCCGATCTCGCGGACCAGGGCGCCATCGGTATCCACGACGAAGATCCGCTCGGTCTGGCTGTCGAACACGTAGAGCCGGCCGTCGCCGTCGAACATCACCTTTTTCACATCGCCGAACTGCTCCCATTCCTCGCCCATCAGCGACCCGATCCGGAACACCTCCGCGAAGTCGGCGGCGAGCCAGCGGTCCTCGGCGGGGAGTTCGATGGTGTCCTGGGGCGGAGGCTGCTTGTACGATCAGCGCACCTGCTGCCGTGACGGCGAAGGCCGTACTCGATAAACGCGTTGCGATCCTGCTCATTTGTTCACTGTCCCGGTCTGGTGGTTTCTCGAGGGTTGTCGGTCGCTGACCGTTGGACCTCTGCTTCGCACGATACGATGAGTTTCGTAATTTACCGTTGCAACCAGCGGAACGGCAAGTCCGATCGTCAGGCCAATCGTTGCAGCTTGGCTCGTCCCGTTCTCGTCTGGTGGCTTGTCGTGATCCTGCCAGCCGTTGAGATCAGATCCCCGATCCAAGCGGAAGGGTTGGCGGGGAGCCGGTCTTACGGACGGGGAGCCCAAACCACCTTCCTCACCACCACCGTCTGAACGCCCAATTCGTTGCTCTCCACATACGCTCCCAGGCCGTCCGGACCGAACGCGTCCGGAATCCCGGTCGTGCCCGCCCGGTAGCTGCCGTGATAGCGACCGTCCGGCGGATCGCGAGAGGCCAGAATCAAGGCAGAGAATCGTCTAAAGTCATACAGGGCTGCACGATCTGCGCTCTCTGCCGTTGGGCTGGACCCTGCTGGACCGTGCCCCCACGGCGGGGAAAACTGGTTTGAATGGCGGGACTTCTGCACCCAAGCCTGCTCTTTGCTGAAGCTCCCTTTAAGCCCCCGCCTCGCTCAGTCCTTCGGAAGGCCATCCCGCCCACCGAGATCCTTTCGGGCATGGCACAGCTACCTCGGGATCGAGAGCGGCAGCCCGCCGTCCGTCGGTGCTAGCGCGATTCGCTGCGGCGGGTCTGTCTCACGCTCTCTGGGATCTGTAGGGAGCCTAACGGAACACAGGACTTTCAGCCAATCCCTCCGGTTGCGGCCAGCGCAGCGGGTCTGATCACGGGGATTCTCGGGAAGACGTAACCGCCCGAATCGCTGAGCGAACGGTCCTGCAATGAACGCGATCCATTGCTACCTTTCTCTCCATGAGTTCTCATCTCCGCCACTGCGGTTCCCGGCCGAGGCTTGCCTCCCCGGCAGGTCGCTTCTCAGACGGGGACCGCACTGATCACTAAAGCGGGTCCGTCGATAGGCCTCGTCGCTCGCGTCCTCGCTTTCGCCGCGGCGGTGGTGGTGGCCGTCACGGCCTGTGGAGACGATCCGATGACACCGGCCGCACCCGCCCCGCCCGTTCCCACGACGGTCGCGATTTCGCCCACATCGGCGGCATTCCATTCAATCGGCGACAGCTTACGAATGATCGCTACGGTGAGCGACCAGTACGGCCAGGAGATGACCAATGTCGCTGTCGCGTGGAGCAGCAGCGATGCGTCCGTCGCCACCGTGACGGAAGGGCTCGTTACCGCAGTGGGCAACGGCAGTGCGACCGTGACCGCCACGGTCGAGGCGGCGACGGCCAGCGCGGAGGTGGCAGTGGACCAGTCGGTTGCCGAACTGGCCGTGTCTCCGGCTGCACATACGCTGGTCGCTATCGGTGATACGGTTCGGTTTGTGGCGGAGGCGCGGGATGGGAACGGGCATGTCGTGACGGGCGCGGAGTTCGTGTGGTCGTCGGATGACGAGTCGGTCGTGACCGTGGACGCTCAAGGACTGGCGACAGCGGCGGTGAACGGAGTCGCACGGGTTACGGCAACATCCGGGTCGCAGTCGGCGAGTGCCGAAGTAACTGTGGAGCAGGAAGTAACGGAGGTGAGCGTGTCGCGGCCACCAACCGTCTTGGAGGCGTTCGGGGACACCTTGCGCCTGTCGGCGGAGTCAGTGGACGCAAACGGCCATGCGGTGGTGGGAACGGTATTCACGTGGACATCGGGTGACACGCTGGTGGCCGTGGTGGACAGCGCTGGTCTAGTGACGGCTGTGGGAAACGGGAAGGCGGAGATCGTGGCGGCGGCGGGTCCGGTGTCGGGGACTGCGTCTGTGACGGTCGCTCAGAAGCTGGGCACGGTCGCGGTCTCACCCTCGACCGGTACGCTGGAGGCGCTCGGGGACACGGTGCGCCTGTCGGCGGTCGCAACGGACGACAACGGCCACCAAGTGTCGGGGACCGCGTTCATGTGGTCATCCCGCGACACGCTCGTCGTTGAGGTGGACATCGCCGGATTGGTGACGGCTGTGGGGAATGGGACCACTTCGGTTGTCGCCGTTGCCGGCGAGGCGCTGGACGAAGCGATCATATCCGTGATGCAGTCGGCGGCCTCGGTCATCGTGGCTCCGGCTACCGACTCGATCGCGCCTCGCGATACGTTGCGCCTCTCGGCGGAAGTGATGGACGCGAATGGCCACGCGGTCTCCGGGGCAAGGGTCAGGTGGTCGTCAAGCGACAGGTCTGTGGCGACGGTGGGCGCTTCCGGTCTGGTACGCGGTGTCACCGAGGGTACCGCCACAATCAAGGCCGTGGCTGGGACCGCTCACGGCTCCGCGCAGATTACCGTGTTCAACCCGGATCGAGCGGTGCTGGTCGCGCTTTATGAAGCGACGGATGGGCCGAACTGGGTGAACAGCGAGAACTGGCTCACCGAGGCACCGCTCCGGGACTGGTACGGCGTCATAGCTTACGACCAGGATCGGGTTTGGGGCCTGCGCCTCCGTGAGAACGGACTCAGCGGCCCAATCCCGTCGGAGCTGAGTAGCCTCACTTATTTGCAGGGGCTGAACTTGGAACGCAACGCGCTCGAAGGCCCCATACCCCCCGACCTCGGTGGGCTCACTGGCCTCCGTCGGCTAATCTTGGGCGCGAACGCTCTCAGCGGCCCGATCCCCGCGGAGCTCGGCAACACAAGCTTGGAAGACCTATGGCTTGGCGGTAACAACCTCGCGGGTCCGATGCCGCGCGAGTTGGGCAAACTCAAGAATCTCAGATTCCTTGATGTTGCCGACAACCCTGATCTACGAGGAGAGATCCCGAATGAAGTCTTGGCGTTGAATCTGGATTTCTTTGAGTCCTACGCCACTGGCCTGTGTGTGCCTCGGACGGGAGATTTCGAGTCGTACATCTCGCGGGACGGCTGGGTCGGCTACGTTTGCGGCGAAACGGATCCGGGCTTTCAGATCCAGCTGCTCTTCCATCCGGATGTTCCCGCCTACATCCGTGAAGTGTGGAACTCCGAGGCGGAATACTGGATGGAGATACTGCGGCAAACGGAAGCGCCCGACGTGTTCGGGGAGTCGCCCTGCCATCTCTGGGGCTGGGAGCCGTCCTTACCTGACCCCATCATCGACGATCTCGTCGTGACGGTATCAATGGGCGAAGGGCACCGTGGAGGAATCTGTGGGCTCCCAGCGCACTTGCGCCAGCGTGTCACCTATGCTGGCGGTGTGACTTTCGATTCGGTCTTCGTTCGCGAGATACGCACGCATCCCGACCGGGCTGAATTGCTTAAGAGCAGCGCGCGCCACGAGCTTGCCCATGTCCTCGGGATCGGTACGCTCTGGCGTACCCGCGGCCACCTCAAGAACGCGAGCACGGCGGAAAGAGTTTTGGACACTTATGTCGTCTTGCCGCTCGCGACGAGAGCTTTCGACGCCGCCGGCGGCGCGAGCTACACCGGACCGAAGATACCGGTGCATCAGCTTGGTCCCGGCCGCAATGGGCACTGGCGGGGTTCGATGTTCGGGCGTGAACTCATGACACCGGGCAATGGTCGGCTGACTAGCGCGGTGACGCTTCAGGCGCTTGCAGACTTCGGCTACAAGGTGGATCTGAGTCTCGCCGATCCGTATAGGCTCCCCAGCGCAGCTTCCCTTGGAGCGGACGCATCGCTTTTCAAGCCGTATTGGGAGGCCCCGCCTGCGGTTGTGGTGTGTCGTCGGCGAAGTCAGCTACAGACGGGGCGGGAAGGCCTTTCTACGGGGTCATCTCCTTCGGCGCGCCCGGTCTCCGCTCCAGCATCCGGGCACCTTGGTAGGGTACTCAGAGCCATCCCCTCGGGCTCCGGTGCGCTCATGGATGGCGACGGTCCCTGGCGCTGCCCCCCGAGATGAAACAGCGTTAGATGGTCAAGCCAGCCAGCCAGCCAGCCAGCACACGCAGTGTTGAACACTGCGGCTGGCGAGGGGCTCCGCCCCTTCGACCC
>JAPPGM010000063.1 GCA_028874995.1 Gemmatimonadota bacterium | reverse complement strand
TCCGAATAGGTCGGCATCGGCCACGAGCGTGCATCCACCAGCACCTCCAGCCGGTCGACCGCGTCCCGCGCCGACTGCATGCAGGGCTTGAGGGTCTCATGCGCGTATGACGCCGACTGTCCTGGGTCGTCGTGCGGGAAGGCCTCGAAGGCGTCGGCTAGGCTGTCGATCTCCGAAAGAAGCCGTTCGACAAGCTGCCGTTTCTCGTCGAACAGCCGCGACTTGAAACCGGACTCGCCGTCCGAACGGACATCCTCGACGACGACCGGGACGATCAGCGTCCGCAAAATTCGCAACTGGGCGCGCGCCTCGATCCACAACTCGGTTGCATAGGCCTCCTGGAGGACGCTCTGGCGGGCCGCGAGCTCGTTTTCGTTGAGAATGCCGAGGTCGCTCATCAGCTTGACGTTCTTCTCCGCCGTCAGCGCTTCGTAAGCCTCTGGGCTGCTCTTCAGGTGGATCAGCCCGTGCTTCTCGGCGTGCTCGTAGAGCGCATCGGAGTAGCCGTCGCCGCTGAACAGGGCGCCCTGGTTTTCCTGGATGGTCTCCCGGATGACCTGGTCTGCCGGCTTTCCCGCGTCGATCTCGTCGCACATGTGCTTTAGGCTGTCGGCGAGCGCCGCGTTTACCATCGTCAGCGGAAACGCGATGTGCTGGTTGCCGCCGACGGCGCGGAACTCGAAGCGGTTGCCGCACCACGGGAACGGCGCGGTGCGGTTGCGGTCCTCCTGAGTGGCCCGCATATCGGCGACCGGGGCGACGATCTCGATCTCCTTGCCCTGGGTGCCGTAACCGCCGAAAGCGCCGCCCTCGGCAACGGCCTTCACATGGGCTTCCAGCCGCTCCCCGAGATAGAGGGTGATGATCGCGGGGGGCGCCTCCTGGGCACCCAGCCGGTGGTCGTTCCCCGCCGTCGACACCCCGCAGCGCAGCAGGTCCCCGTGCTTGTTGACCCCGCGCAACAGGGCCGCGACGAAGGCGATGAAGCGCCGGTCCTCCTCCTCGGTCTCGCCCGGCACGAACAGGTTGACGCCGCTGTCGGTGTTGAGGCCCCAATTGTTGTGCTTGCCCGTCCCGTTGATGCCGGCGAACGGTTTTTCGTGGAACAGGACGACGAGGTCGTGGTCGAAGGCGAGATCGCGAAGCACGTCCATGGCGAGCACGTTCGTGTCCGCCACGAGGTTCGCCAGACCGAAGATCGGCGAGATCTCGTGCTGGGCCGGGGCCACCTCGTTGTGGGTGCAGTGGATGGATATTCCGAGCTCCCACATCTTGTCCCGGGCCTCGGCGATGTAGCGGTGCACCCTGGGCGACAGCTTGGAGAAATAGTTGCTGTCCATCTCCTGACCGCGCAGCGGCGCCGCGCCCAGCAGGGTACGCCCCGCGGCGACGAGGTCGGGCCGCGCGAGGTACTTCTCCCTGTCGATCAGAAAGAACTCCTGTTCCCAACCCACGTTGCACACGACCTCGCGGGTCACGTTGTCGCCAAGCAGGGACAAAAGCCGGACGCTCAGCTCGTTGACCGCCATGTCGGCGCGCAGCAGCGGGGTCTTCTGGTCGAGGGCCTCACCGTTCCAGGTCACGAAGGCGGACGGGATATAGAGCGTCTGGCGGTAGACGAATGGCGGCGATCCGGTGTCCCAGCCGATATAGGCCGCCGCCTGATGGGTCTCCCGGAGCCCCCCGTTGGGGAACGAGGAACCGTCCGTTTCGGTCTGGAAAAGCTGCGACCCGGACAGGTCGATGATCAGCCGGTCGGTGGCGAAATCGACTCCGACGAACGTCTCGAGCTTCTCTCCGTGGATCGCGCCCCGCATCGGCGAGAACCAGTGGGAATATCCAATGCAGCCCTTGGATTGCGCCCATTCCCGGATGGACTTCGCCAGCGCGTTGGCGAATTCCCGATCCATCGGCACCCCCGTCGCGCGGCACTGCGCCAGGGCGTAATAGACATCCGGATCCACCAGTTTCTTGAGGACCGAGTCGTCCAGCACATTGCTGTTGATCCCGGCCAGGGCAGAGGGCAAGGCGGCTTCCTGCGTCGGAGCCTCGTGCGTGGAATGCGTGATCGCCATGTCG
>JAPPGM010000056.1 GCA_028874995.1 Gemmatimonadota bacterium | reverse complement strand
GTTCCTCGAGCGCATGGGCGACCCGCACATTCTCGCGCGCGGCGGCCAGCGTGCGTCCGGTGCGCCAGGCGAGCCATTCGGCGCACGACGCGAAGTTGTCGGCCCAGCCTTCACGCCGGTCGAAGTCGGCGACGAGGGTGAGCATCTCGCAGGTGGCGATATTGATGCTGGCGGCGAGTTGGGCGATCCGTTCGCCGAGTTCGAAGAGGTCGTCGGACATGGTGAAGTCTCCTGAAATGCAAGTGTCGCAATGGGTTTTCCGGAGGGCGTGGCGTGCCCGCCTGCTACAATATATGCGGCGTGATTTCGACCTCGTGGGACGGCTCAGGCGGCGAAAACCGGGGGTGGAGGCGACGCAAATGGGTCACGAGGCCGGCGGACGCGCCCATGGACCCTGCAGCGCCCTCTGGGGGGCATCGTGGAAGCGGTCCCCCTCGCCGCGAGAGCGCGAATCCAAAAGCGTCCATAGTCAAATCGGCCTATGATCAGACGATTTGGGACGCCGAAGCCCCGACGGACCGGGGATTTGGGACGCTGATGCTCGGATGAGCCTGTGATCAAACCGCCCGCCCGCCGCCGCGGCAAATCCAGGGACAGCCGCATGCTCGATTGGGACGCCTCGGCTTGACTTTGACTAACTCCGCTCCCTGCCAGGCTCAAGGTTCAGTCTCCCGTCCGGGTCGACGTACCATGTCCGATCCTGCCGCAGTCCCTGGCGGAGCACCTCGGTGAGTTCGCGCGGCACCACCTCGGCGTAGACCGGGTTTGCGATGCGCACCGGGTCGTCCGGCGCGACCAGGCCCAGGTCGCGTACGGCGATGGGACGGTCGCGAGGCCGAAGTTCTCCGTGCTCAAAACACATCTCCTTCGCCAGCGCATTGACGAGCCACGGTTGGCCGCGGGTCAGCGAACACACTTCGCCTTGATGTTGAAGGCGCTGTCCCCGGCGATGACCTGCTTCTCCGAACTCGCGTGAATCCGGTAGTCACGCACATCGCAAACGTGGGTTGTTCCGCGCCCCTCTACACGAACCTCACCAGCCTCACGTCCAGCAACCGCGTCCGCCGCTCGGCTCCCTTCCACTGAACCAGGATCGGGCTCTGGTAGGTTCCCCAGCCTATTTCCCCGGTGCCATCGCCGCCGCGGTCCAGCACGGGGAGGCTGAAGGCCCGCTTCATGCGCAGGAAGTGGGATACCGGCAGCGCCACCGCCCGGTTCACCACCCGTTCCACCACCGAGTCGCGGAGCCGGACCCGGTCGAGGACCTGGTTGAGAACCTGGACCGCGTCGAACTGGGCGAAGTTGATGGCCTTCGCCGGGATCGACTTGGGGTCGCGGAGCGCGTGCCGCACTTCCTTCCCCGTCCTGGCCATGAAGCGGAACGGATTCCGGAGCGCGCCGCGCAGGTCGTAGTCCATCAGCAGCGGCTCGTACTCGTTGACCGTGAGGCCCGCATCCTGCTCCTCGTCGGCAAGCGAGACATCGAAGCGGCCGAAGGGGACCTGGTGTTCCTCGACCATCTGCTGCAGGACGCCGATGAACCCGAGGCCGGGATCGCGCAGGTTCTGGGCGTCGATCGGATGGGGTGAGGACGGGACCGTCAGCCGCCGCCGCTCGACCTCCTCTTCGCGATCGTAGGCGAGCACCGTGGTGCGCCGCTGCCGGATTCCTCCCACGTGCACGCCGTCAAGCTCCACGAACCACACGGGTTCGGCGCCGTCGAGCTCGTAGGAGGCCGAGTTGTGCAGGCCGGCGCCGATGAAGGTGAGATGCGAGTCGGCGTTGAGCGGTTCGTTGGCACGTTGCTCCTCGGAGAGCTCGGTCCGCAGCGGCATCGAGTCGTGCACGTAGTCCGCCCCGGGGGGGAAGAGTTCCTGGAAGAGCTGGAGGTAGTTCTTGATGCCGCGGCCGTCGTGCTCGAGGAGCTCGGCCAGGCGCTGGTCGAGGAAGCCGGCGGTGGTGTGGTTCGAGATGTAGAACGAGCGGGTGTAGCGGGTGAACTCGTCGCCGAACTCTTCGAGGAGCTTCCCGCGCACGTCGATCAGTTCGACGCGGGCGGCGGGCTTGATCCGGAGCGTCGCGTGGAAGGGGCCCTTGGCGGCACGCGTGTGCCGGTCAATGAGAATCAAAGTACCGCCTTTGTGGCTTGAGGGCCTTGCTGTCGCTTAGGTGTATCAATGTGGCAACTTGCGGTGACGACGCCAAGTAGGTCGGCGGAGCGCCCCGCGGGGTTCGCGCGGTCAGCCCTGCAGCGCGCCGTACACGAGGGCCCGCAGCTTCGCGTGGTCATCGACCGGTCGGAAGCTGCTCCGCTGGGTGAAGTAGACGACCACCAGGCGCTCGGCCGGGTCGACCCAGTAGGTCGTGTGGTAGGCGCCGCCCCAGCCGTAGTCGCCGACGGAGCCCGGCTGGCCCGCCGCGCCCAGGTCAAGCCGGACCCGGAAGCCCAGACCGAAACCGCTGGCGCCGCCCATTAGATCGCCGACGTGGTTGGCGGTCATGAGCGCCACGCTCGCCGGCGACAGGATGCGCGCGTCGCCGAGAGTGCCGCCGTTCAGCATCATCTGCAGGAAGCGGGCGTAGTCGCGGGCGGTGGAAAGCAGCCCGGCGCCGCCGGAGAAGCTCTCCCGGGGTCCGGTCACGTACTGTCCCTGCGTGTTCATGCCCGGTCCTTCCGGGGAGCGGATCAGGTCGCCCTCGGCGTTGTGGCCGTGAACGCTGGCCAGCCGGTCCTCCTTGCCGCGCGGCAGGTAGAAGTGCGTGTCGCGCATGTCCAGGGGCTCGAAGATCCGCGAGCGGAGGAAGTCATCGAGCGTCTGGCCCGAAACCTCTTCGACCAGCGCGCCGAGGATGTCGGTGGCGTAACCGTAGACGAAGCGCTCCCCGGGTTGCGCCTGGAAGGGCAGCGCGCCCATGCGGTCCACGGTGGCGCGCACGGGCTCGTCGCGGTGCGCGAAGTACCAGCCGGTGATTTCCGCCTCCTGCCAGCGGTCGCCGCCGGGGCCCCACCCGTAGCCGATGCCGGCCGTGTGGGTGAGGAGATCGCGGATGGTCACGCCGCGGTTGGCGGGCACGACATCGTAACCGCCGCCCTCGCGCGGGACGGCCACCGTGGTGTTCGCGAAGGCGGGGAGGTGCCGCGATACCGGGTCGCTGATCAGGAGCGCGCCCTCGTCCTGGAGCATCATCACGGCCACGCTGACGACCGCCTTCGTCTGCGAAGCGATGCGGAAGATCGCGTCCATCGCGAGCGGCGTGCCCGCCTCGGCGTCGCTGTACCCGACCGCATTCTCGTAGGCGACCGCGCCGTCGCGCAGGACCATGACCACCGAGCCGGGAAGGCTGCCGTCGGCGACGTATTCCTCCATTGCCGCGCCCAGGCGCTCGAGCCGCTCGGGGACGAAACCGGCATCGGCGGGGTCGACGCGGGGAAGTTCCCCGGTCTGGGGTGCGGCGCAGGCGAGGGCGGTGGCGAGCAGGAGGACCGCGGCCCTTGAATAGGGAGGTGGGGAGCGATACGGCGAGCGTGCCGCACGCGAGGTGATCCGTTTCATGGGGGGGGCCGGGGCTGGAGAAGCGTTCGCGCCCAAGCTAGACTTTGCCGCCGCTCATCACAATGCACACTTCGAACCCCAAAGGAAAAGCGCCCATGTCACTGGCTGCGGATCTCGCCATCCAGCTGGAAACGTCTCACAAGTACTTCCGGAGCACGATCTCCATCTTCGAGGAGGAGGACGCCGGGTTCGCGCCCCAGCCCGAACTCTACACGGTCGCCGGACACATCGCGCACGCCGCGGACTCGGTCGAATGGTTCGTGGAGGGCGCCTTCGGGAAGGGGTGGAACATGGACTTCGAGGGCCTGATCGCGGCGGCAAGGGCGGTCGAGACGCTCGAGGAGGCCACCGCGTGGCTCGACCGCGCATTCGAGACGGCCATCGCGACCTTCAAGGCGGCGTCCGACGAGGAGCTGGCCGCTACGATTCCGGACGAGCGCATCATGGGGGGCGCGCCCCGTTCAGCCATTGTCGGGCCCATCGTGGACCATACGGCGCACCACCGGGGGGCGCTCACCGTCTACGCGCGGCTGCTGGGCAAGGTGCCGAAGATGATCTATAGTTGAACTTCGACGGAATCTGGCCAGATTTTCTGGCCAGAATTCAGAAAAGAAGGTGCCCGATCAGCGCGCAGACCGGGACCGTGATCACCGTTCGCAGCACGAAGACGACGAACAGGTCCAGCAGGCTGACCGGCAGCTTCGACTTGAGCAGGTACGCGCCCACCTCCGACATGTAGACCAGCTGGGTTACCGATGCGCACGCGATCACGAAGCGGGTGACTTCGCTCTCGATCGACTGTCCCAGGATGACCGGCAGGAACTGGTCCGCGAAGCCCACCAGGAGGGCGGGGGCCGCGGCGGCCGCATCGGGGAGTCGCAACAGCTCGGCGAAGGGCACCAGCGGGTAGGACAGCCAGGTGAAGACGGGGGTGTGGTTCGCGACCACCAGCGAGAAGGTGCCGATCACCATGACCAGCGGCAGCAGCCCGAACCAGATGTCGAAGGTGGTGCGCACGCCTCGGAGGGCCAGGGCACGGGGTCCGGGCGCCCCCGCCGCCCGCTCCGTGGCAAGTCGCAGGCCCTGCGAGAGCAGGCCGGATTGCGGCGGTGCCGGTTCGTCCGGGTCGGGGGCCGCGCGTTCGCCGGCCCCTTCCGGACCCCGCGAGACCGGGGCGCCGACCGGATCGATCGCCGGTTTCGACGTGGGACCGTCGGCCGCGTAGCGCTCCGCCTTGCGCGACAGCGGCGGGATGCGCGGCATGATCACCGCCGCCGCCACGCCGCTCGCGATCACCGCCCCGTAGAGCGCGGGGAAGTGCTCTCCCACCCCGGCGAAATCGGCCACCACCTTTGCGAACGCGACCGACACGACCGAGAAGTTGAGCGCGATGACCAGCGCCTCCCGACGGGTGTAGTAGCCGCGTTCGTACTGTTGCGTCGTGATCACCAGCCCCACGATCGACGAGCCGAACCATGAAGCCGCGCCGTCCACCGCCGCCCTGCCGGGGAGCCGGAAGAGCGGCCGGAAGACGCGCCGCGCCATCGTGCCGATGAACTCCATGAGCCCGAAGTCGGTCAGGAGCGGCAGGAGGAACGACGCGAAGACGAAGACGACCACGATGATGGTCATGAGGTCGTTCAGGATGACCCCGCCGGTGTCCGCCGAGGTGATCCACGCCGGTCCGGCCCCGAAGAGGATCATGCACGCGACGACCGCGGCCGCGAGACGCACCACGACCGAGGTCCGGGAAGCGGCGAAGACCGCACCGATTCCGTCCGTCGTGCGCGACCATGCGGGCCGAGCCAGGGCGACGAAGGCCGACACCAACGCCGAGATGCACACGAGAATCACCACGTTCGTGGGAAGCGAGTCGCCCAGCGCCGCCCTCGTCCAGTCGGTCAGGATGCCCAGTCCGATGTTGACGCCCCCGGCGGTGGGGTAGGGAACGAGGAAGATCGCCACGCCGAGCAGCGACGGGAGGACGAAACGGAGGGTGCGCATGGGGTGGGAAGCTATGCAACCACCCCGGATCGTGCGAAGTTTGCTGGCCGGATGGAGCTATTCGCCCGAGGAGCAACGCAGAGCGAAGCTACGAAGACGCAAGGGGTATGGACAGGATTACATTTTGTAAAGCGCGGTTTACAGTGCGGCCAAGTGAGCGCAGCGTCCCGGCGCGGATGCAACGCCGCTCGAATGCCGGGGGGATTCTGTCCGCGGGCTGCGAACGTTGATCTCCCTCGCGGGAAAGACGGCCATCGTGTCCGGCGCGGCGAGGGGGATCGGCGCCGCCTGCGCCCGTGCCTTCGCCGAGCACGGCGCGAATGTGGTGCTCGGGGATGTGCTTGAGGAGGCGTGCGCGGAAACCGCCGGGAGCATCGCGGCCGACACCGGTGCGGCCACCCTGGCCGTGTGCGCCGACGTGAGCGACCCGGAGGACTGCGCCGCCCTGCTCGCTGCCTGCACCGACCGCTTCGGCGCATGCGACATCCTCCTCAACAACGCCGGGATCATCGTTTCGGGCTCGATCCTGGACGCTGCGGTCGAGGACTTCGATCGCGTGGTGGGGGTGAATCTGCGCGGCTCCTTCCTGCTCGGCCGGCTGGTGGCGCGGCACATGGTTGAGCGCGGCACCGGGGGATGCATCATCAACATGTCCTCCACCAACGCCGTGGTGACGATCCCCGAGCAGCTTGCGTACGCGGCCTCGAAGGGCGGCGTCGCGCAGATGACGAAGGCGATGGCGATGGCGCTCGCACCGCACGACATCCGCGTCAACGCGATCGGTCCGGGGACGATTCTGACCGACATGCTCGAGGTGGTGATCGCCAACGAGGAGGCCCGCCGCACGATCCTGTCGCGCACGCCGTTGGGACGGATCGGCGACCCGTCCGAGGTGGCGAGCGTCGCGGTCTTCCTCGCCTCGGACTATGCGTCATACGTCACCGGCGACACGATCTACGCGGACGGCGGGCGGCTGTCGCTCAACTACACCGTGCCGCTGCGTGAGGACGACCCGGGGAGCCATTGACATGCCCGCCCGCCTCGCCATCGACATCGGCGGCACCTTCACGGATGTGGCGCTCGAGGTGGGTGGCCGCCTCGTCACCACGAAGGTCCTCACCACCCACGCCGCGCCCGAGCGAGGCGTTCTGGAGGGGGTCGCCAAGGTGCTCGGCATGGCGTCGATTCCGCCCTCGTCCGTGACGCTCGTCATCCACGGCACGACGCTCGCCACGAACGCCATCATCGAGCGCAAGGGCGCGCGCACCGCGCTGATCGTCACCGAGGGACACCGCGACGCTCTCGAGATGGCCCAGGAGAACCGCTTCGAGCAGTACGACATCAGCGTCGACCGCCCCCCGCCCCTCGTCCCCCGCCGCCTCCGCCTCCCCGTGCGAGCACGACGTCGAGTCCGTCGCGGTCGGCCTCATCCACGGCTACGCCAACCCGGCCCACGAACGGCACGTCGCCGACATCCTCGCCGCCGAGCGACCCGGTCTCGCCGTCACCCTGGCCTCCGAAGTCTGTCCCGAGGTGCGTGAGTACGAGCGCCTCTCCACGGCGTGCGCCAGCGCGTACATCCAGCCCGTCATGGCGCGCTATCTGCTCGGGTTGGCGGTATCGCTGCGGCTGCGCGGCCTCGCCTGCCCCTTCCTCCTCATGACCTCGGGCGGTGGTCTCACCACCCTCGAGACCGCGGTCAGAGCCCCGATCCGCCTCGTGGAATCGGGCCCGGCGGGAGGCGCGATCCTCGCCAGCCACCTTGCCCGCACGCTCGACCTCGGCGACGTGCTCTCCTTCGACATGGGGGGCACCACGGCCAAGCTCTGCGTGATCGACGGGGGCGAGCCGCTGCATTCGCGCACCTTCGAGGTGGCGCGCAGCTACCGCTTCAAGCAGGGCAGCGGGCTTCCCGTGCGGATCCCGGTCATCGAGATGGTGGAGATCGGTGCGGGGGGCGGGTCAATAGCGGGAGTGGACGACATGGACCGTATCCACGTTGGACCGGAAAGCGCGGGATCGGAGCCGGGGCCGGCGGCGTACGGGCGGGGCGGGGAAGAGGCCACCGTGACCGACGCGGACGTGGTGCTGGGCCGAATCGATCCGGAGCTGTTCGCGGGAGGGGCGATCGGGCTGGACCTGGGGCGGGCGGAGGAGGCGGTTGGCGGCCGCGTGGGGGCCAGGCTGGGGCTCGACGCGCGCGTGGCCGCGCTGGGGGTGAGCGAGATGGTGGACGAGAACATGTCGAACGCCGCGCGCACCCACGCCATCGAGTGGGGGAAGGGGCTGCAGGGACGCACCGTGATCGCCTTCGGGGGATCGGCGCCGATCCACGCGGCCCGTCTGGCGGACAAGCTGGAACTGGACCGGTTCCTGGTGCCGGGCGATGCGGGGGTGGGGTCGGCGGTGGGGTTCCTGCTCGCGCCGATCTCGTACGAGGTCGTGCGGAGCCGCTACATGCGGCTGTCGCGCTTCGATCCCGGGATGGTGCGCGAGGTGCTGGCCGGGATGCGGGCAGAGGCGGAGGCGGTGGTGGGAGAGGGGGCTCCGGGCGTGGCCACCACCGAGCGGGCCCACGCCTACATGCGCTACGTGGGACAGGGACACGAGATCGGGGTCGAGCTGCCGCGTGAGGTGGTGGGGGGAGAGCCGGAGGCGCTTGCGGCGCTGCGGACGGCCTTCGACCGGGCCTACAATACCGTCTACGGGCGCACGATCCCGGGACTGGACGTGGAGGTGCTCAGCTGGACGCTGGTGGTCTCGGCTGCGGTACGGGGTGTGGGGGACTTCGGCGCGGGATCGGATTCCGCGGGATGCCGGCCCGGAGAGCCCTCGGAGTCGGTAGTCGCCGCCGGCAGTCCAACCGCCTGGACCGAGCTGTACGAAGGCACCGACGAAGGACTCGTCCCGGCCGCCGTCCACCACCGGCACGACCTGGACACCGGCGATCAAGTCGGCGGCCCCGCTCTGATCGCCGAGGAACAGACCACCACCGTCATTCCCGCCGGCTGGGAGGCGACAGTCCTGCCCGGCGGCCACCTGCTCGCCGAGCGGCGCACCCGTGCCGTTGCCCGGGCCGGGGGCTCCGCGCTGCAAGACCAGATCATGTGGAGCCGGCTCCTCTCCGTCGTCGAGGAACAGGCCCGCACCCTGGTTCGCACCGCCTTCTCCACACCCGTGCGCGAGGCGGGCGACCTCTCCGCCGGCGTCTTCGACCTCTCCGGCCGCATGCTGGCCCAGGCCGTCACGGGAACACCCGGGCACGTCAACGCCATGGCGGCATCGGTCGGGTTCTTCCTCCGCGACCACCCCGTCGAGACCCTGGCGGAGGGCGATGTCCTCGTCACCAACGACCCCTGGGAGGGCACCGGCCACCTCAACGACTTCACGGTCGTCACGCCCACCTTCCTCGACGGCCGCCCGGTCGCGCTCTTCGCCGCCACCAGCCACATCGCCGACGTGGGCGGACGCGGTTTCGGCGCCGACGCGAACCAGGTCTTCGAGGAGGGCGTCCGCATCCCCATCGGCCACCTCATCAGAGCGGGGAGGGTCGACGAGACGCTCATGCGGATGGTGCGCGCCAACGTGCGCGAGCCCGACGTGGCGCAGGGCGATCTCTATTCGCTGGCGGCGTGCAACAGCGCCGGCGGCGAGCGCCTCGTCGCCATGATGAAGGAGTTCGGCCTCGACTCCCTCGATGGACTGGCCGAGATGATCCTCACGGCGTCGCGCCGGGCCATGCTGGAAAGGATCCGTGCGCTCCGCCCCGGCACCTACCACAACCGCATGACGATCGACGGCTACGACCGCGACCTCGAACTGGTCTGTACGCTCACCGTCTCGCACGACGGCGTCCACATCGATTTCACCGGCACCTCACCCATGTCGCCCTACGGCATCAACGTCCCCGAGACGTACACGCGGGCATACGGGTCCTTCGGGGTGCGCTGCGTCGTCGGCTCCGAAGTCCCCAACAACGCGGGTTCGCTCGGCACGATCCAGGTCACGGCACCGATCGGTTGCCTCCTCAACGCGCCTCCGCCCGCCGCCGTCTCCGCGCGCCACTCGATTGGGCAGATGCTCCCAGACGTGGTGCTCGGCTGCCTCGGCCAGGCCATGCCACCGGGGTCGGTCCCGGCGGAGGGGGCGTCGTGTCTCTGGAACCCGGTCTTCATGGGGGGGCCGGGGCTGACCGGGACGTATCCGTACGGGGACTCGGAGGCGTTCGTGGTGAATCCGTTCCACACGGGAGGCACGGGGGCGCGGCCGGGGAAGGACGGGCTGAGCGCGACTTCGTTTCCGTCGGGGGTGCGCAGCACGCCGATCGAGATCACCGAGACGGTGGCGCCGCTCATCTTCTGGCGGAAGGAGTACATTCCGGATTCGGGCGGACCGGGCGAGTACCGCGGGGGACTGGGCCAGGTCATGGAGGTTTCGCACGCGGACGGCGCCCCCTTCGCGGTGTCCAAGATGTTCGAGCGGGTGCGCAACGCCGCGCGGGGAAGGGACGGGGGCGGGGCGGGTGCTCCGGGGAGGGTCTACGTGCCGGGCGTGGGGGAGCTGCGGGTGAAGGGAAGGGAGGTGGTCCCGCCGGGGTCCAGGCTCGTGATGGAGACGCCGGGGGGCGGGGGGCTGGGGGATCCGCGCGACCGCAACCCCGAGAGGGTGCGCGAGGACATATTGGACCAGTATGTTACCGACGATGATGCCGCTCATGACTATGTCGGCCCGGATGCGCGGACGGGCAGCCATGGAGTTGCCGCGGGCTGACAGCGAAAGGAGGAGACTCATGAGATCCTTCAGGTTGCTTCTGGTGCCTCTGGCGCTCCTGCCACTGGCGTGCGAATCCGATCTGCCCCCGACCGAAGAACCGCCGCAATCCGTCTTCACGATCGGCGGCTCGCGGCCGGCGACCCTGATGCGGCCGGTGGACTACGTCCCGGGCACTCCGATCCCGGTCGTGATTCTGTTGCACGGATACAACAGCCATTCGGGAGCCGTCAATCGGTACCTGGGGATCGGGAGACGGATAAACGAAGATCAATTCGCTGTGATCCTTCCGGAGGGCTCCAAGAACCCGAACGGGCAGCGATTCTGGAATGCCACCGATTACTGCTGCGATTTCTGGAACACCGAACCCGACGACGTGGGCTACCTGAACAGCCTGTATCAGGAGGCGGCCACATACGTCAACACCGACGGCGTTTATCTGCTCGGGCACTCGAACGGCGGCTTCATGGCATACCGCATGGCCTGCGAGTCGATGCCGGGACTGAAGGGGATCATGAGCCTGGCCGGGACGACGTTCTACGACCCGAACCGTTGCGAGGGGGCGACCCCGGTGCCGGTGCTGCACCTGCATGGCACGAGCGACGCAACCATCCAGTATGGAGGCTGGTACCGTACGACGGGTGCCGGCCGGATCCACTACCCCGGGGCCGCTCAGACGGTTGAACGTTGGGCCGGCCGCGCGGGGTGCGATCTGGGTGCCGCCGCGGATCTGGAGTCGATCGAGCTGGTTCTGGACATTCCCGAGGCGGAGACGCATCCCACTCGGTACGAGGCCGGTTGCCGGGACGGAGTCGCCCTCGAGCTTTGGACGATCGAGGATGGGTCGCACTGGCCCGGTTTCAACTCCATTGAAATCGGTCGCCGTTTGATTCACTGGCTGTTCAGCAACTAGCAGTCCTGTGGATAGAGCCGCCTGGGCACCGGGAGCGGCGATTGAGCGAGCGGCCCGGCAGCCTGGATGCAGGGCCGTTCACGTGCCGGGGGGATTTTGTCCACGTGCTTGCGATGCGCACGTACTTCCGCGGGAGCATCGTCTCCGGAGCCGACACTTGAAAGCGCGCTTGCCGTCCGCGCAGATTTGGCCATGGCCATTTCCCTTGAAGACGATGCCGTCCACGCGCTGAACCGCGCGGCCGCCGCGGCCGCGCGCGAATGCAGCGAGGCAATCGCGCCCCGCGACATCCTTGCAGGGGTGATTTCGCAGGCGGACCCGACTCTCCTCGAAATCCTCTCGCACCTGGAACTCGATCCCGGAACGCTCCCCCACAAGCTGCGCAACCTCCCGGAAACGTACGACGGTCACCTTCCCTTCACCTCCGCGGCTCACGAGGTGCTTGCGGCTGCCGTGGAAGCGGCCTCCGCGGCGGAACCCGGCGGGACCAGGAGTGCCCACCTGCTGCTGGGTGTTGCCCGCGCGGGCGGCCCGCGGTCTTCGGCCGTGTTGAACGATTGGGGACTGAACTCCAACGCGCTCGCGACCGCCCTGGCCCCGCAGCGCGCGCCGGAGGCGGCCGCGAACCATGATACCGTTCAGGCCGCCTCCGGCACCGCGACCGCCCTCCTCATTGCGGCCACCCTGTCACTCGCGTGCGCTCCCGACCCCGGCGCCGACCCCCCCCCACCCCCCCCCGACCCCTTCGCGGCCACGCCCGCCGACGGCCCGGTCCCCGACATCGGCCCCGCCCCCACGGACTATCGCCCCACCGCCGCGGGCGCTCCCTCGACCGACATCTGGATCGGACGGATCGAGCGCGTCGCCGGGGGCGCCCTTCAGATACGGGACCTCGTCAACGCGACCGACCGCGACGGCTACGACAACCAGCCCGCCTTCGACCCCTCCGGCACGGCTGTGTACTACACCTCGGCGGTCGACTCGACGCAGACCGAGACCTCCCGCTACCTGCTGGAAGACGGTGCGGCGGAGCAGGTTACCCACACCCCCGGCGCCAGCGAGTTCTCACCCACGCCCATTCCGGCGCAGGACGCCTTCTCCGCGATCCGTGAAGAGCGCGGGCGCCAGTTCCTGTGGCGCTACGGCTCGGACGGCTCCGACCTGGGCCCCATCTTCGCCACCGTGGAGCCGGTCGGCTATCACGCGTGGGCGAACGGGACCGTCGCGGCCATGTTCGTCCTCGGCGATCCGCCCACGCTTCAGGTCGGCGACGCGCTTTCCGGCGAGGTGCGTACGGTCGCCGAGAACCCCGGCCGCTCCATCCACCGCATCCCGGGTTCGGGGGACGTCTCCTTCGTGCGGAAGGTGGCCGATGAGGATTGGTGGATCGAGCGGCTCGATCCCGTGACGGGGGAGACAACGCGCCTCGTGGCGACCCCGTCCGGCCGCGAGGACTACGCGTGGACCCCGGAGGGCGAGATCCTCATCGGGGACGGGGCCAGGCTCCTGGTGTGGTCCGGGGAGGCGGAGTGGCGGGAGGCGGCGCATCTCGACGAGGCTGACGGGGGCGACATTTCGCGGATCGCCGTCAGCGCCGACGGCACGCGGATCGCCCTGGTGAGGAACCGGCAGTGACGCCCGCCCGCCGCCGCGCCATCGTGACGCTGCTGGTCTACTGCGCGGTGGGCGCGCTCGTCCTGGGAGTGCTCGCGGGGTCGGGCATCTTCTTCCCTCCCACGATGTGGGCCACGGTCGGGGGCGTGGTCCTCGGAGCCTGGACGGGCCTTGCCATCTATCGCCTTCGTGCCGATTCCTTGATGTAGGGGAGGTTCCGCCGGCCGGGACTTCCCGGTGGGCGTGCGGCGGCGAAACAAGCAGGGGCCGCCATGCGTAACCATTGCTGCGACGACAACTGCACAACCAAGGACGGAAATCAATGTTCGGAGACGCACTCAACTGGTACCTGACCTCCATGGCGGAATTCTGGGGCTCCGCTTTCCGAATCGGCCTTCCCCAGATCCTGCTCGTCATTCTCGTCATCTGCTGGCTGCGCAGGAAGGGCGGCGCCAAGTCGTACGGGAAGGGGTGCTCCTGGATGTGGTGTTGCAAGAGCGGCGGCGAGGAAGACGAGTGCGCCTGGTCCGATTGGGACGGCGACTGCGGATGCACCTGCGGGAGCTGCTGCTGCCGACGGGGCGGGGGAGCGGACGAGGACGACGAGGGCGACGACGACGAATAGTCCGTGGGGGTCGCTCGAACGCGTCCGGCCCGCACTCCGCGGATGACCTCGCGCCGGATCGTCCGCGCGGCCTTCCTGGCGGCACTGGCCGTGATCCCGTCACCCGATCCGGCGTACGCGGCACATCCCGTCGCACCCACTCCGGCCCTGCCGCCCGAGCAGGCGCGTCAGGATTCGCTTGCCACCGCCCCACGCGAATCGTGTCCTCCAGCTCCCACCATCCGCGCGGTCCGCGCCCCCCATCCCCCCACCATCGACGCGGTCCTCGACGAACCGTTCTGGCACGAGATCGACCCCGTCACCGACTTCCGCCAGCGCGTCCCCGTCGACGGCGCGCCCTCGTCGGAACGGACCGAGCTGCGCGTCGCCTTCGACGACAACTACCTCTACTTCGCCGTCGTCCTCCACGACTCCGATCCGGACGGCATCCGGCGCAGCATCCTGCACCGCGAGGGCCGAATCGACCAGGACGACAACATCCGCATCGGCCTCGACACGTACAACGACAAGCGCAACGCCTACATCTTCGAGATCAACCCCTTCGGCACCCAGGGCGACGCACTCATCACCGACGAGTCGATGACGCTGTCGGACTGGTGGTGGGAGGGAGTCTACGAGAGCGAGGGGCGCGTCACGGACGATGGCTGGGTCGTGGAAGCGGCCGTTCCCTTCACGACGATCCGTTTCGCCGACTCCGAAGCGCCCGAGATGGGGATCCTCGTGGAGCGCACCATCCGCCGCAAGAACGAGATGGTGTACTTTCCGCACATCGGGCAGGAGTTCCGGCAGGGCCTTACCCAGGTCTCCCAGTACGCCACGCTGACCGGGCTGGAGGGGCTGCGGCGGGGCCGGTACATGGAGATGAAGCCATTCGCGATCGCGGGGCGCTCGGTGATCGGGGCCACCGGCAGGACCGGTCGCGAGACGGAGACGCTCAACGACCTCGGCCTCGATTTCAAGTACTCGATCACCTCGAACCTGACCCTGGACGCGACCCTCAACCCCGACTTCGCGCAGGTCGAAGCCGACAACGTCCAGATCAACCTGACCCGGTTCAGCCTTTTCTTCCCCGAAAAGCGCGAGTTCTTCCTGGAAAGGGCGGGCCTGTTCGACTTCGGCGACGCCGAGGAGACGCAGGTCTTCTTCAGTCGCCGGATCGGGATCACGAACGACATCGTCGGGGGCGGCAGGCTGACGGGGCAGGCCGGGCCCGTCTCGGTGGGGGCGCTCAGCCTTTACACCGACGATGCGACCGGTCCCGGCGGACTGACCCTCCCCGGAGGACTCAACTCCGTGCTGCGTCTGCGGGCGGACCCGTTCCCGCGGACGACCGTCGGCGGGATCTTCACGTCGCTGGATACCGATGCCTGGACCAGCCGGGTGGTGGGGGGCGATGCCCAGATCCGGTTCGGGGGCTCCAGTTTCGTCCAGGGCTGGGTGGCCCGTTCTTCGGGCCGGGCCGATGGCTCCCCCTCGTCGTCCGCCGTGACCGCCACGGCGGCCTCCGTCGAGGCGGACCTGCGCAACAGCCTGATGTCGGCCGGCGCGGGGTTCACGCGTATCCCCGGGAACTTCAACCCAGCCCTGGGCTTCGTCCGCCGCCCTGACATGCGCCGCGCCGCGGGCTCGCTCGCCGTCTTCCCACGCTTCGAGCGCAGCCGTTGGGCGCGCCAGCTGCTCGCGGTTGCGTACGGAGAACACATCGCGGGGCTGGATGGGGTCAAGCAGAGTACCGTGCTGCTCTCGCGCAACATGCTGACCTTCCAGACCGGCGACCGGGCGGTGATTACCCTCCGGCGCCGTTCCGAGGCCCTCCAGGGGCCGGTGCGGATCCAGGGACGCGAACTCGCCGCCGTCGACTACGCCTTCAGCCGGGCGGAGCTGCGTCTCAACACGAACGACAGCCGCCGTCTGTCGGGGCGCGGCGGGTTCTCGGTGGGACAGTTCTGGGGCGGCACGCGCACCGAGCTGTCGGGTGGGTTGATGTGGAAGACCGGACCGTACCTCACGATCAGCGGCGACTACACCTGGAACGACGTCAGCCTGCCGGTCGGGGACGGCGACTTCACCACGCGTCTCGTAGGCGTCACGGTCCTGGGCGCGGTGAGCCGTTCACTCTTCGCCAACGCCCTCATACAGTACGACGATGTCTCCGACGTGCTGCAGGCCAACGTGCGCATCAACTGGATCCACACGCCCGGCAGCGACCTCTTCGTGGTGTTCGACACGGGCTACCTGACGGGCGACCTGCTGGACCCGCGGACCGAGCGCTGGCAGCGCCGAACGGGGGTCGTCAAGGTGACCTATCTGAAGGCGTTCTGAGGGTCTGCGGGTCGATACTCCCCGCGCGGTCGTCCCCCGGACGCGCCTTGCCGGGACTTTCCCCTGGTTCCTTCGGCAGGAACCATCAGTCGACTTTCCTGTAGCAAGTGTAGGAAGGGTACTTTCGACTTCTCGTGGCCGCCCCGCCCGCGACCGGAGCTTCCCTTCATCCCGACCGACGCGACCTGCCAGAGGCGGCCACCAGACCAGGAGCGCTCGGATGTTGAATCGAAGAGCATTGGGCTACGGCAAGTGGAACCGCCTCCTCATCGTCGCGACGGGCCTGACTCTTTCGACAGGGTGCGACGACCCGGTCGAGCCGGTGCCGGAGGAGAACCTCCAGAGGACCGCGTTGGTTGCCCTCTACGAATCGACGAGTGGAGATAGGTGGGCCCTTCGGCACAACTGGTTGACGGACGCGCCGATCAGGTCCTGGTACGGGGTGGAGGTCGATAGTCTGGACCGCGTGGTCGGCTTGGACCTCAGTTACAACGCACTGAACGGTTCGATCCCCGCCGAGCTGGCCAACCTCACCGAGTTGGAGTTCCTGCTGCTCAGGGACAACAGAGTGTCGGGTGCGATTCCCCCGCAATTCGGCGACCTCGATGCTCTCGTTACCCTGGACCTGGCCAACAACAGGCTGTCGGGTGCGATTCCGCCCGAACTCGGCGACCTCACCAGCCTCGGCTACCTGAACCTGTTCCGGAACCGACTGAGGGGCCCGATCCCGGAATCGCTGGGCCGCCTGTCGGCCCTCACCCATCTGAACATCACCTTTAACGAGCTGACGGGCCCGATCCCGGCTGCACTCGCCAACCTCCATGAACTGACGGTTCTGAACCTGGGCTCCAACGAATTGACGGGCCCGATCCCGCCGGGGCTGGGCAACCTGTCCAATCTCATCGAGCTGAGTCTGGGCGGCAACGACCTGACCGGACCGATCCCGGCGGAGTTGGGCAACCTGTCGAATCTCAACGGGTTGAATCTGAACGGCAACCGGTTGACGGGCCCGATCCCGGCGGAGTTGGGCAACCTGACCGGTCTCAATGAACTGAGACTGTGCTGCAACGAGTTGACCGGCCCGGTTCCAGCGGAACTCGGCAACCTTGCCAATCTCCTTGCACTGGGTCTTGCCTTGAACGAGTTGACCGGCCCGATTCCGGCTACACTGGGCAATCTGACCGGCCTTGAAACGCTGTCCCTGAGTGACAATCGCCTGACCGGCCCGATTCCGGGGGAACTCGGCAGCCTGGCCGACCTCAGGAACCTCGCTCTCTCCGACAACGACCTGACCGGCCCGATTCCGGCGACGCTGGGCAACCTCGACCAGCTCGAGGGGCTGGATTTGGAAGAGAACAATCTGATCGGCCCTGTCCCGTATGAGCTCGGTGGTCTCGGTTCCCTGCAGTTCCTGAGTCTGTCGAACAACAATCTGGAGGGTCCGATCCCGTTGTCGTTTGTCGGTCTCGGTTCACTCATTCATCTGAGCCTGGAGAACAACGATCTGACGGGCCCCATCTCCATCGTCAGCCTGATCACGGGCCTCCGGAGGGTGACTCTGCAGAACAACAGGCTGACCGGACCGATTCCTGCCGCTTTCGGCAACCTCTGGCGACTGGAACACATGGAGCTCTCGGGGAACGATCTGACGGATGCCATTCCGCCCCAACTCGGTGGCTTGACGAGATTGGAGACGCTGGACGTCTCCGGCAACGGCCTGACCGGGCCCATTCCAGCGAGCCTCGGGCAACTGGACTCGATCGCTTTCCTGGACGTTTCGGCCAACGACCTTTCGGGTACGCTCCCCGAGGAACTGGGCGACCTTGTCACGCTCAGGTCGCTCGACGTGGGTCACAACTCCCAGCTGTCGGGCGAGGTCCCGGGCGGGTGGACGGATCTTCGTCTGAGCACGTTCCTGGCGGGGGAAACCGGCGTTTGCGCTCCCGACGAGCCGGAGATGATGCTGTGGCTGGAGAGCGTCCCCACGCGACGAGTGTCTGCCTGCCGGGGATTGGCTGCATACCTTGTCCAGACCGTCCAGTCGCGTCGGTACCCGGTCCCCCTGGTTGCGGGGGAAGGCGCCTTGCTGCGCGTGTTCCCGACGGCGGTGCGCGCAACCGATGTCGGCCTGCCGGACGTTCGGGCCAGCTTCTACCTCGACGGGACCGTGACCCATGTGGCCGAGATCCCCGGAACGTCAACGCCCATACCGACGACGATCGACGAGGGTTCGCTCCTGAAGTCTGCCAATGCCGAGATCCCGGGTGAACTGGTGCAGCCGGGGCTGGAAATGGTGATCGAGATCGACCCCGACGGGACGCTGGACCCGGATCTGGGCGTGGCCCGGCGCATCCCCGAGAGTGGCCGTCTGTTGATCCGGGCGGAGGCCATGCCCCCCCTGGAGTTCATGTTCCTTCCCTTCCTCTGGAGCGAGGATCCGGACTCGGCGATTCTGGAAGTGGTCCAGGAGATGGCCGACGATCCCGCGAGCCATGAATTGCTGGATCCGACGCGGACCCTGTTGCCGGTCGCCGAGGTAACCGCCGAGGTCCATGAGCCCGTCTGGACCTCGACCAACGAGGTGGGGCAGCTATATCGCGAGGTCGAAGCGATTCGAGTCATGGAGAGGGGGAGTGCCCTCATCTGGGAAGATCGCTACATGGGAATGATGTCGGGGTCCGTCGAGGGCGGAACGGGACAGAGCCGCCGGGGTGGCCGCCACGGCTTCGTCGTTCCCCGTGCCGACGCCCTTGTCCAGCAGGTCGGCCACCTCTTCAATCTCGGTTCCGCCCCGTGTGAGGCGTGGGACCCGGATTCCCGCTATCCCTACGAAAACGGCGCGATCGGTGCCTGGGGCTACGATCCGGGGGCCGGAGAGCTGGTCTCGCCCGCGACCCCGGACCTGATGTCCAACTGCGGTGCGGTGCGCTGGATCAGCGGATTACGGATGGCGTGAATCACGGCAGGGAATCTCCTAAAGTCAATCAGGACTGCACGATCTGCGTTTCCTACCGTTGTACTGATCCCTGCTGGAGCGGGCCGCGAGAGCCAGAAAAACGGGTTGAAATAGCGGGACATCCCGCACCCTCGGCGGGGAGGGCGCACGGCACGTGTGCCCGGCGCTACGGGCACGTGCAGTCGAAGGCGATGGCGTCATTGATGCGGACAACTAGGAGCCGATGAAGCCCGCTGCACCTCCCGCATCAGCACTGCCGGGCTGCCAGCACCTCGCGGACACCGTCGTGGGCAGGCCGTCGTCTTGGCCCAGCTGCGCCCGACACTGCAACATGGACGGTTCAGACACCAATGGCCGCAGTTTCCTCTCGACGCCGCTGACGGAAGCCAGCGTTCGGGCGTTGAACGGGTGGGATCGCTATGTTGGAGAACTCGGAGAACCAGCCGCGACTCCGACGTCTCGCGGATTGCCGCCGACCAGCAGGTCCGGCAGGACGGTCGCCCCATGATCACTTTGAGGAAGAACCAATGCGGATAAAGAGCGTCCACCTAGAGAACTACAAGCGCTTCACCGAACTCACGATAGCCGATCTCCCCGAGACTGCGAGACTCGTGGTTCTGGTCGGGCCGAACGGCACCGGCAAGTCTTCCGTTTTCGATTCGTTCCTGCTGAAGGCTGGGGCAGCCGAGAACAACTGGTCCCTCAAGGGAGCCAGGGAGCAATACTACGATAAGCTACAGCAATCCAGGTCAACTCATGAGGTCGCGAATCGGGTCAGGATCGAGTTCCACGGTGTCGATGGCAACGATGTGCCCTGGGAGTCCGTTTTCCAGATGCGGTCGGCGTACCGGAACGAATCGGATTTTCGCATTGATTCGGTGCCGGTGACGACACCCATAGGTGCTGAGCGCCACATTGATCGCATTATCGACTCTGACGAATCCGTCTCGAAGAACTACACGCGGCTGGTATGGAAGAGTTGGCAGGACCAGCGCCGCGACGAAGTGCAAGGAATCACGATCGGAAGGTACTGGAAGGAATACCTAGGTGACTTGCAGAGGGCCATGTCCCGACTCTTCTCGGCCCCGGATCTCTTGTTGCAGGACTTCGGGGGACCCCAAGCAGGCACCTTCCGGTTCTCCAAGGGCCAAGCCTCCGACTTCCACTACAAGAACCTTTCGGGCGGAGAGAAGGCGGCGTTCGATATCCTCCTCGACACCTTCGTCAAGCGAGACGAGGCTGCGGATGCGGTGTTCTGCATCGATGAGCCCGAATTACATGTCGCGACGGCCCTACAGGGACGGCTAATCTCTTCGGTCCTCGAACTGCTACGAGACTCTTCGCAGTTATGGATCGCCACTCATTCCATCGGAATCGTCCGAGAAGCATACAGAATGCTCAAGGAACGACGTGACGAGGTGGTGTTCTTGGACTTCTCCGACAGAGATTTCGATGGCCCGGTCACCATCACGCCCAGCGTCCCCAACAGGATGTTCTGGGAGAACATGTATGAGGTAGCGCTCGATGATCTGTCGTCCCTAGTGGCACCGCAACGGATCATCATCTGCGAGGGCAGTACGGAGAAGCATGTTGGGTCGTTCGACGCGAGGTGCTATAACCGGTTGTTCAGTGACGAGTTTCCGGAGACACTCTTCATCTCTCGGGGCAGCGCTGGCGAAGTAGTTCAAACAAAGCACCTTGTTGGCATTCTCAAGGCCGTCGCGAGTGGCATCGAGGTCACTAAGGTGATCGACCGGGATGAAATGACGGATGGCGAGAGGGAAAGGAAGATCGCACAAGGGATCCGAGTGCTTGGTCGACGCGAGATCGAGGAATACCTCTACGATCCTGACGTTCTACGGACGTTCCTCCAGACCGCTGGTTGCGAGGAATCGGTCATCGACACGATCCTCAAGACGCGAGACTCCTTGGTGAACAACCAGCCGGGACCACAGAACATCAAGGACGTGTCAAGGGATTTGCTTGACGCGATTCGCCGAGAAACGGGGTTGCGGAACCTCGGGAAGAGGCGAACCGCGTTTGCCGTGCAATTCCTAGTGCCGGCACTCCGCGCCACCCCAAACGTCTATAGTGAGATCCGTGCAGACGTGTTCGGCTCCAGGCAGTGTAACACTGGGTAGCCTGCCGCTGGGGATCTAGCCACAAGACTCGACTGTCTCGGTACTTCGACGATGCTCCCCTGAGGGAACACGGTCTTTTTCCACGCCCCCGAGAACCGTCGACGTAGCAGCTATCGTTCCTCACTTGCTGCAGTCTCATCATCCAACCATCACCGGCTCCCCTACTTCAAGCTGCGGGTCTTATCGACCCGCCCGCAGCAAGTCTGCCGCAACCGCCTCCCCGACGATGCCGATGATCACGGTCCCTAGGGCGACCGCCAACCACAGCGCGACCCGCCTAATCAACTTCCCAGCCGGCCGTTCTCTTGCCCGCCGTGTTCGCCAACGCATCCACATAGCCGTACAACTAGCGCCACTGAACGCCGTGAGAACACCTCCCAGGATCACCACGATAACGACATGCGATCCAAGTTCGCTTACCAGGAACCGTCCAAGCAGCCAGGACAGGGCGCCCCCAGCTACCATACCCATGGTCCCGACCATCACACATTCCATATACTCCGATCGAACCTTCGCTCCTTCAAGTTCTACCTCCACCCCTTGTCGCACGTCCTCTTCCTCACGACGACTGTCCTCCTCCTTCTGAAGGCGCTTCTTATCTCGCTCTCTCCCCTCCTCTAGCTTCTCCACTGTATCCCTGAGTTCTGCGATGACCTCGTTTCGCTTCCGTACTTTCCCTTCCAAGCCTTCCGATGCCTGGCGCAGCCTCGTCCTCTCGCTTTCAAGGATTCGATTCTGCTCTACTAGCGCGCTCCTGATCGTCTCGATGTCGTCCTCAATGTCCTCTGTCGCCGCCACTCTTGCTCTAACGGCATCACTAAGCAAGATGCTCGTTACTGTCTTTTCACCAAAACCCTCCGCAGTCTCGAAACGTGACATTGCCCCCAAAATCCGAATGGTTATCCGTTCCGCATCGGGATCGAAGACATGCGGCAGCATCGGTCGTAAGGAATCCATCAACGCCGCATCAAGCTGCTCGCTACTCGGTACCCAGAGCTGCAAGATCTGCAAGAGCACAGTTGGATGAACGCATACCGGCGGCCCTGCGGGATCTTGTCTTGACTTGTATGCGTCAAAGCCAAGCAATCCAAAATCAATCGTAGCCACCCACGATTCCGCGTCCAACGGTGAATCCACACCGAAGGGTCGATTCCTCTTGGTGAAGTGCCACAACATCATATCGTGTAGCAACAGTTCGTAAGACTTCCTTCTCTCCTTCGCTCGATGCTCCTTTTCGAATTCCATGCGACCCACGACATCATCGATGATCTCTTGATCCATACGGAGGTCGTCGAGGGGTGTGTTGTAGAGTTCAACGCCTTTTGATCTTGCCACAGTAATGAAATTCTCTAAGTAGGGCTTGAAGTACTGCTGTGATGACATAGGCCGATCGGCGTTGAGTGAATCTTGGATGTACTTGAGCGTTATCCCCGATAAACGACTGGTTCCACTCCTTAGTGCCATTCTTATGCCACGATGAAAATGGAATCCGGCCAGTCGATCCTGATAGGCTTGAATCGCCTGCTTGGCTTCCTCCATAGTGCAAGGAAGCATGTACAATTTGACATCGACGCGGCTCTTCATCTTGTCGATCAGCTCATGAAGTGCATTCACAACGTCATCCGCAGGGTTTTCGTGCAAGCCGATCAATGAAAAAAGGAAATTGGTATCCACAAATACCCGCAGCTTCAAACGTCGTTGGGTTCGCGAGATCAGCCCAGCCATCGCTGCTTCGGAGAGAGTCACCGCTTGAACCAAGAATGCTGTGTTCAATAACCTGAGGAGATAGTTTCGAACCGTGTGGGACGTCGGATCCACGAACTGCGCGATCTGATCCGCTACCGCCTTTTGGTGACTGCTGGGAATCTTGTTCAGAAAGGCTAGGTAGTTCCTGTCCGTTTTCTCGCCCTGGAGAGGCCCTGTTGGGGGGTCATGGGCGA
>JAPPGM010000182.1 GCA_028874995.1 Gemmatimonadota bacterium | reverse complement strand
GCGCGACATCGTGCGCTTCGCGCTGGAAACCGGGCTGCTGCGGCCCGAAGCGGAAGAGTAGGCGGAAACTGCCCTAGACAGTCCGCATCGTGGGTCTGGGCGCGACTGTCCGGCGTCCGGGGAGGCCTTCGGGGGCCCAGTGCATTCCCGTTCGAGAAAAGGGATGAGATGAGGGGACGCGGGAATGGTGACACATATAACTCGTTGTTGTAAAACAGTTTATGGTCACAAAAGACATGACCGTCACCATCGTGGGCGATCTGGACCGCGACGAGGCGCTCGCCGTTGCCGCGCACACCTTCGGGAAGATCCCGGCCCGGCCGGTCCGGCGGTGGGAGATGGCCGTCACCGATCCGGGGCGCGGTTCGGCGCGGTACCGGTGGAGGTTTCAGCCGACCGTCGAGTACCGGTCCCGCCACAAGCTCTTCAACCCGACCGCCGAAGATCTGCTGGCCACGCTCTTCATCAGCGACCTGCTGGACCGCCGCCTCAACCAGCGTCTCCGCTTCGGCGAGCGCAAGGCGGCCTATTCGGTCTTCGCTTACCTCACGATGCGCGGCGCGGGGGCGTACCTGGAGCTGAGCAGCGGGATCGACCGGGACGACTACGACTTCGCAACGGGAATCATCGAAGAGGAGATCGGGTTTCTGCGCGCCGGATCGCTCGATCCGGCCCGGTTCGAGACCGACCGCGCGGCGCTGGTGGAGCGGTTGCGCGCGTCGAACCAGACCGCCTTCTCGCTCAACGTCTGGACCGCGAGCTTCTTCCACGATCCCGACATCTTCACCGACTTTCCGGACCTGCTCTCGTTTTACGAAGGGGTGAGCCAGAGTACGGTGGCGTCCTTCGCCGAGCGTCTCTTCGACCCGTCGCGGCGCGTGCTCGCCGTGACCAGGCCCCAGCCGGTCCGGCAGGAACTGCTGGCCGCGGTCTTCCTGCTGCTCGTGTGGATCACCCTGCGCGTGCTGGCGCGGACACTCACGAAACCCATTCAGATGCGCGGAATCCTCTACATCGCGCGCTTCCGCCTGCCGACCGTCCTGCGGGCGGCGTACGCCCTGGCGGCCGCGGTGGCGGTACTGGTGCTGGCGCGCCTGGCGACTGCGGGATACGACCGGGTGGCGAGCCGCTGGGTGGAGAGCATCGACCACTACACCGTCCAAGCCGTCGGCGCCGCCGTGGCGCTGGTCCTGCTGCTGGCGGCTGCCAGCCTGATCGTGGCGTCGTCCCCGCGCCGGATCCTCCTCTTCGGCGATCACATCCGCATCAAGTCGCGGGCCTGGCGGTCGCGCATTCTGAAGCCGGAGGACATCGCGGAGATCTCGGTGCGGCGTTTCCGCGACGTGTGGCTGACCCGGGAGGTCTTCCGAAGCCCCCCGCTCGCCTTCGGGCTCGTGCGCCTCGGCATCCATATCCGGCCGCACGAGGGGCGCAGCTATTTCTTTCGCAGCAGGGACACGAAGGAGTTGGCGGAGGTGCTGGAGGACTGGTGGGAGGGGGAGGGGATCATCCCCCCGGAATCCCCCGGGTGATCGTCACATTCGCCGTTCCCTCACCTGGGAGCGGGCCGCCGTCCCAATCTCGGATGATGGCCTGAATCCTTCCCGTGGACGGATCCGTCACCACCGCGATCGCCATCGCCCCGTCGCGCGTCAGCGTGTCCTCCCCCTCGGGCCCCTTCAGTACGATCCGGTCCAGCGAACCGGCCCAATACTCCTCCCAAGGGACGAAGAAAACGAAGCTCCCTCCCCCGAACTCCAGCGGAGTGGGCGTGAACGACAGGGAGAACTCCGTCCGGCCGTCCTGACCCAGCCCTTCGACGCGGTAGTCACCTCCCGACTCCGGAAGTACCGGCGGCCCGTCCAGCACGAAGGCCGGATCCAGCCGCACCTGTCCGTCCTGGACCGAACCCCAGACGACGAGCATTTCGCCCCGGTCCTGGCCGTCCACGGCCCGGCCGTCCCCTCCAAGGATGACTCCGCCGTCCCCCTGCAGGCGGTGCCGGGTCGCGCGGCTGAAGTGGTAGTCGCTGATCCAGTCCATGCTGCAGTAGCCCATGACATCGTTGTAGTCGCGCGGATCCAGGATCCGATGCTCGTGGATGTCATACCCCCAGATTCCGATCGACCCGCCATCGTACGGATAGTTGGGATCCGGGCCGCCGGCGCCCCCGCAGGGAGCGTGCCAGAGGTTCATGTTGTGGCCCAGTTCGTGCGCATAGATGCCCGGGGAGGTTAGCCCGACGCTCACCGGATAACCGACGTAGCCCAAACCGCCGTAAAAAGGGGACGGCACCCTGACGACACCGTAGTAGTACCCGCGTCGGCCTCCCTGCTCGTAGAGGACCCGGATTTCCCTGATCCACTCGCTCCATCCGCCTCCGCTGCTCAGGTTGCTGCCGGTGCGATAGGTCGCGCCGACCTCCACCTCCATGGACGCGACCGGCATCAGCGTCCGGGCCAGGCGCAGCTGGGGGCTTTCGGGGGTCAGACCGTCGGTCCATTCGTGGACCGATTCGTCGGGGGTTTGCGTCGCGACGGTCGGAATCATGATCTGGCGAAACAGCGGCGGGGCGGCGACCCTGAGTGGCTGGGCGCCCTCCGCCGGATACCGCGTCCGGCTGCCGGGTGCCAGGGGAACGACCCCCTCCGGATCGAGTTCGACCACCATGCTCACCCCGGGCTGAATGACCGACCCGGGAATCACCCCGTTGACCGATCCGTCCAGCTCGCCCTCCTCCGCCTCGCTGGGCGTGTGCTCGGTCGTCGCGGCGAACACCCTCGCGGAAGGCCTCCGTCTCATCCCGCAGCAGGGTGACGCGGACGGAGGGTGCGTAGTAGCTGGTCTCGTCGCCGGTCATGAACACGCGGATGAGCGCCGGGCGTCCCGCGACGAGCAGCACCTGGCCGCGCGAGTTCTGCGCCGGCTGGGTCAGGTAGATCATCGGCGCAGTCAGGACCACCTGGCTCGGGTTGACGCGGAATCGCACGGCGTCGCCCAGGTCTCCCAGTTCGGCATGGATCGTCACCTCCCCGCCCTTCAGGGTGCTCAGCATCCCGTCCGCGGCGATTTCGCCGACCGACGGGTCCGAGCCCTCGAATACCACGGGCGCCCAGGAGGGCACGGCCATCTCTTCGCCGTTCTGGTCCCGGACGACGACATCGAGCTGCAGCGTCTCGTCCTTCGCGATGAGGCCGCCTCGCGGTGAGATCTCCAGGTCGGTCGGGACCAGGTCGTGCTCCATGGCCAGGTCGGCACAGCCGATGAGAAGCAGGGCCGCCAGAGAAGGCGGCAGGTGTTTCAAACTCGTCTTCATCGTCGTCCTCCGCGTCGATGTGATTCCGGCTACCGCTCCCCGCCCGGAATCCCCCGGGTGATCGTCACGGTCGCCGTTCCCTCGCCTGGCAGCGGGCCCCCGTCCCAGCTGCGGATCATGGCCTGGATTCTTCCCGTGGACGGATCGGTGACCACCGCCATCGCCGGCGTCCCGTCGCGCTTCAGCGTGTCCTCCCCCTCCGGTCCACTCAGGACGATCCGGTCCAGCGAATCGGCCCAGTCCGCGTCCCAGGGGACGAAGAAGACGAAGCCGCCTCCGCCGTATTCCAGCGGCGTCGGGGCGAACGCGAGGGAGAACTCGGTGCTGCCGTCCCCAGCCAGTCCGTCGATGCGGTAGGGACCTTCCGTCTCGGGCAAGGCCGGTGGTCCGGCAAGCACGAACGACGGATCCAGCTTCACCTCTCCATCGCTGACTGTGCCCCAGACCACCAGCATCTCGCCCCGTTCCCGGCCGCCAGAGGCCGCACTGGGCCCTTCAAGTTCGACTCCGCCATCTCCCTCGAGACGGTGGAGGGTCGACCGGGTGAAGTGGTAGTCGCTGATCCACACGGGATTGCAGTAGGACATGACGTCCTTCAGGGCGGTTCGATCCTTCAGCACCTCCCGCTCGACGTCGAATCCCCAGATGCCGATGTTGCCGCTCTGGTAGGGATAGGCGGGATCCCCGCTCGTCCCGCAGGGAGCGTGCCAGAGGTTCATGTTGTGACCCAGCTCGTGCGCATAGATGTCGTCGTAGGCCAGCCCGACGCTCACCGGAAAACCGACGAAGCCCAAGCCGCCATAGGCCGGTGACGACACCGTCACCACACCGTAGTAGTAGCCGCGTCGGCCCTCCTGAAAGTAGAGGGTGCGGGTCTCGTTGATCCACTGGTTCCATCCGCCCTGCGTACTCAGATCGGCCCCGGTGCGATAGGTCTCGCGGACCTCGAGCTCCATCGAGGCGACCGGCATGAGGGTACGGGCCAGGCGCACCTGGCGGCTTTCGGGGTTCAGGCCGTTGGTCCAGTTGTAGACCGACTCGTTTGGAGACAGCTCCGAAATGGTCGGAACGATGATCTGCCGGAAGAGCGGCGGCTCGACCACGTCCAGCTTCATGGACCCCTCGGCCGGGTACCGCGTCTGACTGCCCGGAGCCAGAGGCACCAATCCTTCCGGATCGAGCTCCACCACCATGCTCACCCCGGGCTGGATGTAGGAACCGGGGATGATGCCGTTGACCGATCCGTCCAGTTGAGACTCGATCACCTCGTTCGGAGTCCGGTCGCTCGTTGGGGCGAGAACCTGGCTGAAGACCTCGGTCCCGCCATCAAAAAGGGTGACCCGGGCACCCGGTCCGTAGTAGCTCGTCTGGTCGCCGACAACGAAGACGCGGATGAGCGCCGGCCGGCCCGGGATGAGTTCCACGGAGCCGTCCAGGTTCTGCGCGGCCTGGTTCAGATAGATCACCGGCGCGGACAGGACCACCTGGCTCGGGTTGATGCGGAATCGCACGACGTCCACCAACTCGCCCAACGATACGTGGACGGCCGTTTCCCCCCCCTGCAGGGGACTCAGCAGGCCCTTGTGGTCGAGTTCCACGACCGATGCCTCCGAAACTCCCCACTCGACGGGCGCCCAGGAGGGGATCGGCATCTCTTCGCCGTTCTGATCGCGGACGGCCAGCTCGAGCTGGAGCGTTTCGTCCTCCTTGATGAGGCCGCCGCGGGGCAGGATCTCGACTTCGGTCGCGACCTGCTCGTGTTCGAGGGCCAGGTCGCCGCAGCCGAAGATGAGCAGGGCTGCGAGGCAGAGTGAAATGTGTTTCATGGTCATCCTCCACTCGCGCGCGAGGTGTTGCTGCCGCTACGGATCCGGGTGCTTCAATCGATAGGCCGACCTCTCCGCGTCGGCAACCGTTTTCATGTTACTCATACGCCCGTGCGCGCCCGTGCGTTACCCGTCCGGCTACCGCGGCCCTGCCGGAATCCCCCGCGTGATCGTCACATTCGCCGTGCCCTCCGCGGGCACCGGGCCTCCGTCCCAGTCACGGACAATCGCCCGGATCCTGCCGGTGGACGGATCCGTCACCACGGCCATCGCAGGCGAGCCGCCGCGCGTCAGGGTGTGCTCTCCCTCCGGACCCGACAACACGATCCGGTCCAGCGCGTCGGCCCAATCGTCCTCCCAGGGAACGAAGAAGACGAAGCCGCCTCCCCCGAATTCCAGCGGAGTCGGTCTGAACGAGAGCGAGAACTCGGTCCGGCCGTCCGGATCCAGCCCTTCGACCCGGTAGGGGCCGCCCGTCTCGGGGAGCGCGGGCGGTCCGTCGAGCACAAACGACGGGTCCAGCCGCACCCGGCCATCGTGCACCGAGCCCCAGACGACCAGCATCGTGCGCCTGTCCCTGCCATCCGGGGCCGGCCTCGTACCCAGCTGCACACCGCCATCCCCGTCGAGCCGGTGCAGCGTGGCCCGGCTGAAGTGGTAGTCGCTGATCCAGTTCAGGCTGCAATAGCCCATGACATCGCGGTAGTCCGCGGGATCCAGGAGTCGATCCCTGTGGATGTCGTATCCCCAGATGCCGATTCCTCCGTTCCCGTACGGATAGTCGGTATCCGGCCTGGGGGCACCCCCGCACGGGGCGTGCTGGAGGTTCATGTTGTGTCCCAGTTCGTGGGCATAGACGCGGTCGTCGGCCACCCCGACGCTCGCCGGATAGCCGAGGAACGCCAGACCGCGGTAGCGGGGTGCCGACACCGTGACGACGCCGTAGTAGTATCCGCGCCGGCCGTCCTGCTCGTAGAGGACCCCGATCTCGCGGAGCCATTGGCTCCAGCCTTCCACGGTGCGCAGCCGGGCCGAGGTGAAATAGGTCTCGTCGTACACCTCCAGCTCCATGGGGCTCACCGGCATGAGCGTTCTGGCCAGGCGCACCTGGGGGCTTTCGGGGGTGAGGTCGTCGGTCCACTCGTAGACCGATTCGTCCGGCGACTGCGTCGAAATGGTCGGGACGATGATCTGACGGAAGAGTGGCGGATCCGCCACCTTCAGCCGCGCGGCGCCCTCGGCCGGATAACGCGTCTGACTGCCCGGGGCCAGCGGAACGACCCCCTCCGGATCGAGCTCCACCAGCATGGTCACCCCGGGCCGGATCACCGCGCCGGGTATGACGGCATTGACGGAGCCGTCCAGTTCGCCCTCCCGCACCTCGCTGGGCGTGTAGTCCGTCTCGGGGGTGAGAACCTGTTGGAAGACGATCGTCTCTTCCTGGAACAGGGTGACGCGAACGGAGGGTTCGTAGAAGCTGCCCTCATCGCCGATCATGAACACTCGCAGGAGCGCCGGCCGTCCCGCGATGAGGTCGACGAGGCCGCGCGAGTTCTGCGCCGCCTGGGTCAGATAGATCGTCGGCGCGGTCAGCACCACCCGGGTCGGATTGACGCGGAATCGCATGGTGCCCGACAACTCTCCCAGCGTCGCGGAGGCTGTCACCTCCCCGCCGCCCAGGGTGCTCAGCAATCCGTCCTCATCGATCTCCGCAACCGACGGGTCCGAGACTTCCCACAGCAGTGGCGCCCAGGAGGGCACCTCCATTTCTTCGCCGTGCTGGTCCCGGACGGCGACACGGAGTTGCAGCGTCTCGCCCTTCGCGACTAGGCTGCCGGCCGGGAGGATCCCCAACTCGGTGGGGATGCGGTCGCTCTCAAGGGCCAGGTCGGCGCAGGCGGTGAGGAGCAGGATCGCCAGACAGGGTGGCAGTCGTTTCAGACTCGTGTTCATCGTCTTCTTCGCCATCGTGGCCAGTGTTCCTCCCCGGACTACCTCTGCGCGCCCGGAATCCCTCGCGTGATCGTGACTCTCTCCGTGCCCTCACCGGGCAGCGGGTCCCCGTCCCAGTCCCGGACAATGGCCTGGATCCTTCCCGTGGACGGATTCGTCACCACCGCCATCGGAGGTTCCCCGGAGCCGGTCAGGACGTACTCTCCCTCCGGGCCGGACAGCAGGATCCGGTCCAGCGAGTCGGCCCAATCGTCCTCCCAGGGGACGAAGAAGACGAAGCCGCCTCCCCCGAATTTCAGTGGAGTCGGGGCAAACGAGAGCGAAAACTCCGTCCGGTCGTCCAGATCCAGCCCATCGATCCGGTAGGGACCATCCGTCTCGGGAAGTACCGGTGGTCCGTCCAGCACAAACGACGGATTCAGCCGCACCCCTCCGTGCTGGACGGAGCCCCAGACCACGAGCATATCGCCTCCGTTTCCGGCGCGCGGGGCCGGAACGGTCCCTTCGAGCCGGACTCCGCCATCGCCGTCGAGGCGGTGCGCAGTCGCCCGGCTGAAGTGGTAGTCGCTGATCCAGTCCCTCGGGCAGTAGCCCATCACATCGTTGTAGCGCCAGGGATCCAGCAGGGAATCCCCGTGGATGTCATATCCCCAAACTCCGATCGATCCGTCGGAATACGGATAGTTGGGGTCGGTCAGGCCCGCGCCACCGCAGGGGGCATGCTGGAGGTTCATGTTGTGCCCCAGTTCGTGAGCGTAAACGTCGGCGGCGGCAAGCCCGACGCTGACCGGATAGCCGATGTAGCCGACACCGCGGGAAGGTCCCACGCCCGTGACGACGCCGTAGTAGTAGCCACGACGGCCCTCCTGCTCGTACAGAACACTGATTTCACCGAGCCACTCGATCCATCCTTCCGGGGTGCGCAGGTTGGCCGCGGTGCTGTAGGTCTCGTGGACCTCCAGTTGCATGGGCCCTACCGGCATGAGCGTTCTGGCCAGGCGCACCTGGGGGCTTTCGGGATTCAAACCGTCGGTCCAGCTGTAGACCGACTCGTCCGGCGACTGCGTCGAAATGGTCGGGACGATGATCTGACGGAAGAGCTGGGGGGCCGCTACCGCCAGCCGCTGGGCGCCCTCCGCCGGATACCGCGTCTGACTGCCCGGGGCCAGCGGAACGACCCCCTCCGGATCGAGCTCCACCAGCATGGTCACCCCGGGCCGGATCACCGCGCCGGGTATGACGGCATTGACGGAGCCGTCCAGTTCGCCCTCCCGCACCTCGCTGGGCGTGTAGTCCGTCTCGGGGGTGAGAACCTGTTGGAAGACGATCGTCTCTTCCTGGAACAGGGTGACGCGAACGGAGGGTTCGTAGAAGCTGCCCTCATCGCCGATCATGAACACTCGCAGGAGCGCCGGCCGTCCCGCGATGAGGTCGACGAGGCCGCGCGAGTTCTGCGCCGCCTGGGTCAGATAGATCGTCGGCGCGGTCAGCACCACCCGGGTCGGATTGACGCGGAATCGCATGGCTCCCGACAGGTCTCCCAGCGTCGCGGAGGCGGTCACCTTCCCGCCACCCAGGGTACTCAGCAATCCGTCCTCACCGATCTCCGCAACCGACGGGTCCGAGACTTTCCACAGTAGTGGCGCCCAGGACGCCATCTCCATTGCTTCGCCGTGCTGGTCCCGGACGGTGACACCGAGTTGAAGCGTCTCGCCCTTCATGACGAGGCTGCCGGCCGGGAAGATCTCCAACTCGGCCGGGATGCGGTCGCTCTCAAGGGCCAGGTCGGCGCAGGCGGTGAGGAGCAGGATGGCCAGACAGGGTGACAGGGCTTTCGCGCCCGTGCTCATGATCTGCCTCCAGCGACAGGACTCTCGTCTCCAGGGATGTTTCGTGTTCCTGGGACTAATACACCGATAGGCCGCAGCAATTCCCCCGACAACCCGGCCGCGGCGCCAACCGGACGAATTCGCACCTGTCCGCGGGCAACCCGGCTCAGGAACTCTCCTCCATCTCCTCCTCCAGCGCCTCCCACTCGGCCATCAGCCGCTCGATCTCCGCCAGCAGCTCCCCCCGCTCCCCCCCCAACCGCCGCACCTCGTCCCGGCTGGCATCCTCATAAAACGACGCGCTGCCCAACACCGCGTCGATCTCCCCCACCCGCCCCTCCACCGCCTCGATCCGCGCGGCCACCTCGTCGGCGCGGGCCTCCATCTGCCTGCGCCGCCACGATCCACCCGCGGCCCGGCGAGTCCGCGGCCACCCCCGGCCGTCGCCACTCCGGCGCCCGTCGCCGTCCCGCCCGCCACCCCGCTCCCCCCCACGCCCCCCCACCACCCTCTCAACATCCAGATGATCGTCCCCGCAGTAACGCACATACTCCTCATACGTCCCCCGATAGTCCCTCACCCCCTCCGCCGTGATCTCCACGATCCGGTTCGCCAGCCGCTCCACGAACCACCGGTCGTGCGACACGAAGACCAGCGTCCCCCCAAACCCCTTCAGCCCCTTCACCAGCGCCTCGATCGACTCCAGGTCCAGGTGGTTGGTCGGCTCGTCGAGCACCAGCACGTTCGGCATCCGGATCATCAGGCTGCAGAGCACCAGCCGCGCCGTCTCGCCGCCGGACAGCGCCCCGAGCCGCTTGTCCGCGTCCTCGCCGCCCAGCAGCACCAGCCCCAGCTGTCCGCGCGCGAACCCCATCCCCTTCCCCTCGCAGTACCCGCCGATCCACTCCGCGGCGGTCTGCCTGACCATCGCACCCTCGCCCCCGCCCCCCAGATGATCCTTCGGATCCTGCGCGAAATACCCCGGATACGTCTCATACCCCCATTCCACCGCCCCCGCGTCCGCATCCAACCGCCCCGTCATCACTTTCAGCAAGGTCGACTTCCCGATCCCGTTCGGCCCCACGATCGCCAGCCGGTCGCCCCGGGCCACGCGCAGGTCCACCCCGTCGAGCACCCGGTTCTCCCCGAACGACTTCGTCACCCCCTCGACCTTGACCACCTCCTTCCCGCTCGGCCGCCGCTGCTCGAACCGGAACTTCGGATACCGCCGCGAACTCTTCGGCAGCTCGACCAGTCCCTCGGCCTTCTTCTCGATCATGCGCACACGGCTCTGGGCCTGGCGCGCCTTGGACGCCTTGGCGCGGAAGCGGTCGACGAACTTCTGGTGGTGCGCGATCTCGCGCTCGCGGAAGGCGATCTCCTTCTCGCGGCGCTCCCGTTCGGCCGCCTTGGCCGCCAGGAAGCCGGTGTAGTCGCCCGGGTAGCCGGTCACGGTCTCGTAGTCGATGTCCAGGATGTGGGTGGCCACGTTGTCGAGGAACCGGTGATCGTGGCTGATCACGACCACGGGCCCGCGGAAGCCGCGGAGGAACTTCTCGAGCCAGCGGATCGAGAGGATGTCGAGGTGGTTGGTGGGCTCGTCGAGGAGGAGGGCGTCGGGGGTGCTGGCCAGCACCTGCGCGAGGAGCACGCGCAGGCGGAACCCGCCGGAGAGGGTGGAGAGGGGCTGGCGGTGGACCTTGTCGGGGAGGCCGAGGCCTTCCAGGATGGCGGCCGCGCGGGACTCGGCGGTGTAGCCGTCGTGACGCTCGAGGACCTCTTCCAGTTCGGAGAATCGGTGGGCGTCGAAGTGCTCGGCGGAGCGGGCCAGGAGCGCGTCCCGCTGCGCCATTGCGTCCCACAGCTCCTCGTTACCCATGAGGGCGACCTGCAGGACCTGTTCATCCTCGTAGACGAAGCGGTCCTGGCGCAGCACGCCCAGCCGCGTGCGCCGCGGGATCGAGACCGACCCGTCGCTCGCGTGCACGTCGTCCGCGAGGATGTTGAGGAGAGTGGTCTTGCCCGAGCCGTTGGCCCCGACCAGCCCGTAGCGCTCCCCGGGGTTCAGGCGGAAGGAGGCGCCTGTGAAGAGGGTGCGTTCGCCGAAGGACTTGGCGAGGGCGGTGACGGAGATCATGGGGGTAATGTAGCCGTCCGGTCAGACTCGCTCGTACAACCGGGTCCCGGTAGCGTACAAGAAGGACAGGTGCGGAAGCCGGAAGACCGCCTGGGCAACGGCGCTCAGATGAATCCTGTTCGACTACTCCTTCCAGCGAGATGGCAGCCGGATCAAGAGCGACCGATTCGACCCGGGTCGCTGCTGTGGCGCCGGAAGTGGACACGTACATCACGTAGGTTTCGAAGTTGCCGTCGCGGTAGGAAGCGAAAGCGATCCTGGTGCCGTCGGCGACCACGCGGGCAACCATCGCTGTCCGAATGGTTGTTAGCCGCGTACGGCCGGTACCATCTGCCTCTATCAGTAGATCACAGGATCCAGCTTCCGCAGTTGCGCAAGACCACCTAGCCACGACGGGATCCACCCGTCGAGATTGTTCCGCGACAGGTCGAGCCCCGGCCACCCGTCCGGCGCTGTCCGTCTCCACGCCGTCCCAGGTCCCGAAGTCCTGGTCCTCCAACCAGCACCTCCCCCCGAATGGTCTCCTCCGCGAACTTGCCGAATCCGCTCGTGCGCAGGAGCTTGTCCAAGGCGCGTGGAACGGGTTGTCCAGCGCCCCCGGCGGCATCAGCGCCGACCGCAATGAGATGTTGAGATCCGGTTCCTCTCCTCTTTCCGCGTCAGGGAAGTTCCATCACATAGATCTCCCAGTTTCCGTCGCGATCAGAAGCGAAAGCGATTCTGAGACCATCGGGAGACCATGCGGGCTGTGCGTCGTGGGCGGAATGGTCGGTCAGGATTGTAACACCTGTCCCGTCGGCGTTCATGGCATAGATTTCCGTGTTGTTGGGTAGGTCCACATGGAAAGCGATTCTGCGGCTGTCGGGAGACCAAGTAGGAGAATATGCTGAATCGAAATAGGCCGTGAGACTGGTGACGTCTGTCCCGTCGGCGTCCATTGCGTAGATATCAAAGCTGCCGCCGACGCGGTTGGATGCGAAAGCGATCCGCCTGCCATCGGGAGACCACGCAGGTTGTGCGTCGCTAGCGGGATAGTTGTTTGTAAGCTGAACAGTTCCGGTTCCGTCGGCGTTCATGGCATAGATCTCCCCGTCGCCGTCGTCGACGGACGCGAAAGCGATCTTGCGGCCATTGGGGGACCACGCCGGCCCCGAGATGAGAGCACCATATCGGACGTGGGTAACATCCGTTCCGTCTGTATTCATCACGTAGATCACGTCGCTGCCGCTGCGGTCGGAGACGAAAGCGATTCTGCGACCATCGGGAGACCACGCGGGCTGTGAGTCGTTGGCAGAGTCGTTCGTTAGGCGAGTGACATCGGTTCCGTCCGCGTCCATCACGTAGATCTCGCGGTTTCCGTCGCGGTCGGACGTGAAAACGATGTGGGCACCGTCCGGGGACCACGCGGGCTCATAGTCCGCGGCGGAATGGTTCGTCAGTTTTCTCACGCAGTCCACGCCTGTGCCCTGGTGGTTCGGTATCGCGTTCAGCCACTGCCGGAAAGACGCGTCAGTCGGCACGCACAGGTTGGTGTCGTAATACGCGAACTGTCTCAGAAATCCAAGCCGGGCCAGGGACAGCGGCAGGGAACCCGTCAGTAAGTTGTTGTAGAGGATGAGGTTCTGCAGGGCTTCGAGGTTGCCGAGCTCAGGTGGGATCGACCCGGACAGTGTGTTGCTGTCAAGGCGCAGGTGCCACAGGGAGTCGAGGCCACCAAGCTCCCGGGGGATCGAGTCTGTCAGACGGTTGCGGTAGAGAGTCAGCATCTCGAGGCTGGCGAGCTCGCCCAGTGCCGGCGGGATCGAACCCGACAGTTGATTCTCTCCGAGATGGAGCACTCTCAGGGCTTCGAGGTCGCCGAGCTCAGGTGGGATCGAGCCCGACAGATCATTGGAGGTGAGTTGCAGGCGTGTCAAGGAGTCGAGGCCGCCGAGCTCCCCCGGGATTGACCCCGACAGTTGATTGTGTCCTAGGGAGAGCGATCTCAGGGAGTCGAGGCCGCCGAGCTCCGGGGGGATCGACCCGGTGAGATCGTTAACGTCGAGCACCAGGGATATCAGGGACTCGAGATCGCCGAACTCAGGCGGAATGGAGTCCGTCAGTTCGTTGCGGGAAAGAGTTAGGTGCTCGAGGTCGGCGAGGCCGCCCAGTGCCGGGGGAATGGCACCCGATAAGCCGTTGTTATCGAGATCCAGTCGGGTGACCCTTCCGTCCGAATTGGTCGTAACCCCGTGCCAATCATTCAGGGACGCATCGGTTAGCCAGTTGATGTCGTTTGTCCAGTTCGGGCCGTCAGTGGCGCTGTACAGTATCTCAAGGATATCGCGGTCGGACTGCGGAGCGGCACAATCGACTCCGGTACCTTGGTGATCCTCGATTCCGCTCAGCCAAGCACGGAACGACGCTTGGAGTGGCACGCAGATGTCGGTATTGTTATACCAGAATCGTTCTAGCGGAAGACCCTCCAGGCTCAGAGGCAACGGACCCGAGAGAGCTTCGTTCCCTCTTGTGACCAGCTGTTTCAGTTTGGTGAGATTGCCCAGCTCCGACGGGATGGCGCCGGACAGGTTGTTGTCTTCGAGAAACAGGTCGTACAGCTCCGCGAGCTGGCCGAGTTCCGACGGGATGGGACCCGACAACTCCGCACCGCCCAGCCACAGCCACTGCAGGTTGGCCAGTTCGCCAAGCTCCGAAGGGATGTCACCGGCAAGCGGATTGTAACCCAAGATGAGGCGAATCAGTCCGTGAAGCTGGCCGAGTTCCGGCGGGATCCCACCCGACAAGTTGTTCCCTTGCAGATTCAAGCCGCGCAGGCTGACAAGCTTCCCAAGCTCCGGGGGAATCAGGCCCGAAAGATCGTTCCACGCGAGCCAGAGATTCGACAACGCGGACAGCGCCCCCAATTCGGCCGGGATCGAACCCGAGAGATCGTTGCTGCGCAGCTCCAAGTGTGATAGCGCGGAAAGCGATCCCAACTCCGGTGGGATCGTGCCTGTCAGACTATTCTGGTAGAGAGACAGCCCCGTGACCCATCCTTGGGCGTCGATCGTCACCCCGTACCACTCTTCAAGCGGTGCGTCTGTCAGCCAGTTGGTGTTGTTCGTCCAGTTCGGCCCGTCGGTGGCGTCGTAGAATACCTCAAGGATCGCGCGGTCCGAAAGACATCCCACGCCCGTGCCTTCGTGACTGTCGATGCTGGCCAGCCATTGGCGAAACGAGGCGTCATCCGGGACGCACAAGTCGGTATTGTTGTACCAGAACACTCTTAGGGGAAGATTGGACAGTGACAACGGCAGCGCGCCGGTCAGGCTCTCGTTCTCGTGCAGCCGCAGAAACTCCAGCTTGTCGAGGTTGCCGAGCTCCGGTGGGATCATCCCCGTCAGGTTATTGTCGTGGAGAATCAATCCATTCAGGACCTTGAGATCGCCGAGTTCGGGCGGGATCGGACCCGTGAGGTCGTTTTCGCGAAGCGACAGAACTTCCAAAGCGTCCAAACGGCCGAGCTCCGCGGGAAGGCGTCCCGTGAGCTTGTTGGCCGGGAGCACCAGGCGCGTCACACGCCCGGTTGTGCTGTCGGTCCGAACACCGAACCATTCGCCAATCGGCTCGTCCGTCAGCCAGTTGGTGTTGTCGTTCCAGTCGGGGCCGGCCGTCGAGTCGTACAACTCCTTCAGCGCCGCGCGATCGCCATCCACGCCACAGACCGCGCCCGTCCCCAGATGCTGCCAAATCTCGTCCAGCCACGTCCGGAAGTCCGCTCCCCAAGGGACACACAGGCCTGTGTTGGCGTATCCGAGTACCTCCAGCTCGAGATCGAGGAACGACCGCGGCAACGGCCCTGTGAGGTCGGTGTTGTCGCCCACCATGAGCCAGGTCAGCCGCTCGAGGGAGCCCAACTCCGACGGGAGCGAATCTTCCAGTTGGTTGTAGCTGAGCCACAGCGTCTCCAGCTTGGCGAGCAGCCCGAGTTCCCATGGAACGACGCCGCTGAGCTGATTGCCGCTCAGGTTCAGCCAAGTCAGCTCGGACAGCGCACCGAGTCCGTCGTCGTTGCCCTCTGCCGGAATGTGTCCGCCGAGTTCGTTATCGCTCAGATCCAGGCGTTCCAGGCCGGTAAGCCAACCGAGTTCCCAGGGGATGTCCCCGCTGAGCTGATTGCCGCTCAGGTCCAGCCATGTCAGCTCGTGCAGGGCGTCGAGTCCGTCGCCGTTGGACGCCGGGATCCCTCCCCAAAGGTCGTTTCCGCTCAGATCCAGGTGTTCCAGGCTGGTGAGCCCCCTGAGTTCCCATGGAATGTCGCCCTCGAGCCGATTGCCGCTCAGATCCAGCCACACCAGGTTGGACAGCGCGCCGAGTCCCGTGACGCCACTATCAAAGTCATGGTAGGCCGGGATGTACCCGTCGAGTTCGTTTCGGCTCAGATCCAGGCGTTCCAGGTTGGCGAGACCACCGAGTTCCCCTGGGATTTCGCCCGCGAGTTCGTTTCCGCCGAGATCCAGCTTCCGCAGGTTCGCAAGGCCACCCAGCCTCGGCGGGATCAGCCCGGCGAGATTGTTACGCGACAAGTCGAGCCCGATCACCCGCCCGGCGCTGTCCGTCTCCACGCCGTACCAGGTCGCGAGGTCATCGTCCTCGAACCAGTTGTCGTTGTGGGTCCAGTCGTCGCCGTTTGTCGACAGGTACAGCGAGAGGAGCACCGCGACCTCGGGGTCGGCGACGCTGAGCTGTACGGTTCCCGTCGCGTCCGCAATGGACCCGGTGACGGTCGCCGTTCCCGGTGCCACCGCGGTCACGACTCCTTCCGGGCTTACCGTGACGATCCGGTCGTCGCCGCTCGACCACGCGACGGCAACGCCGGGGAGCACCTCCCCCGACTGGTCCCGCACTTCCGCCTCGAGCCGGAGAGTCTCGCCGACGGTGAACGACCGGGCCGATGGCGCGACGACGGATATCGCAAGCGAACCCGGCGGTTCGGTGGGCTCGTCCGCGCAGGCGAACGCCATGGCGCACGCGAGCGCGGGGGCGATCCGAGTCCTAATGCCCAAACGCTTTCGGTCACCCTGACCTCCACCCCGTGTGGCATCGGATCCGATCATCGTGGTTCTCTCGCTCTCGAAAAGATTGACTTTGGTTTAGAGTGATAGTGTATCGTGTCATATTGAATAATGCGATATTTGTCCAATAAGATGAACGAATAACGTGATATTTTCATCACATAATGTCAACTCCGTCCGGGTCAATCGGATAGCGTGACCCACCCCAGGGTGGATAGTCCGCCCCGCCGGCTTCGGCCCCCCGCTTGTCACGCGACATTTCGGGTATATCTTCGTGATAAACAAGCGACACGCCGATGGCGGCCGCATCATGCTGCGGGCTGCCGGTGACCAAAGGGGGCTGAACAAATGACGGACGAATCAGCCGAGCTGCGGCGGGAGATCGAGGCATTGCGAGAACGCGTGTCCAGACTCGGCGCGGCCGTGCTGCGCGCGAGCAGCAGCCTCGATCTGGACACCGTGCTGCAGGAAGTCGTCGATGGCGCTCGTGCCCTCACCGGGGCGCGCTACGGCGTGATCGCCACCGTCAACGAAACCGGAACGACCGAGGAGTTCGTGACATCCGGCTTCACGCCGGCCGAGAAGGACGAGATGGCTGCCTGGGCGGACGGACCGCGGCTCCTCGATCACTTCAGGGGTCTTGCCGCTCCGATTCGCGTGGGGGACCTGCCTACCTATGTCCGTGCGCTCGGTTTCTCGTCGAATCTGATGCGGTCCAAGACGATGCAGGGAGTGCCCCTGCGACATGGCGACATGAACGTCGGCAACTTCTTTCTCGCCGAGAAGGAGGACGGTCGGGATTTCACGAGCGCGGATGAGGAGGTGCTGACGCTGTTCGCCGCCCAGGCGGCAACCGCGATCACGAACGCTCGCGCACATCGCAAAGAACGGAGGACGCGGGCCAATTTGGAGACCCTGATCGAGACTTCGCCGGTCGGGGTGGTGGTATTCGACGGGCCGACCGGCGAGCCCGTGTCGTTCAACCGCGAGGCGCGCCGGATCTTTGACGCGCTGAACATGCCCGGGTGCCCCCCCGCGCAATTGCTGGAGGCGATCATCTGTCACCGCGCGGACGGGAGAGAGGTCTCCCTGGCGGAGTTTCCGCTGGCGCAGCTGTTGGGCAGGGCCGAGACAGTGCGCGCCGAGGAGATGACGATCTCGGTGCCTGATGGCGGGAGCGTGACCACCCTGGTTAACGCGACACCGATCCAGGCGGACGATGGCACGGTCCTGTCGGCCGTGGTCACGCTGCAGGATCTGGAGCCTCTCGAGGAACTGGAGCGCATGCGCGCCGAGTTCCTCGGCATCGTGAGCCACGAGTTGCGAACACCGCTGATCTCGATCAAGGGCTCCACGGCAACCGTGCTGGGGGCATCGCCGGCGCCGGACCCTGCCGAGATGCTGCAGTTCTTTCGCGTGATCGACGACCAGGCCGACCGCATGCGCGGCCTGATCGGCGAGCTGCTCGACCACGGGCGCATCGTGACGGGCACCCTGTCGGTGTCGCCTGAGCCGGTCGAGGTCACCTCCTTGATCGACGAGGCGCGCGGCACCTTCGTCAGCGGCGCGGGCCGACACACCCTCGAAATCGACCTGCCCACGGACCTGCCGCGGGTGATGGCCGACCGGGCGCGCATCGTCCAGGTTCTGGGCAACCTCTTGTCCAATGCCGCAAAGTACTCTCCGGAAGCCTCGCCCATCCGGATCGACGCGACGCGGGAAGGCGTGCACGTCGCGATCTCGGTGAGCGACAAGGGCCGTGGCGTCCCGCCGGACCGACTGCCGCACCTGTTTCGCAAGTACGCCCCGCCGGTCGGCGGCGACCGGGAGCGCGGGATCGGAGGAGCCGGCCTGGGTCTGACCATCTGCAAGGGGCTGGTCGAGGCGCACGGAGGCCGAATCCGGGCGGAAAGCGGCGGTGTGGGACAGGGCACGCGATTCACCTTCACGGTGCCGGTAGACGAGGAGCCAGACACCACCTCTTCGGGTCGGGCGCGAAGCGGCCGGCGCCGGGGCCCGGCGGAGCAGGAGCCTACGCGCATCCTGGTCGTCGACGACGACCCGCAGATGCTGCGGTACGTACGGGACGCGCTCGACGAGGCGGGCTATGCTCCAGTGGTGACCGGGGATCCGGAGGAGGTGGCCAGCCTGGTGAAGATCCACAGGCCCAGGTTGGTCCTGCTGGACCTGCTCCTCCCCGGGACCGACGGCATCGCGCTGATGGAGCGGGTTCCAGAGCTGACCGACCTGCCCGTCATCTTCATCTCGGCCTACGGAAGGGACGAAACGATCGTCAGGGCGCTCGATGCGGGCGCCGCGGACTACATCGTCAAGCCGTTCTCCCCGTCGGAGCTGACGGCCAGAGTGCGGGCCACGCTGCGCCGTGTCACCGGGCCTCGACCATTCGCGCTCGGGGAACTGACCATCCGGTACGACCAGCGCCACGTCACCGTCGCGGGCCAGCCGGTGCAGCTGACGCCCACCGAGTACGAATTGCTACGGGTGCTCTCACTCAAAGCGGGACGGGTGATCACGCACGAGTCGCTGCTGCGCCAGGCGTGGCGCCGGCGGGATCAGGGCTCCACGGATCCCAAGCTCGTGCGGGCGGTCGTCAAGCGGCTCCGCCGCAAACTGGGCGACGACGCGGCCGACCCAACCTACATCTGCAACGAGCGCGGGGTCGGCTACTTCATGCCTGCGGATTCCCCGTGAAGGTTGTCCGAGGCAGCGCGCGCGCGGAACGCCGGGTGTTGGGGGGGTGCCGGGGCGGTGAATCGCAAGCTGCCGTACCCTGGGCGGGCCACCGGGCAACTCACCCACTGGAACAACCGCACCGTGGGTCGTGTAGTGTCTGACTGTATGTCACACACATTGCTTCAACTCAAGGATGCAAACCATGTCAAACATATCCTTCACACGGTCTCCCGTGGCGATCACGACCCTGTTGCTGGTTTCGTCGATGCTGGTCTCCGCATGCGATTCGACCGAGCCGGCCGACACGACGTTCACCTTTGACTTCGACCGCGGGCCCCAGGGATTCGTCGCAGGATTCGCGGACTATCCGCCCGGCGTCTTGCCGGACTTCAAGATGGTTTCCGACCACCGGGCGCTCCCGGCCCCGCTGGAGTCGCGGTCCGGGCTGTTCATCGCTGGAACCAACCACAGCCTCGATCTCTTCATGTTCTTCAAGGGACCCATCGATGGCCTTCCGCCCGGGCAATATGAAGCCACCGTCAGCCTCGAGATCGCCACCGAGGTACCGGCCGGATGCTTCGGCATCGGCGCCCCGCCGGGCGAGAGCGTCACGGTCAAGGCGGGTGCTACCGAAGTGGAGCCGTTGCCCGTACTCGAGGGTTCCTACCTGCGGATGAACATTGATGTCGGGAACGGTAACAGCGGCGGGACACAGGCCGTGGCGTTCGGCGACATCACCAACTCAAGACAGTGCGAGACACCGTTTCAGTGGGAGCTCAAATCCTTCGAGGCCCAAACGATTCCATCAACGGTGTCCGTGTCTTCCGATGGCCGGGCCTGGATCCTGATCGGCACGGACTCGTCGGGTTTCGCGGGCCGGACGAGAATCTACTTCACCCGGGTATCGGTCACCTTCGCGCCGATTTGAACCGGCTCGAGGCTCAAGCCGACTCCCGGCAGTTCCTCAACAACTCACGGACCGATGGTTGTTCCCGGTCACGGATTTCATTGGTTCCTCGCGAGGCGGTAGTGGTCGTCGATGGCGCGCGCGCCCTGACCGAGGCGGGCTATGCTCCAGTGGTGACCGGGGATCCGGAGGAGGTGGCCAGCCTGGTGACGATCCACAGGCCCAGGGTTGGTCCTGCTGGACCGGCTCCTTCCCGGTGCCGACGGGATCGCGCTGATGGAGCGCGTTCCCGAGCTGACCGACCTGCCGGTCATCTATCCGTCGGGCACGATCGGTGCATGGGGTTATAACCGCACTGAGGGCGAACTGGTGAGCCCTCACCGGGCGGACCTCATGTCCTACTGCGGCGGTCAGTGGATCAGCGACTACCACTTCAGCAACGCGGTACGGCACCGCACGTATACCGAGAAACATCGCCACCTTCGGCCCAACAACCCTCTCGCTCCTCGTGTGGGGCGGAAGCGTGGGCCACGAGAATGAACCAGCCCTGTTCCGCGTGACCGTGGTCGTCAGCAACGCGCCGAGGCACTGCCGCGCGCTTCCGTGACCGGGTCAGGAAACTCAAGCTTGGCGATGGCGAGGGGGAGATCCCGTTTCGTGCTCGTCTACTCGACTGAGTTATCACGCTCATTCCATAATCGCGATCAATAGACGATCAGCTCCATAGAATACGCAGGTATCAGCGATACAGTGCTTCTCCCTGTCACATTTTGAAGGAGAGTGTTCGGATTTTCGTGACAGTCGCCCTTGCATTGTCACGTTAGACGGCCTCAGTTTGGGGTGTCCTGCGATCCCAAGCATCCCACGAGGCTAGACGTGTCGACTTTCAGTCCAACTCCCCTCGGTCGCTGGCGAACCCGCGATCGGTGGTGGAACGACCGCCACAAATGGCGATCCTCCAGATTCCATCTTTGTCCGCAGCCGGTTTCGTGGCTTGAGCGCGCGAGTCGTGTTGTTCTGCCCCAGTTGGTCCTCGTCTCCTGTGTGTCCTGTGCCACCATGCCCAACGGGGAGCGTCCTGCGGGGACTTTGGGGCCGTGCGACGTGTCGGAGGCGCGGACGGGCGTGGAAGAGTCGGGCGCGACCCCGCGGGTCCTTACCAACGCCGACGTAGTGGACATGGTGTCGAAGGGGCTCAAGGAGGAGGTGATTGTGGAAATCATCACCGGGTGTGAGGCTGAGTTCGACGTGTCTGCGGGCGATCTGCTCTCGCTAAGCCGCAGCGGTGCGAGCGAAGCCGTCATTCGGGCAATGGTCGCCATCGCGCGCAAAGGCTGAATTCGTGCGGTGCTCGCGGGTCAACGGACGGGGATCTTCGGCCTGCCGCAATAGAGTGATGAAGGTCCTTGGGTTCGCCTTTGCGGTGGCCCTCGCCACCCCAACCCAGGCTCAGGAAACGGAACCCGGTCGCGCGGTTGCCGAGGTCGCGCGGCGGATCCTCGAGCGGGTGGAGCCCGGATGGCAGCTTCTGGCCGCCAGCAATGCGTGGTCGCTGGCCATTTCGCGGATCGCGGAAGGCGATGAGAAGCGGATTGCCTTCCGCGTCGAGACCGGGCGGGTCTACCGGATCGTGGGTGTCGGCACACCGGGCGTGAGCGATCTTGACGTGTGCGTTGTCGATCCCGGGAGCCTGTCAGACAGCGGTTCGGAGCGGGAAATCGCGTGCCACCTGCTGCCGGACGCGGGTCCGATCCTGGACTTCACGGCCAACGGAACCGGTGTGCGGGCGGTGTTGCTCACGGCGGTGGGGGTTGATGGACCTTCCGCCTACGCGGGAATCGCGGTCCTGACGAGTGCAGCGGACGCCGATGTCGGAATTGCGGATGACGTCCCTTCGATCGCGACGCTTGGCGTCCTTACGTCGTTCGTGGAAGAAGGCTGGGACATCCCCCGCAACGACGGCGGCTCGGTCGTGCGCGGCGATGATTGGGGCCTGGTCGTTGGTTCGGTGGCGGTGGGAAGTTCGCCCCAACAACTCTCGTTTCACGTCGAAGCGGGCGAGGACTACCGGGTGTCGGCTGCCGGGGAGGCGCGGGCGACCGATCTCGACATCTGCGTCCTTGACGACTTGGGTGCGGTTGTCGCCTGCGACCGCGAGACGGACGCTGAGCCTGGAGTGGCGTTCACGGCACGCTCGACCGGCTCATACCGAGCAGTCCTGGAGCCGTATGCCATCGGCACCCCCGACCTTGACGGAGCCTCCGAATCGGAATTGGCCCGCGCCGGGCTGGTTGTCACTATGCGCCTGGCCGACCGCTGCGATGCTTGGCGCAGAGAGCCGGAGTACTTTGACCGGGCTACGGTCCTTGATGTCGAGAACTGCATGTCGGTCTGGCTCGACGTCACGCCGCACGACTCGTTGGCGGGAACGCCGCTGATTCACGCCGCTGAACGCAGCAAGCTCCCTGAAGTGATCCGGTTGCTCCTCGAGATCCCCGGATTGGACACGCTCACAGCCGACTACAGGTCCGGCGCTACTCCGCTCGCTGTGGCGGTTGCATTCAGCCCGGTTCCCGAGGAAGCGACCAATCTGCTCCTCGATCACAGCCCCGGTTTGCTCGAAAGCCGCAGTTTCCGCCGAGACGACGGAACCGCCACATCACTGCTTCACGCGGCCCTGCTCCGGCCCGATGCGAACGTCGGTGCCGTAGCGAGACTCGTGACCGAGATGGTTGAACAACGCAGGCATGATCTGCTTCTGGTCAAGGATGAAAGGGGGGATACACCGCTCCACGCAGCCGCGCGCGTGGCCACAAGGCCCGTGATCGTGCGGCAGATCGTGGAGGGTGCTCCCCGAGAGTTTCGGCGGCAAATGCTGACGGCTGCCAACGATGACGACAGGACCCCTGTCGAGCTGGCTTGGGAGCGGAAGGACGGACGCCGACTCGCCGTGCAATTGGAGGAATACCACGCCGAGTACGTCAGTCCGTCGATCGGACGGCGGCTGTCTCGGCTTCGCGACGCGGTCGAACCGATTCTCGCTTCGGCTGCCGCCATTGCCGTCTTTCTGTTCACGGTTGTCCGGACGTTTCCCAGCTCACCCTTTGCACGCTTGGCACACCGCGCGTTCAACCGGCTGCCGACGGGATTCGATGACGAGGAATAGGTGAAGGGCTCCAAGTCTGCGAACCGCCGCACCCTCATCGTGAGCAGCGCCGCCCCGCGCCAACGGGGAGCGCGTTAGCACGCCCATAGCCCGGATTTCTCACACCCACAAGAGAGCACCGGCCTCCGGGGGGTGTTAAGT
>JAPPGM010000028.1 GCA_028874995.1 Gemmatimonadota bacterium | reverse complement strand
CCCGCGTAAAGCTCAAGCGTCTCTATCCGACGTTTGATGCGTGACATGACACTAGCTCTTGGGACAGCTCCAGGCGTTCCAACTGCCCGGGTGTCGCTTGTGGTTTCACACCGGCGACCACGGACCGCCACACTTCCACGCAGGAGTCGTGGACGCGTGGGAAATACGCGTCTTCTTCCTGCAGGAGCCCCCGGAGTACGACGTGCGGTTTCAGCTGAAACGCATTCCCGCAAGGACGGTGAGGACAATCCTGCGGCTGGCTATCGTGCACCGCGCAGCGCTGTTCACAGAATGGGAACGGAGTCAGGACGGATGAGTGACGGGAGAACTTTCAGCCACATTGCTTTCTGCGGCACTGCGGAAGCCTGCTTGCCGGACTCTGGGATTCGCTCCCTTGCGAAACAGCTGGTTGCCACCTCCCGGGCCGGACCGGAGCCGAGTCTGGTCGTGGCCCGAGCCAGCGAGCTGATTGGCCCAGACCGGTTCAGGTTGCCGAACTGGGTGGATACCGACACTCGCTATCTGGTGGTGTTGGACGTACCGGAACAGGCAGTACTGCGCCTCGCGTCGACACTACGGCTTCACAAGCCGGATCAGCGTCTACGAGTCTGCCGGGACCCGTCAGTCGTGAAGCGTCTGGTCATCGCGCTCCACCGACCGGCTCCGTGGGAGGGCATCATCGACGCCTATGTCCTTGAGGACTCTCTGGTGGCGGTCCTCGGGGATATGAGCGTCAGGGAGTTTCCAATCCGAAGGCTCCCTCGGGTCAGGCGGTTCGAGCCGACAGTGGTCAGCCGATTCGAGATCGATTCGGCCGGTTCCTACCTGTACTGGCCTGACCGGGATGTGCATATGGGGCCGTCCCAGATGCTGCAGGCCGTGGATCCCATGTTTCTGTCCGATGTGGAAATCCGCCGGTACGAGATGGAGAACGTGTCGCAGGCCCTTCAGGACATGAGGAGTGACCGGCAGCTGAAGCAAACCGAGATCCCCGGGCTGTCGGAGAGGCACGTCCGGAGGCTGGAAAAGGAGACAGTGCGCCTCACCGTCGAGGCGGCTACCAAGTTCGCGAGCGCGTTCGCCATGACCCTGTCCGAGTTCCTCGACGAGTTGAGCAGGCGAATAACGGACCTGCGCGAGGCGGGGTCGGATGTTCCTGCCGTCAGGCCAGCATCAGGCGCTCGCCCTTGGGTTCCGGAACGGGCCGTCCCAGTTCCTGTGCCCTTTCGATCCAGAACTGCATCGCGCCCTTGATGTTCCGCAATGCGGTCTCCTGGTCGTCGCCGTGCGCCATGCATCCGGGCAACTCGGGAGCCTCGGCGACAAAGGACCCGTCTTCGTCGCTCCAGTAGAGAATGATCTCGTATTTGTGCATCAGTCGTCTCCTCCCAGCCGCTCCTGCCGACTCATGAGGAATCTCGTTGCCAATTGCCGCTCATCAGTGATTCAGGCCCCTACCAAAAGATCACATACAGCACCGCCGCGCACCCGATCACCCCACCCGCCCACCACTTCGCTCCCGGCGCGGGCGTCAGGTCCACCTGCGCCGCCGACCGCGGCAGCCTGCGCGGCTCGGCCAAACCCTGACGTAACGTTAGGGTTACCATGAACCCCGAGATCACGATGAACGTGATCGCCATGTGGTGCAGGAACGCGACCTCGGGCAGTAGCCACAGCAGCAGCCCGTACACCGGAATCCCCAGAATCATTCCTCCGAACGCGGCCACCGGCGGCGTCCGCGGCACGAAGATCCCGAACAGGAACGCCGCCACGATCCCCGGCGAGATGAACCCCCAGAACATCTGGATGTAGTCGAAGACGCTCCCCGCCTTCGCCACCAGCGGCGCCCACAGACACCCGACCAGCACCAGGGCCGCGCTGAAGATCGTCGCGGCCGAGTTGAGCATCGAGTCGAGCGAACTCATCACGGCGCCGAAGAGTGCGGCGAACATGGCGCCGGTCAGCCCGACGGGGAGCAGTTCGCGCATCATGACCGGGTAGGCCTGGTCGGGATTCGTCACCTGATCGGCGAAGAGCTCGGCCGCCATGATCCCCGGAAAGACGATGATGAAGGGGATCGCCAGCTTGATGAACCCGGCCAGGAAGATCCCGCGCTGCCCGTCCGCCAGGCTCCGCGCCGCGAGCGTCCGCTGTGTGATGAACTGGTTCAGTCCCCAGTAGAAGAGGTTGGGGATCCAGAGTCCGCCCACGAAGACTGCCAGCCACGGCATCTCCGGGTGATTCCAGGGGAGCACGGTGTTCAGCTTGCCGTCCGCGGCTTCCAGGAACGGTTCGATGCCGCCGATCGCCTTGAACCCCAGCACGGTCACCACCACCCCGCCCAGCAGCAGCGCCACACCCTGGAGCAGGTCGGACCAGACCACCGCCTTCAGCCCTCCGTAGATCGTGTAGCCCCCGGCGAGAATCCCGATCAGCCAGATGCCCAGGTTGAGGTCGATCCCGAAGATGGACTCGAGCGCGAGTGCGCCCGAGTAGAGCACCGTCGCCAGCGCCACGAAGACGTACGCCGCCATGATGAAAGCGGCCATGAGGGTGCGGGTGCGAACGTCGTAGCGGAACTCGAGGTACTCGGGGATCGTGTAGATGCCCGCCTGGAGGAACCGGGGGAGGAAAAAGAGCCCGACCAGCACGAGGGTGACCGCCGCCATCCACTCGTAGCTCGCGATCGCAAGACCCAGGTCGTACCCGCGGCCCGCCATCCCCACGAAGTGCTCGGTCGAGATGTTGGACGCGATCAGCGAGAAGCCGATCAGCCACCAGGGGAGGTTCCGGCCCGCCAGGATGTAGTCGGCGGCGTCGTGCTTTCCGCGCGAAGCGTAGAGGGAGATGCCGACCACGAGCGTCAGGAAGCCGATGAATGCGGCGATGTCGAGGGGCTGGAAGGTCATTGGGGTGGGTGAGGAGGTCAGAGAAGGCGGGTGTGTGACTCGAAGCATAGTCCCCGCCCGCCGGTGTTGCCAGCGACTTCGCAAGCGCACCAGTCTTGTGGTCATCAGGTCCGCGTGAGGCACCGGTCGTGCGTCCATCGTGTCTCCGGACGCACGCACCCGATAGTCTGCCGTGGACCGGAAGCCGTCCCTTCCCCGCCCTCGCTCAGCGGAGCAGCCCGATGCCCCATCCGCCGACACGCAAGGTCCCCGCGGCCCTTCCTGTCGCGGGCTTCGTGGCCATCGCCTTCGGTGCGTGGCTGACCGCGTGTTCCGATCCGGGCCCATCCGGGTTCGTCGACGGCAGCGGGACCGACGCCGGCTCGAGCGACTGGCCCGACCGTCTCTCCGAGTACCATGCGGACCTGGCGGACGTCCAGGAATACCGGGCCATCCAGTCGGAACTCGCGCGCGGCTGGAACACCTGGGACAGCCGCGACGTGCTCCGCTACGTCCTGCTCCCCGCGGGTCTGACGGTGGACCTGGCCATCAAGCGGCACTCGTGGCTGGAGGAGGGCTACCTCGGCGACGCACTGATCGGTCGGCGCGGCGACGATGTTGAGAAGATCCGTCCCGGCGTCCACGCGCTCGATGGCTCGTACATGCGGCTCGATGTCGAATGGCAGGGGCTGTCGGCCACCGTCGAGGCGGGCCACGCGGGGGACGACCTGGTGGTGCTGGTCACGCCCCTCGATCCACCCGGCGCGGACGTTGTCGGCCACAATGGCCCCGAAGTGGCGGACAAACCGGTCCCCATGGACGTTGTCGGCCACAATAGCCCCGAAGTGGCCGACAAATCTGCCTACTACGAGCTGGTGGTGAGTGTCGGCTTCGCCTGGAACCGGGAGGGCACGGTGAGGTCTTCCGGAGACGGCTTCGTGGCCCGGCACCCCATCGCCACCAATCCCATTCACATAATGGGCGTCGCGGAGAAGGATCCCTACACCGAGACGCTGCTTCGACACCGTGTGGTGCGGCTGGACGAGCCGGTGGGCGTGTCGACCGGCCGGCAGCGCGATCTGGACGAGATCCGTGCCGCGCTTGATGCGGCGGAGGGGGCGCTGAGGGACCGTGCCGGGCAGTACGGCGACCTCTCCGAAGCCTACCTCGCCGTCACCTCCGGCATCGCCTGGAACACGATCTACGAGCCCCGCCACGACCGCGTCGTGTCGACCGTGGGACGGCTCTGGAACCGGGAATACGGCGGCGTGGCGCTCTTCGGCTGGGACAACTTCTTCCTGGCCTACATGACGGCGCTGGACAGCCGCGAGTTGGCGATCGCCAACGTGATCGAGCACCTGCGGGGCGCGACCGCGGAGGGGTTCCTGCCGAACGACAACCGCGGCAACGGCAGCAAGTCGTGGGACCGTTCGCAGCCGCCGGTCGGTGGGATCATGGTGCGGGAGGTGTACCGGCGGTACCCGGAACGGTGGTTCCTGGAGGCCGCCTTCGATCCGCTGCTGGCGTGGAACCGGTGGTGGCCGGAGAAGCGGCTGAACGGAGGACTGCTCAGCTATGGGTCGCACGAGGCGCGGAATCCCTTCAACGAACCAGCCGTCCGAACGAAGCGGACCGCCGGCTACGAGTCCGGAATGGACGACTCGCCGATGTACGAGGACGTGCCGTTCAATCCGGAGAAGAACACGCTCGAGCTGCAGGATGTGGGGCTTACGAGTCTGTACATTGCCGACTGCATTGCGCTGGCCGAGCTGGCCGGGGTGCTCGGGCGGACCGCGGAAGCCGAGGAGCTGGCGGCGCGGGCGCACCGGTTCTCGGATGCGCTGGATGGGCTGTGGGATGAGGAGCGCGGGTACTACCTCAACTATCGCACCGACCTCGGCCGTCCTTCGGAGCGGCGCTCACCGACGCTCTTCTATCCGCTGCTGGCCGGTGTCACGGACCCAGGGCGCGCCGACCGCCTCATCCGCGACCACCTCCTCAACCCGGCCGAGTTCTGGGGCGACTACGTCCTGCCCTCCACCACGCGCGACGATCCGTCTTTCCCGCGGCAGCGCTACTGGAAGGGCGCGATCTGGCCGCCGCTCAACTTCCTCACCTACCTGGGGTTGCGGAAGGCGGGGGCGTACGATGTCGCGACCGAGCTGTCGCAGCGCTCGCTCGACATGTTCGTGTCCGAATGGCGCCGAAAAGGCTACGTGAGCGAAAACTACTCCTCGATCACCGGCGCAGGCGATGATGAACGGCTGTCGAGCGACCCGTTCCACTCGTGGGGCGCGCTCTTCGGGTTCATGGCGTTCATCGAGGCGGGGTATCTGGGGGCGCCGGAGGGTGGGGTGGGGGGTTAGTGCTGTCCCCCTGCGGATCATTCGGTAGGGCGAATGGCGAACTGGTTGATCCAGCGAGTGACGGAGGCGCGGCGAGTTTCGGTGAGGTGGATGGCGCGGGCGAATTCGTAAAGGGAGATGCCACCGTACGCGAGAAGTCGGTTGAGGTCGAAGCCGCGGACGCAGGCAAGGACGTGCCAGACAAGGGACAAGGGAAGACCGGAGAGCTCTGACGACTGGAAGTGACGGCGGAGGCGCGGGCCTGAAGGGCGGTCGCGATGTCCCGCGAGGTAGGCATGGGAGAGGGAACGGAAGAAGAGGTGGGCTTCCTCGATGCCGCCCGGAGGAAGGGTGCGGGTGTGGCGGCGAGGATTGTCGAACCAGGTGAGAGGTAGGGGACGGAGTTTCGCTTGAACTTCAGGAAGGGTGTGGTGGACGGTGAGCGGCTTGCCATCTCCACCGATCAGAAAGCCGTGGGGACCGAGGGCCTCGGCCTCGGGATCGCCTCCGCGAAGGACGCAGGCTTCGAAACGCTCTCGCTCGTAGCGGGCGGTGAGCTCCTCGCGCGAGGGGATGCGTTCGGGGTCGTGTGGGGGCGGGTCGAAGTAGAAGGCACGGACCTGGTTGAAATCGAGCATGGGAGATCAGCGTGTGGGAGGGTTGCGTCGGTCGATCTCCCGCTCGACGAGGCGCTGGACCATGGCAAGGAAGTCGGCGGCTTCACCGGGGTGTGCAGGGTGGAGGAGCGAACGGGTATCGCGGACAACGGTGGCTTGGTCAAGCTCGCTGAGGCCGCGTTGGATGATGAAGAGGTTGGGGGGGTGGACGGTGTCGAAGGCGGTACTGAGAGCGGCGGGATCCTGGTGACGGGCAACGGCGAGGTCGTACAGATCGCGAGACAGGAAAGCGGATTCGCCGAGAATGCGGTAGCCGAGCTTTCTTGCAAGGATTTCCGCATTGGTGTGGACGCCGATTCGGGTGCCGCGCACGGTGTCGACCGAGCGGGGCCGAGTGGTAATGGAGTAGGAGCTATCGACGGTGATTTCACCCGCCGGGAGGACGATTCGGGTGAGGCCCAGGTGGAAGGTCAGGTAAGCGTGGCCGTCGATGTGGCGGGCCAGGTCGTCGCGGAAGCCGCTGGCGGGAAGTCGGACGAGGATGTCGTGGTCGACGAAGAGGTCCACGTCGGTGCTGTGTCGGTGCGCCCAACGGGCGGCGAGCGCAGTGCCGCCTCCGAGAGTAATATGGTGCTCGCCGCCCAGGTGATAGCCGAGGGGCTCGCGGACGGCCTCAAGGAGTTCGCGGGGGCCGCGCGGGAGATCGATTTCGGCCATCAGAAGGGTAGGGGAAGGTTGGCCATGGTACGGGTACGATAGCCGCCTCGATCGAAGTGATGAAGTGGTCATCCCACCAGGACTCTGGAACCGCAGCCGGGGAATTGCAACCATCCGCGCCGCTGTCGTGTCCCCAGAACGAACAGAGCCGTTTCCGATTCCCATGAGGGAAGCCCACCAACGCGGGAAGACCATGCCCCACCCCACATCCGCGCAACTGCGGTCCACACGATGCCTGCGGCCTGGAGCGGTCATGTGGGGCCTGTTGGCCGGCGGTGCGGTGCCTCACGACACCACCGCCGTCCAGGTCGTCGTCGAGAACACGCTCGCGTCTGCCTGGACCACCACTCCCCCGTGGACCCTCGAAGAGGACCTCCGCATCTGGGGTCCGCCCGACGGGTACCTGGGCGACGTCGACGCCGTATCAGCCGATTCCCGGGGCAACATCTACATCCTGGACGGCACGACGCAGGAGATTCAGGTCTTCGACGCCGATGGCGGCTTCCTGCGGACGCTCGGCGGAAGGGGCCAGGGGCCGGGGGAGTTCCGGGAAGCGCTGGGCCCCGCCATTGCACGCGGCGACACGCTGTGGGTCGCGGACTCGGGGGCGCCGCGCTATTCGATCTTCGCACCGGACGGTACGTTCATCGGAACGCGGGTCCGCCGGTTGGCCGCGGGCATGCTCACGGAGCGTTGCACGATCGCGCCGGACGGCAGTTACATGGAGTGGCGGGTGCGTTTGCCGAAGGTGGAGATGAGCGACGACATGTCCGACAACGACCTTCGCCATCACTATCCGATCCGGGTATCGCCCGATGGAGAGAAGCAGGACACGCTGCCGTATCTGGAGTTCACGCGGACGCTGGCCGATCTGCCGTCAACGGGCAACCGGCGGCCGGTCTTTTTCGGACCAAGTCTCAAGAGGGCCCTGGGTTGCAGAGACGAGGTCTGGTTCGCAAACAGCAGCGAGTACCGGGTCCACAGGCGTTCCCTCGCCGGTGACACAACCGTGGTGTTCACGCTGGAAGGAGTCAGGCCGGCGGCTGTCGACGAAGCCGACCGCGGCGAGGTGCGCGCAACCTTCCAACGCTACCCCGAACTCGGCACCGCGTTGATGGCGGACCACCTGCGAGCCCTGCCGGAGCACAAACCGGTCATCGCCGGCCTGTTCGTGGATGGCGCCGGCCACGTCTTCGTGGTCGCGGGTCGACGCGGGCACGGCCATCGACGTATTCCGCGAAGACGGCGTCTTCCTCGGACGGGTCGCGGTGCCGGAGGCGGTCAGGATCAACCCCAGCAGGGAATACGCGACCGGGGACTACCTTCTCTTCGCCGGTGAGGATGAAGCCGGCACGCCCTATGTGACCCGGCTGAGGATTCGGCGGTGAACGAGATGGCGCCGCACGCCGACTCCGTGGCCTCCTCCTCGCGCGCCACCGACACGGTGCCCGTTCGCCAGGGACAGAGTGCAACCAAACGGCCCATTGCCGGTGTCAACGGTTCGAAGCCGGTGGTCCGTGGCGGACGGGGCGACCAACTCCGCCACGGGTCGCCAGAAAAACCGGCACACGACCGGAGACTCGGCTCGGTGACGGAAACGCAACTCATACAGCGCTTGAAGGACGGAGACCAGAGGGCCGCGCGGACGCTGTACGAGGCGAACGTGGACCGGGTCTTCCGGCTCTGCTACCGGTTCGCGGGCGAGTACGATCTCGCACAGGACTTCACGCAGGAGACGTTCGTGCAGGCGTTCACGAAGATCGGCACTTTTCGCGGCGATTCGGCGTTCGGCACCTGGATCGCGTCGATCGCCGCCAACGTGTCGCTCAACCAGCTCAGAAAGGTCCGGCGGTTCCGTGACCGCCAGACCGAACTCGATGAGCGCCTTCACGTCGTGAACCCGTCCAGGCGGCTCGAACCGGACCTCCGCGCCGACCTCCACCGGGCGATCGACGCACTTCCCGAGCGCTCCCGGGCGGTCTTCCTGTTGCACGATGTCGAGGGATACACGCACGAGGAGATCGGCGCGATCCTCGGCATCCAGTCGGGGACGTCGAAGTCGCAGCTGTTTCGCGCGCGGAGAAGGCTGCGCAAGGATCTGGCGGTTCACGCCGGGGAGTGGGCGTCGTGAGCGACTTCGACAGGTTCACCGAGTTTCTCCGCCGCGAGGCGCGGGGGTATCATGACCCGCCGGAGGTTCCGGCCGAGGTGATCTGGCGGGGGGTGGAGGGGCGGATGGCGGGGGTGGTTGGTGGAAGCGCCGGGGTGCAGGGTGGCGGCATGCGGGGGGAGGGTGGGGCGGTGGACCACGAGGCGATCGATGCGCTGGGCTACAACGTGGCGCCGGCGACGCCCCGGGAGGAGATGTGGAAGCGGATCGAGGCAGGGTGGGGTGGTGGGGGGTAAGCGGGTGGGGCGAATGGCCGCGGCTGGGGTGGTGGTCAAGCGGATCACGGCGCCGTGGCAGTGGTCGCGGCGGCGACGCGTGGTGGGTTGGGCTGCCGGGTTCGGCGCGGCGGCATCTCTCGTGCTGGGCATTGCGCTTGGCCGGGACTTGGGACCGCCGCTACCGGGTGAGGTGGGGACGGTGGGGGCAGAGGTCGAGGCGCAACGGGTTAAGCGACCCGACGCCACCTTGGCCGCGCCGCCTTCCGAATCCACCGCACCATCGGTGACCGTCGCCGATCGCGCCGGACCGGACGCAACCGCTCAACCGGAACCGGAGGTTGCCGCGGCCGGCGTCCTGCCATTGATGGCCGAACGCCGAGTGCCACCGGGCACTGCGGCGCTGGGCGGGCCTGAGTCACAGGGCGTGCGCTTCGCCGAGGCCGCGCCCGTGGAGCGGACAGAGGCCCTTCCGCGTAGGCTCACACCCCGCAGGGACCACGAGACGATCCGTTACCTGGGCCGGGCCGAAACGCTGCTCACCGCCTTCCGAACCGACCAGCGGACGCCCCTGACCGAGCGCGACCTCGCTTCATGGGGCCGGGAACTCCTCATCGAGACACGCATGCGCCTCGATCTGCCGGTGGCGCGGACCCCCGAGGAGTTCGCCCTGCTCGAGGATCTCGAACTCGTGCTGCTCCAGATCTCCCGCTTGGGCTCCGGTGCCCCCGATGTCGAATGGCAGCTGGCCCGGGAGAGCATGGAGCTCAAGGGCGCCCTGCCCCGGGTGCGCGCGGCGACCACTACGGACGGACTATGATATCGAATCATATATGAAAAGAGACTACTCATATACTTGGAGATATGAAAAATGAAGATTCACGCACGCAATCTGGGGTGCGCGGGGCTCGTTCTGGGGGCTCTGATGGCGTGGGATGCCACCGTGATGACCGCCGGGTCCCTGCCTGGTACGGAGGTGCGGCGCCTGTCGGCTCAGGAGGTGCGGCGCCTGTCGGCTCAGGAGGCGCGCCGCAACCACCAGGACGAAGAACGGATGTTCATGGAGGCCCGCCGGGCCCTGAACCGGGAGGAGTTCGACCGCGCGGCGGAGCTCTTCCAGGCCCTTCGAGAAAAGTACCCTCTAAGCACGGCACTCAACTACGGGCGCTTTGTTCCCGACTCCTACTACTGGGAGGCCTTCGGTCGGTATCGGCAGGGGGATCTGGACGAGGCTCTGATGCTCCTGGATCTGGTGCGCGTCTACCGGGAGGCGGCGCAGCACTACCGTGAGGATGGGGTGTGGAGACCGGGTCGCCTCTACAACGACGTTCGCGAACTTCGCCTCCGCATCCAGCGGCAACTCGCCGAGCAGGGCGACCCCGACGCAGCCGAGGAAGTGCTTCGCCATTCGGAAGTGGTCCTGGCGATGGACTCGTCGGAGATCTTCGAGATGCAGCGGCACTTCGCGGAGGAAATGGCGCACTTGCAGGCGAGATTGGAGGAACAGCGGGCGAGGTTGACCCCCGATACTGCGGCATACCGCGAAATGGAACGGCAGTTCGAGGCGCGCATCCGGGAGGCGCAGGACGCAATGACGGTACAACAGGCGCAGCTTGAAAGGGAACTGCAGCGGTCCGTCGAGCGCTATCGCGCGCAGCTGGATTCTGCGGCAGCTCTGGGTATTCCGGGGCGAGAGTACCAGCCGTATATGGACGCACTCGTAAGACAGCGGAGCGAGGAAGCGCTGATGGCATACGTGCAGGCGAATCGGGAGCTGAGCCAGCTGGCGGATACCGGAGCCGCGGCTGACATCCGGTCTCGCCTCCTGCGTGCCCAACTTGAAGATCGGCTCGCCCACCTCGGCGCCGCGTTCCCGGCTTGGAGGGGTGAGGCTCCCGACCCAGAATGCGAGGACGCGTTGATTGAACAGGAAGCGCTCACCTCGCTGCTGCGGCTGGAAGTCGACGCCATGCCCACGGTGCGCGCGACGCTCACGCGAGATGATGATTGCTCGGCCCACCTGCGCTACCTGGCCCTCAACTGGTTGCCTCACGAAGGCACGGTCGAAGCCCGCGAGCTGTTGACCGAGGTTGCAAGGACACATGCGGACACCCGGACCCGGCGTTGGGCAGTTGCTGCTCTGGCAGACTTCGCGGACCCCGAAACCGCCGAGACTCTCGCGAGCATCCTTCAGGAGTCCGGCGACCGCGAGATTCAGAATGCGGCGATCTCCGGACTCTACCGTCATCCGGGTGACGGAACGCATCAGCTTCTTGTCGAGTTTGCCGCCGACTTGTCGAAGCCGGAAGAACTCCGGAAGGTGGTTGCCACGGGACTCGCGCGCCGCGTGTCCGCCGATTCGGCTCGAACGGTTTTTCACAGATTGGACTCCGAGGAAGTCCGGCTTGAATTCCTGGGGGCGCTGGCCGAGAGGGTACGCACCGGAGAGCTGAGAGTCGCCTGGCTCTTTCCGCTCATTGAAGATTCGGAGAACTCGGACGAGATGCGCCTGAGTCTATGGAAGGTCTGGTCCATGCAGCCCGTGCTCAACCTCAGCGTGGATTTCCTCGACCAGTTGTACGGGGATCTGGACAGTGCGGAACTGCGCGATGAGCTTCTCTATTCGCTCTACCTGAAGGCCCAATCCGACGAGGAAAGGGTTCCGGGGGCCGCGGACAGGATCATAGACAAGATGATCGAACTTGCCCGCAAGGAAACGGACCCGGAGGTGCGCAAACGGGCTGTCTACTGGCTCGGTCGCACGGGATCCGAGCGCGCCGCGGCATTCCTGATGGAAATCCTGCGTGAGGGATCCGACCGGCCGCCGAACTGAAATGCCGGGGGCCTTGCGTCCGCGCCCTGGCGTCCGCGGGCTGGTCCCGGCGCGACCCTGTGGCCCGAGCAAGGGGGTAGACAATGACGAGGACGTCGGCCATGGCCATGGCCATCTTCGCAGCCGCGCTGGCCGCCTGCGGCCCCCAAACGGATGCCCCGAACGATGGCCCGCGATCGGTAGTCGAGACCATCGGTGACACCACCATCGTCCGAACCCTCTCCGGCAGCGTGTGGCGGGCCGAAGCCACCCTCGTACCCGAACTCCCGATCGGCGAGGTCGACGGACCGGAGGAATACCTCTTCGGCCAGATCGCGTCCATCGCCGTCGACAACGACCGGAACGTCTACGTCCTCGACGACCAAGCGCAGAACGTCCGGATCTTCGACCAGGAGGGAACGCATGTCGAGACCCTGGGAGGGCCCGGCGAGGGACCCGGCGAATTCGCAATGGCCGACGCGGTCGCCGTGCTCCCCGATGGCCGCATCACCGTACGCGATCCCATCCGCATGCGCATCCACGTCTTTGGCCCGGAGACAGGTGACATCGACCAGTGGGAATACTCCACGCTCGGCGCACCGATCGGTCTCAAGACGCTGTATGTCGACCGGAATGGCCAAACCCTTCTCATCACCCAGAATCCTGAGCACCGGCACGCGAAGCCCTACTGGCACACGATCGTCTTCGGTCCGGACGGAACGCAGCTCGACACCATCCCGGAGCCCTGGATCGGCTATGAGCGTCCCCTGCTCACTGCCCAGCGCGAGATCGAGGGCGGAGGAACCGCGTCGGTGAATGAAGGCGTACCCTTCACACCGGACTTCTACTGGACGATTCATCCAACCGGCCATCTTCTGACCGGCTTTTCCGCCGACTACCGCATCGAACTTGCTCACGACGACGGGGTTCTGCGCATCGAGCGCGACATCGAGCCCGTTCCCGTGGCGGCCGCAGAGCGGGACTACGAGCGCGAACGCATCCTGCGCCGCATGCGGAGCCTGGTGTCGGATTGGGATTGGGACGGCCCGCCGATCCCGGAGCACAAGCCCTTCTTCACCGACCTGTACGCCGGCCGGGACGGACGAATCTGGGTGCAGGTGTCGACCGAGGGACGGGAGATTCGAAACGAGGACCACGACCCGGACAACCCGCGTTCCCAAGCGGTGGTCTGGGAGGAAGCGATGCGCTTCGATGTCTTCGAAGAGGACGGCACCTACCTGGGAGTGGTGGCGGCGCCGGACGAGTTCGATGGCTACGTGGAACCCGTCTTCGACCGTGACCATGTGTGGTGGGTGACCCGGGACGAGCTCGGCGTCCAGCGGGTGGCACGCTACGCGATCCGGTTGAACTGAGGCCGGGGCTGAAGCCAGATTTGCCCGGCACCCTCGCTACCGTCGTCGCACAACCGGAGAACACCTTGACCAGGATCGGAATCGAAGTCACCGCCGCAACCGCCGCCCTCACCCTCCTCCTCGCCTGCGACTCCGAAACACAGTCCGGCCCCGCCACCCTCATCACCGACAGCGCCGGCATCAGGATCGTTCACCACCAATCCATGAACGCCGACGCCACCTGCGCCGTCAGCGAGGAGCCAACCGTCGTCATCGGCGACGACGAGAGCGACGAGAACCTGTGGTTTTCCCAGGTCGGGGCCTCGGCCCGGATGTCCGACGGATCCATCGTGGCGGTCGACCGTGGCTCCAATCAGATCCGGGTCTACGACGCCGATGGTCGGCACCTGCGCACGATGGGCAGGCAGGGCGAGGGACCCGGGGAATTCGAAAACGGTCCCTTTCAGATGTGGATCGCAGCCGGCGACACGATCTGGGCCGGCGACTATTTCCCTTGGCGCTACAACCTCTTCAGCGCGGAGGGGGAGTTCGTGCGGGGGGTGCCTCTCACCCCGCAGTTCATCAACTCGTCGATGGGTGGAGGGGTGTTGGCGAACGGCTACACCGTGAACTCCACCGAAACCAGGGCACGGAAGGCGGACTTCAGCGTTGCGGACACCATGATCGTGGAGGCACACGGTCCCGACGGCCGGCTCATCGACACGCTCGCCCGCATCCCCCATGGGAGGTGGGGGCAGGACGATCACGAGGCGCTCAGCACCTACTGGCTTCCCCGTCTCTTCTACGCGGGCGCCGAAGTCGACGCGGGCGGATCCACGGTCGCTCTGGCATACGGGATGAATGCCGAGATCCGCGTCCTCGACGACGAGTTCAACCTGCGTCTGATCGTGCGGTGGACGGAACCAGGCAGGGAGGTGACCGCCGCGGATGTGGATGCCTGGCGCGAGGACTACGTGGAGACTCGGCCGAGGCCGGACTATTCTCCCATGGCCGAGGCGCACGACGCCATGATCAGCGAGGCACGTCCCGTGGCCGAACTCTTCCCGGCAATCTCCGCCGTGATCGTCGGCAGTGACGGTCGCATATGGGTGCGTCAATACGACAGGCCACGCGAAGACCGCGGATGGCTCGCCTTCGAACCCGACGGGCAGTTCCTCTGCCACCTGGAGCCGCTGCCCGGATCGATCCGGGAAATCGGTTCGGACTACATGCTGTTGCTGCACGAGTCGGAACTGGGGGTCCAGACAGTGCAGTTGCACCGGTTGGACCTGCCGACGCTGTAAACGCCATGCCCGGCGCTGCCGTCCAAGATCGGGGAGAAGACGGAATGCGACTCGATCGAACGGATTCGGCACGATGGCGGGACTACGGGGTGACCAGGATTTCGCGAATTCTCCGCTTGCGGCAGTTTGCTCGAGCCTCTGCGGCGCCCTCCTGCTCCTGACCGCCACTTGCGCCGACCCGGGAAGCAGAACGGTCGAGAACCGTTCCACCTTCGAAGGCGCCATCGACCTCGAGTTCGGCGAGATCGACGGCGACGACGCCTACCTCTTCACGCACATCGGCTCCGTCCTGGAGGACCCGGGCGGCCGGATCATCGTCGCCGACATCCAGTCCCACGAAGTCAGGGTCTTCGATTCCGGCGGCGGCTTCCTCTTCAGCTTCGGCGGCGAGGGAGAGGGCCCGGGCGACCTGGTCAATCCCTGCTGCCTCGCCTTCGGGCCGGACGGCCTGCTCTGGGTCCGCGCGGATGTCCGCTACAGCGCGTTCAGGCTGGGCGCGACAACCGCCGAGTACGAACGGGAAGTGAGACTCGGGCACACGGGCATCGGCATGCTCGCCCCGATCACCTTCGATGCCGCCGGCCGGCTCGTCGATGTCGGAACGCTGACCAGCTCCGAGGGCAGCCCTCTCTTTGTGCGCCTGCACCGGGACCCTGCGGGTGCCGTGGACACCGTGGCGATGGCGGACCCGGCAAGACAGGCAACCGGGCTGGCCAGGGTCTCGCGGATGTTTGGGGACAGCCCGGTGACGTTCTTCCTCTTCCAGGTGTACGGTCCAACCTGGATGCAGGCGCACGGTCCCGGTGGGGTGTGGGCGGAGGGGATCAGCGCCGAGTATTCGATCAACTTCCATCACGCCGACGGCACCGTTTCGTGGATCGAAGGCGCTCCGCTTGTGGGGCCGGAGCTGGCTCCGAGCGAGCGGCAGTGGGCGGAGGACCGGATAGACAGCGACATCGAGCGTTTCGGCCTCGACGAGCACCCTTTCGGGGTTCCCGAGCGCAAGCCGCCGCTCGCCGGGCTCTTCTTCGACCGCTCCGGCCGCCTGTGGGTGGAGAGGACCAGGGTACCGGGCGCGGAGATGAGCGAAGCCGATGTCTACGAAGGCGCGACCCTGGTGGCACGGTACCTCTGGCCGCGGCGCGTTCGGGCGAGTGGCCTCAGCTGGATCACCGACTCGACGCTTTACGGGGCGACGACCGACTCGCTTGGTGTGCAGCGGGTGGCGAGGGTGCGCTTCCGGAGGGCGGGCTGATGGCGGGAGCCGGCGTCCATTGCGGTCGGAAACCACAACGTGTCATCGTTCAGCACCGGGACGAGATGGGAGTCGAGTCGATTCGACGTGACGCCGTTCGCCTTCCCGGGATGAACACTTTCCGGTGCCGGGACCGTACGATCAGCGGGATGTGACTTTCGTGCGACCAGATGCACCCAACGAAAGAAGGCATTGACATGAGGCGTGTTCCGTTTCGACCGGCGGTTGCGGCGGCGTTCTTCCTGACGGCGGCTGCCTGCTCCGAGGGCGAAGAGTCCGACGGCGCCCTGCCGGAGGTTCCCACCTACGATGGCACCATCGACCTCGAAATCGGTGATATCGGCGGCGAAGACCCCTATCTGTTCTCCTACATCCTGCACGTCGCGGCCGACGAGCGGGGACGGGTGTTCGTCGCGGACCGGCAATCGACCGAGATCCGCGTCTTCGAGCCCAATGGGGATTTCGCGTTCCACTTCGGCCGCCTGGGCGAGGGTCCCGGTGAATTCGGCGACCTTTGCTGCATGGAGTTCGGTCCGGATGGCGAACTCTGGGTGCGCGAGAGTGCCCGGTACAGCGCATTCGTGATCGACGCGGCGGGCGCGGAGTACCAGCGGATGCTCAGGACCCCCCACCCTGGCCACATCGGTTTGATGGCCCCGTTCATCTTCGACGCGGAGGGCGATCTCGTCAGCGTCGGACCCGTGCGCAGTGGTGACGACCCGAGCATTTTCGCGCGGCTCCGCGTGCTCGGCGACGGGGGAGTGGACACCGTCGTCATGGCGGACCCGGAACGCCAGTCCGTCAGCCAGGCGACGGTTCCGTACGAGCGGGGACCCTATCGGGGCATCGCGTACCTCCATCAGCCCTTCGGACCGCAATGGATTCACGCTCACGCGAACGGTGGCACATGGGCGGAGGCGGTGACCTCGGACTATGCGATCAACCTCCATCATCCCGACGGCACCGTGTCCGTGATCAAGGGTCCCGCGCTGCTCGGATTGCCGCTGAGTGATGCTGACAGGGAATGGGCGCAAAGCCGGATGGACCGCGAGACGGATCGCGCCGGCATCGACAACCACCCCTTTGCGATTCCCGAACGCAGGCCTCCTCTGGACGACATGTTCTTCGACCGCGCGGGGCGGCTGTGGGTCGTGAAGACGGCTGCACGGGGAGCGACGGTGCGCGAAGCCGATGTGTGGGATGGGACGACGCTCGTCGGGCACTATCGGTGGCCGAGCCGCATCCGGAAATACCCGACGCCGTGGGCTACGGAGTCCGAACTGTACGGGGTGACCGCCGACTCGCTGGATGTCCAGCGCGCTGCGCGGGTGCGGTTCGAGCGACGGTAGGGTTCAGTCGACCTCCTGCCTCTCTTCTACTTGGGCGCCAAGGTCGACGCGGGCGGGCTTTGATGAACTCAGCGAAAGAAGGTGCGACATGTCAGGTGTTCCGGCTCGACTGACTATTGCCGCGGCGTTCTGCTTGACCGCAGCCGCCTGCTCCGAGGAAGGAGATTCGGAGGTCGCCCCGGCCGAGGTCCCCACTTTCGAGGGGACAATCGAACTCGAGGTCGGCAGGATGGACGGGGAGGACCCCTACCTGTTCTCCGCCATCGGGGACGTTGTGGTTGACGAGGGGGGACGGGTGATCGTCGCCGACAGGCAGACGAGCGAGATCCGGGTCTTCGAGCCCGACGGGGATTTTGCGTTCCTCTTCGGTGGCCCCGGGGAGGGTCCCGGCGAAATGACGGATCCCAACGGTCTGCAGTTCGGTCCGGATGGCGAACTGTGGGTGCGCGAGAGTGTTCGTTATAGCGTGTTCAGGCTGGATTCGGAGGGGGCGGAATTCCTGAGAGTGCTCAGAAGTCTCAACCCTGGCTATCTCGGTCTCATCGATCCCTTCACCTTCGACGCGGACGGCCAACTGGTCGCTGTCGGACCCGTGCGTGACGCCGATGACGTGAGTTTCGAAGCGCGACTCCGCCTGCGCCACGACGGGGCCGTGGACACCGTGATCATGGCGGATCAGGAGCGGCAGAGGGCCGGCCAGAGGACGGAGCGGTTCAGCCGGGAGGGTATGCGGGGTGTCTACTACCTGCATGCGCCCTTCGGACCGCGGTGGATCAGGGCCCACGCGAACGGGGGCACATGGGCGGAGGCGGTCAGCACGGAGTACTCGATCAACTATCACCATCCGGACGGGACCGTTTCCGTGATCGAGGGACCGGAGCTCCAGGGACCGGCACCGAGCCCGGATGAACGGGCCGGGGCGGAGCGCCGGATGGAACGCGAGCGGGACCGTGCCGGCCTCCGTGATCACCCCTTCAGCATTCCCGACCACAAGGCTCCGCTGGCACGGATGTTCTTCGATCGCAGCGGCCGGCTGTGGATCGAGAAGACAGGGGAGGACGGAGCGGAAACGCGAGAGGCCGACGTCTACGAGGGAACGACGCTGGCAGCCCGGTATCGGTGGCCGAGCCGCATCCAGTACTGGCCGACCCCCGAGATTGTCGACTCCGCTCTGTACGGGGTGACTGCCGACTCGCTTGGTGTGCAGCGGGTGGCGCGGGTGCGGTTCCGAGTGGTGAATTGAGAAGGCTGGGTCGGTAGACCGGCCAGTGCGTCCAGTCCGTCCAGGATGTCCAGATGGATGTAGTCCTCGTAGGCATCCCGTACCGGTAGTCCAAGCGCCTTCTCCAGCATCGCTCTGGCTCGTTCCCTGCCTCCATCCTCGTCGAGTTCAGGGAGTCTGATCCCGTATTCGTACAGCAGGATTTTCGAATCCGGGACCAGTTCCAGAGCGCGCTCGTAGTGATGGACGGCCTCTTCCCGGTTGGCACCGTAGATCCTGCGGGCGAAAAAGCCGGCCTCGGCGACGTCGGCGTGCCAGCCGCCGAGGGTCAGGTGCGCTCCGGGGTAGTCGGGGTCGATAGCGAGCGCCGCCTCGAGTGCATCGCGGACCTTTCCCGCGAGGCCCTTGCGAAGCGCTGTGAATGTGCCCACCCGCTGCGCGTAGCGGCCTACGGCGTGGGCGTATTGGCAATGCGCCTCCGGGTTGGTCGAGTCGGCGCGCACGGCGTCCTCGCCGATGCGCATCGCGCGTTCGATGACCTCGTCCCACTCCTCGTCCGCCGCTTCGTAGTGGGCGTATACCGCGAGTGCTTGCGCCGCCAGGGTGTAGCCGTCGGAGGTTCCCAGGGCCTCGCCGAGATCGGCGGCTTCCAGGAAGCGACCGTCCGCGAAGGCGGCTCTGGCGTCTTCAATCGACTGTGCGCTCGCGTAAGCAGGCTGAAGGATGAGACTGACGGCGACGGCGTGTACACTGCACATGACATTTTGTAAAGTTTTCATTACATTTTGAGCAGGTGAGCGAAGCGGTCCGGCCTGGAAGCGTCGCCGCTCGAAAGCCGGGGGGATTCTGTTCACGGGCTAAACCAGCCAACGCAGCCCCGCCACGAGCGAGGCCACTGCGCCCAGGGCGGCGACTGTGGGTTTGATCGCGCCCTCACGCATGGGCGGACCGTAGATTCGCGGCACCAGAAGGTAGAAGATCACTCCAGCGAGACCGACCGCCAGCAGACCCAGGCCGACGTCGATCAGCAGGCCCGGGACACCCCATCCGCCCCCCTCCACCACGATACCGCCGGCGAATGCGATGAGCAGGATGGGGCATTGAACGACGAGCCAACCGAGCCCGATGTCGCCGAGCAGACGCCGAGAGGGTGATCCACGGTCGGGCCGGTGGCCGATCCGCGCGACCCCGTACAGGGTCAGCTGGGCGGCGAACGAGCCGGTGAAGGGGACCAGGAGCCACTCCTTGCCGGTGACGGAGTACGCGAAGAGCCAGCACATCCCGGCGGCCGTCGTCGAGAGAATGTCGTAGACGGTGTGGGGCCGATCCTCGTTCGAGCGTGGCCAGACGAGACTCATGGCGAGGAAGAAGAGGAACGGCCCGAGAAACCACAGCCAATGGCCGAGCGTGGCGGCGGCGAAGCCGAAGAGGGCGCCGCCGACCAGCGCGCTGTCGTCCAGCCTGCTGCGGCGACGCCAGGCCAGCGTGAAGACAACCAGAAGCGCGGCGGCCAGGAGGTGAGCGAGGAGAAGCCGGGTGTCCGAGTTCTGGTAGAGGCGCAGAAAGGCGTGGGCGCCGAGCGGGATCAGGAGGTTGTCGAGCCCCCGCCACGAGATGAACTCGAGCATCATCACGAGGAGCGCGAGGATCGCCGCGATCAGAACGGCCTCGGCGCGGCCCGTGTCGGTCAGCAGCAGAAGGGGAAGGTGGGCGCTGAAGAAGGCCACCAGGAAGAACGCGAGAGAGCCTTCGAGACTCTTCTTGCCCTCCGAAGTCTGGTACTGGAAGAGCCCGTAGCGAACCCCCACCAGGGCCGCGACGGCGTCTGCCAGCGTCAACATGAGGATCGGAACGACGTAGAGCAGCCAGTCGCCGCGGCCAAGCACGAAAAGGACGGTGACGGCGATGGGGAAGTAGATCTCCCCCAGGCTGTCCCGCCCCACCCCGCCCAGCACCGTCCCGATGCCGCCGCGCATGGTGCGGACCGAGCGGGTCGCCACCATGGCGCCGCATGCGATGACCGCCAGCACGACCACCGGCCAGGCACGATCGAAGATCCAGGGCAGCGGCAGGACGACCAGCCCCATGCCGACGTGGACCCCCTTGCGCAGGGACTCGGGATGGAGACGCCCTCGATTCTCCGCCGCCTTGAGGACGACCAGGAGAATCGCCAATGCGGCGAGGAGGGCCGCCATGGCGAGGAGGTTTTGGGTGAGGGTCATCGTTTTTCCGCCCCGCCCCCAACCGTCTCGACGACAAACCTGCTGTAGAAGAACGCCTTGTCCTGGCGGTGAAGCCGCTTGGCAAGCTCGGGGTTGGGCACAAGGATGTCGGCCAGCTCCGGCGGCCGCCTGCGCGGCACGAGCATGTTCCAGTAGGCGAACCGGGCCCCGCCGCGCGCGCGTCCGGCCAGGGTGGCGAGCAGCTTGTGGAAGCTCTCGTCGGACATGTACTCGAAGATGTCGCTCAGGTTGAAGCAGTCGAAGTCAAGCTCGGGCTCCGCGGCGAGGAGTTCTTCGATCGACACGGGGTGCCACTCGAGCCGGTCCAGGTTTTCCCTGATGGCGTCGAAGTTCTCCTCGCGCAGGGCGTGGGGAAGGGCGGTGGTGTGGCGGCCGGCGAGGATCCACTGCAGGTAGGGGTTGGCCGCGGGATCGAGCTCGGTCAGGGCGTGCCTGGTGCGAGACAGGATCCGCTCTGCCACCGAGCCCTCCACGTAGCGGAAGAAGGCCGGATCCCGTCCCATCCGGCCCATCACGAACCGGGAGAAGAAGAGCCGGAAGAGGAGACGCCAGCGCAGGTTGTCCCAGTGACGGGCGTAGAAGCGGTGGCGTTCCTCCAGGGAGCCGCCTTCCAGGAGCCGGTCGACTCGGGGCCGGGGGTGGATCCAGGGCAGCACCTTGGTGCGAAAGGTGGCGAAGTAGCGCTCGAACTTGCCGGCCGCGCCGATGCCGGCCCGGATCAGCTCCGGGTGGGCGTCCCAGAAGTCGCGGGCCTCCCTGTCGAGGACGCCGCAACAGCGTCTGTAGAGGATCTCCCGGTCGGCGCATTCCCGCGAGCCGACGAGTTGCAGGAGTTCGCGGTGCTCGAGCACGCGGTAGGCCGCTACGCGCAAGGCGAGGCAGGCGAGCTGCGCCGGGTTCATGTCGACGGCGATCACGCGCGCCGGACCACGTGACAGGAGCGACAGCGAGTTGTCCCCCGCCGAAGCGATCGAGAGGCAGACGTCCCCTTCGCGAACGTCGAGCGCTTCCAGGAGAATGTCGGCATCCTCCCAGCACTGCGCGTAGCGGACGAAGGAGAAGTCGGCACGCGCCGCGGCCTCGGTGCTCATGGTGCGGCGCGCGGATCCGGCGGGGCCGGGCGGTCGCCGGAGTCGGGGCCGGTCGCGGACTCCGGGGCGACGTCCGGACCGTCCTTGGCCCGGGGGTTGCTGTCCGAGCCGTACGTGACCTGCGAGCCGACATCCGGGTTGTCCGCGGGCCGGGGCTGGCTGTCCGGCTCACCCGCGGACAGCGGCCCGACATCCAGCTTCACCGTGCCGCGCCCACCGTCCATCTCCACCCAGCTCCCGCTCTGGATTCTCGTGGTGACGCCGCCGATCGAGACGATGGCGGGAATCCCCATCTCGCGGGCCACGATCGCCGAGTGCGGCCGGAAAGAGCATGATCCATCCCGGGTCGGTGCGCTCCGCGACCAGGATCTCTCCCTGCTTCAGTTCGGCACCGCGCGGATCGCGAATCACCCGCGCGCGGCCGCGGACGACGCCCGGGCAACAGCCGAGGCCGCGGAGTACGTCGTCGCCCTCGGCTTCACCCTGGTCGGCCGGCCTCGAATCGCTCCCGCTGCAGCTGTTGGCGATGTAGGGTGCGCCGAAGGTCTCGAAACGGTCGGCGGGGGCCTCCAGTTAGGCGTAGTGCTCGAAGGCGCGGCTGCGCACGGCGGCGAGACCCCTCAGGTCGTCACAGGCCGACGCCCCTTCGACGTAGGCCACGATTTCGTCGAGCTCGAGGTAGAAGACGTCACGCGGGTCGTCGAGGACCCCCTCCGCGTGCAGCCTGCGCCCGACCTCGAGGAAGATCCTGCGCACGCGGCCGAAAAGGCGGGTACGCTCGAACCGCAGATTCTCGCGGTCCCGCACCCGGCCGCGGGCGTTGCGCAGCACCCAGGCGAAGACGGCCCGCCGCAGGGGACGTCGCGCGAGGGCCCGGCGCACCTTCGCTTCCGCCTCCTGGCGCACGGTCGACTGATGGCCCGAATCGAAGCTCTGGCCACGCGCGAGCCGGGCGGCGGCGTGCCCGATCGAGCGCAGCAGCGGCTCTGGATCGTCGAAGAGAGTGGTGGACTCGAGCTTGAGTTCGTCGAGGCAGCGATCGCCGAAGGTGTCGAGGTAGTCGTCGTAGAGCCGGGCCAGCTTCTCGTGGCGGCGGAGCGACTGCTCGGCGTCCGGCACCGCGCCGCGGCAGAGGACCTTGGTCAGCTCGGCATCGAGCGCCGCGACGGCGGCCATCTCGACGATGCGCCTGGCGGGCTCGGCACTGATCATCCCCCCCTGGTCGCATACCAGGTCGTTGTGCAGCGACCCCAGCTCGTCCTCCGCACCGGGGCACCACGCGGCGGTGAGGCGCCCTAGGACACCGAAGAAGATCATCGCGAAGAAGTCGTTGATGAGCGGCGCGTCCCAGCGCGTCAGCAGGCTCGACTCCAGTTGGCGGTAGTCGTCGACCAGCTGGTCCAGCCGCCTGACACCGAGTGGTGGATCCCGGGGTGCAAGCGCACGGTTGAGGCGATCGTAAAACCGGTCGATCATGCGGGGCAGCCGTAGCTGGTTGACGACCAGGCCCGCCATTGTGCGGCCCAGCCGCAGCAGATCGAGGAGACGCGCCGACCGGGAAGCGCCCGATGCGGCGGCGGTGATCTCGTCGGGAAGACTCTCCCGCACGCCCATCATCTGTTC
>JAPPGM010000054.1 GCA_028874995.1 Gemmatimonadota bacterium | reverse complement strand
GGTCTTGCCGGTCTGGCGGTCGCCGATGATCAGCTCGCGCTGGCCGCGGCCGATGGGGATCATCGCGTCGATGGCCTTGATCCCGGTCTGCAGCGGCTCCTTGACGGGCTGGCGCTTCACGATCCCGGGCGCGACCACGTCGATCTGGCGCCGCGCGGAGGTCTCGATGGCGGGGCCCCCGTCGACCGCTTCGCCCAGAGGGTTCACCACACGGCCGAGATAGCCATCGCCGACGGGCACGTCCAGCACCCGTCCCGTCCGCCGCACCTGGTCGCCCTCGTGGAGCCCCTCCCAGTCGCCCATGACCACGGCGCCGATGTTGTCCTCTTCCAGGTTGAGCGCCAGCGCGGTGATCCGCTCGCCGCTCTCGCTCGACGTGATCTCGAGCATCTCGTTGGCCATCGCCTTGGTCAGCCCGTAGATGCGCGCCACGCCGTCCTTCACCTCGAGGACCTCGCCCACCTCTTCCGAGTGGAGCGCCTCCTCGAAGCCTTCGATCTCTGCCAAGAGGACGCTCTTGATCTCGCCCGCCCGGAGTTGGGAATCCGACATGTCTTCTCTTGTTCCTATGGTTGAAGCTCGGCGGCCATGAGCCTGCGCCGCATGGCGTCGAGCTGCCGTTTCACCGACCCGTCGTAGACGGTGTCGCCCTCGCGGATCACAATGCCGCCGACGATGCCGGGCCGGACTCTTACATGCGGGATGACCGTCGCTCCCGTAGCCGCGGCGAGCTTGCCGGCCAGGTGCTCGGTGTCGGCCGCGGAAAGGGGCCGGGCCACGGTCACTTCCATGTGACGCCTGCCCAGGTGACGATCGAGCATCTCCTGGTAGGCGGCCGCAATGGCCGGGAGCAGCCTCTGCCGCCCCTTGTCGACGACCACCTGAAGGAAGCGCAACAGCATCGGGGGCACGCGGCCCTCCAGCGTCCGCGCCAGCGCCGCCTTCTTGTCGGCGGCGGAAACGCGCGGCGTTACCAGGAACTCGCGGGCCGTCCGATCATCCATCAGCGCGGCAAACGAATCCACGGCGGCGCCAAAGGCTTCCACGCCTTCATGGCGGTCCGCCAGCTCGAAGAGCGTCTCGGCGTAGCTGCGCGCGACGGTGTCCTCCCTCACGTCCAGGCGTCCCCGGAGCCGGCGAGGTCGTCGATGTATTCCGTCACCAGCTTCCTGTCACGCTCGCTGTCCAGGCGCTCGCCCAACAGCCGGGAAGCCGCCGCAATGGCCACCTCCACGGCCTCGCGCCGCACGGTCTCGACCGCCGCGTCGCGTTCCCGCTCAATCTCCCGGCGCGCGTTGGCCAGTATGACGCGGCTCTCCTCACGGGCCTTCGCCTCGAGTTCCCGGCGAAGCTGCTCCGCGGCCTCCCGGCTCTCGGCGACCAGCGCCTGGGCCTGGCGCCGGCCGTCGGCGAGCTGCTCCCGGTACTGCGCAATCAGCGCTTCGGCCTCCACACGCTGGCGCTTCGCCTCGTCGATGTTGCCCTGGATGCCCTCCTCGCGAGCATCGAGGGCGGCCATCAGGGGCTTCCAGGCGTACCGGGCCAGCACGGCCAGAAGCGTCAGGAAGGTGAGGACCGTCCAAACGGCCAGCCCTGAATCGACCGCGAAGAGGGTATCCCAGAGGGGGCCCTCCTCCTGCGCGAGTCCGGTGTACGGTCCCGCGGGCATCATCAGATGAACTTGAAGAGCGCCGCGAGCAGGATCGCGAACAGCGCGGCCCCCTCGACCAGTCCGGCCAACAGGATGGCCAGGCCGCGGATCTCGCCAGCCGCCTCCGGCTGCCGGGCGATGCCCTGCGTCGCGCCGCTGCCGATGCCGCCGATCCCGATGCCGGCGCCGATCGCGGCAAGTCCGGCCCCGATGCCGGCGCCGATGAGGGCGCCCGTGTTCTTGGCTGTGTCGATGTCCGCCGCGCCGCCTTCCTGCAGCGCGGTGATCGCCAGGTCAAGCATGGTTTCTCCTATACGTGTGTGGCCCGTTCAGGGTCAGTGTTCATGCCGCATGAGGCCGATGAAGACGGCCGACAGCATGGCGAAGATGTACGCCTGGATGAAGGCGATCAGCAGCTCGAGGAGCAGGATCGCCGAAACGAAGGCGAAGGATCCGGCGGCAACCGCCCACCGTACGAAGGCGATTTGGCCGAAGATGAAGATGAAGCCGATCAGCGTGAAGATCATCATGTGGCCCGCGGTCATGTTCGCGAAGAGACGGACCGCGAGCGCGAAGGGTTTGGTGAATTTCCCCAGTAGCTCGACGGGGGTCATGATGGCGAGCATGAGGTACTTGATCGCGCCGCTGGTTCCCGGCGGCGTGAAGAAGATCGTCTTCATGTAGCCGCGGAAACCGAGCGTGAGGAAGCCCGAGATCTCGATCACCAGGAAGACGATCACGGCCAGGGTCGCGGTGACCGCGAGGTTGCCGGTGGCCGAGCCCCCCCAGGGCACGAGCCCGAGCAGGTTCATCGTCAGGATGAAGAAGAAGAGGGTGAGGATGAGGGGGACGAAGCGCTGGTACCCGTGACCGATGTACTCCTTGCAGAGGTCGTCGCGGAGGAAGACCACGACCGTTTCGATGGCGTTGGCGAGCCCCCGGGGCGCCACGCCCGCGCCCTGGCGGGCCACGGTTCTGGCGGCGAAGAGCGTCATCGCTGCTGTGATGACGGCGGCCAGCAGCAGCAGGACCATGTGCTTGGTGGGGGACAGGTCGATCGTCAGTCCCCCTAGCTGGAACACCGCCCAGTCCCAGTGGGGGAAGTGGACCGCGCCGAAGGGCAATTCGTACTCGGGGGCGTTGAGGATGTGGTGGGCGAGCATGTCGCCGAGGTTGAAGGGGCCATCGTGCCCGGCGGCGGCCGTGTCCTGCGCCGCCGCCTGTTCCTGAAGCGGTGCGAAGATCCGGGTCATGCCGATCATGGCTTAACGGGCGCCGAGGCGCCCCGAATCCGGCGGTGCTCGATGATCGACTCGGCGAAGACCACCGTGAGCAGGAACGCCCCGAGCGACAGCAGGAAGGGTGCCGGCTCGGTCCGGCCCGGGACCACGAAGAACACGATTCCCGCGACGAGCACAAGGACCCGCAGCGCGAACCCCGCCCCGATCGCCGCCAGGAAGCGGTCGTTGCGGGCGCGCCATCCCTTGAGCAGGAAGTACTGCGGAATCTGGGTCCCCACAACCATGACCGCCGCGCCGAGCACCGCGCGGCGCCCGCCGTCCTGGAGGAAGGGAAAGGTCACGCCAACTCCCGCGGCCACCACCCCGACCACAGCGACGATGAACTGAATCGACGGTTTCACGGACGTTCTTCCCGGCGGCCGGGGCTGTCTCCCTTTCGTGCGGCCGACTCGACGACGGCCCTCATGTAGAGCGTGACGAAGCCGGCCACGATGCCCAGCACGGCTCCGAGAATCACCAGCAGCGGTCCCGTCCCCAGGCGTTCGTCCAGCGCCAGGCCGCCCCAGCCCAGCAGCAGCGTGGCCAGCGCCCAGGCGATCCCGTACCCGGAAAAGCGGCCAAGGTCCTGGAGGGGGCTGGACGACCGCCTCGACGGTCCGCCAACGTCCTTCACACCGCCTCCTTCGGCTACCTTGGACGGGACAACGGAATCCACTTTCAACACGGGCTCCGCGGGTGCGGCGCCCGGCGAAAACTAACGCTTGTGAAAATTTTCGCAAGCGCGCGAAGCCGACTCGGCGGGGTCGTTCGCGAGCAGTACCTCGAGTGAGTCCCGAAAGGCTTGCCGAGAGTGTCGGGAGACGGTTGTCCCGGCCCCTCGAACCCGCCCAGCGATTGAAGTCGCGCGTCCTTTCGCCCATTATCGAAGACACGCCGACAAACGTTCCCCGGCAGCTCGCGGCGGACCGCGGCCCCGAGCGAGGCCCGACCGAAGCCGTCAGCGCCGACAGCACGTCCCCAACGCGCCCCGCACGAGCGTTCATGAATCCCACCTCCTCACCCCCCCTCCCCGCCCCCCCCGACCTCGCCGCCGACCGCGATGTGCAACTCCTCCGCCGCGCAGGCGAGATTGCCGACGACCTGCGCACCCAGGTGGAGCGCCGCATCGTCGGCCAGCAGCACATCGTCGACGGGATCGTGACCGCGATGATGGCGAACGGTCACGTCCTTCTGGTGGGTGTTCCGGGGCTGGCCAAGACCCTGATCATCTCCACCCTCGCCGATGCGCTCCACCTCAAGTTCCAGCGCATCCAGTTCACCCCCGACCTCATGCCCACCGACATCACGGGCACGGAGGTGATCCAGGAGGACAAGGTCACGGGCGAGAGGGTCTTCCGCTTCGTCCAGGGCCCCATCTTCGCCAACATCGTGCTGGCCGACGAGATCAACCGCACGCCGCCGAAGACCCAGGCCGCGCTCCTGGAAGCCATGCAGGAACGGGAGGTTACCGCCGCCGGGCACACCTACCGGCTCGACCCGCCGTTCTTCGTGCTGGCCACCCAGAACCCGATCGAGCAGGAGGGCACCTATCCCCTTCCCGAAGCGCAGCTGGACCGGTTCATGTTCGACCTGCGGATCGGCTACCCGAGCAGCGAGGAGGAGGCGAAGATCGCCACGCTGACGCAGGAGGTGCAGGACGTGCCGGTCGACCCCGTAGTGCACGGACGCGAGATCATCGAGCTGCAGCAGCTGGTGCGCCGCATTCCGATCCCCCCGTCGATCGTGGGCTTCGCCGTGCGGCTGGCCCGCTCGACCCGGCCCGGGGGGGACGAACAGGCCAAGGTGGCGAAGCAGTACATCAGCTGGGGATCGGGGCCGCGCGCGTCGCAGTACCTGGTGCTGGGGGCCAAGGCGCGCGCCGTGTTCAGGGGGGTGCCGATGCCCACCATGGACGATGTGCTCGACATCGCGCCTTCGATCCTGGCGCACCGGATCGTGGTCAACTTCGACGCGGAAGCCGAGGGGCTGAGCACCCGCGACGTGGTCCGCGAGCTGCTGGCCGAGAGCAGGAAATGGACCTAGAACCCGCCTCACCCGACGACCAACCTCCAAGTCGACACAAGTCGCCTGCCGGTCCGGGCCGCGTCAACCGCGGTGCGAACGCCGGGCGCGCACGCCTGCCTTGGGCACCGGTAGGTAAGTCGGCCGTCTTACTCCACGCCGGCCGACACTACGGCGATCGGATGGCACCATGTCTCTGATCGCGGGTCTGGCCGCAACCTTCGTGGTGCTCCTGCTGGTCTCGGGGGCGCTCACCGCCGCGCTCACCGCGCTCATGCGGATCAACGAGTCGAAAGCGCGGATTCTGGCCGGCGAGGGGTTCGCGGGCGCGGACGCGCTGCTGGAGCTGCGATCCGACGAGGCGCGGACCACACCACTCGGCGTGTTGCGCGTACTGTGCTACCTGGGAGCGACCGCTTCGGGGGTGGCGGCGGTGTGGGCGGCCTGGGGTCGGCCGGGGAACTGGATCGGAGGGGTGGTGGTCGTCGTCCTCGTGCTGCTGGTGGGCGAGCTGGCGCCCCGCGCCCTGGCGGGCCGAAGCCCGGTGAGGCTGGCGCTGGCGGCGGCGCCGTACCTGCGCCGGGGATCGCGCGTGTTCGGCCGGCTCTTCTATCCGTTCCTGGCGTTGGGACGGATGATTTCACGGCGCTCCGGTCAGGCCGAAGCCTCGGCCGACGAGCTCCAGGTCCGCGAGACTCTCGAGATCGGGGCCGACGAGGGCGTGGTCGAGGCCGACGAGCACCGCCTGGTCGAACGTGCCTTCAAGCTCGACGAGCTGAATGCGTGGGACGCGATGACGCCCCGCGTGGATGTCGTCGCGCTGAAGGAGTCGCGGCTGTTGGGGGAGGTGTTGGCGGAACTGGAGGACCTGCCGCACTCGCGCGTGCCGGTCTACCGCGACACCATCGACGACGTGACCGGGATCCTGTACGTGCGGGACGCGTACCGCGCCTACGTGGCCGGAAAGCGCGACATGCCGCTCTCGAAGCTCGCCCGGCCGGCCATGTTCGTGCCGGGATCGCTCTCGCTGGCCAAGCTGCTCGCCGACTTCCGCGCGCGACGCGTCCACATGGGGATCGTGGCGGACGAGTTCGGGGGGACGGACGGGCTGATCACGCTCGAAGACGTGCTCGAGGAGCTGGTCGGCGAGATCGTGGACGAGACCGATGTGGACGAGGATCCGCTCACGCGGCTGTCGCCGGACGAGATGATCGCTTCGGGAGGGGCGGAGTTGCGCGACATCAACGAGCGCTTCGGGCTGGCGCTGCCGGAGGAGGACAACCGGTCCCTCAACGGCTTCATTCTCGAGGAGCTGGGGCGGGTGCCGGAACCGGGGACGACCTTCGAGGCGGAGGGGGTTCGCGTCGAGGTGGTGAAGGCGTCGGACACGCAGGTGATCCGGGCGCGGATTCGGCGGGTGGCGGTGGCCGGGGGGAATGGTTGATGGGTGGGGTCGAGCCGGAAGCGGGGAGGACGCCGGCGAAAGCGTCCGGAGGGCCGGATCGCCGGTGAACCACTAATGGCCCGCATCATTCCCTTTGGGGGCCATCGGCCGCGGATCGCGAAGTCGGCCTTCGTGGCGCCCACAGCGGTGGTGATCGGGGACGTGGTGGTGAGGGACGAGGCGAGCATCTGGTTCGGGGTGGTGCTGCGCGGGGACCACCCCGAGAACGGCATACGCATCGGGGCGCGCACCAACGTGCAGGAGAACACGATCGTCCACACGAGCGAACAGGGTCCCACCGTGCTCGAGGAGGAGGTGACGGTGGGCCACGGCGCCCTGATGGAGAGCTGCCGGATCGGGCGGGGGACGGTGGTGGGGATGGGGGCGGTGCTGCTGCAGCGCGCGGATGTGGGGGAAGGGTGCGTGATCGCGGCGGGGGCGGTCGTGAAGGAGGGCGCGAGGATCCCGCCCGGCAGCCTGGTGGTGGGGGTGCCGGGGAGGGTGAGGCCGCTGAGTGAGGCGGCGGCGGGGTGGATCGAGCGGAGTTCGGCGCACTACGTGGCGTTGAGCCGTAAGTTCATGGCCGAGTCGGCGTGTGAGTTGTGCGGGGGACCGACGCTGGAGCGTCACTGCAAGATCGTCTGTTTGAACTGCGGGTATCAGCGGGATTGCAGCGATCCGTGACGTAAGCTACAGGCATGCTCGGGTGGACAGACCATCATATACTGTTGTGATGTAATCAGAACACCCTCTCGGCCGGGAGGCAGGAATGAGCCGTACGCGCCAATTCATCGTCTTATCAGCGGCCATTGTAATTGTGGTCTGGGCAACTGCCTGCGGGGACGGCGCCGATCCCCTCCGGCCTGCAACGATCACGGTGAGTCCGGCCACCATCGAGCTGAATGCCCTGGGCGCGACCGAGCAACTCACGGCCCAGGTCCTCGACCAGAACGGGCAGGCGATGGCCGGTGCCTCCGTCACCTGGACGAGCAGCGCCGCATCGGTGGCCACGGTGAGCACGACCGGTCTGGTCACTGCGGCGGGCAATGGGGCGGCGACCATCACGGCGACGGCGGGCGGGGTGTCCGGTAGCGCGACCGCCACGGTGGCGCAGAGGGTGGACGCGGTAGCGGTCGCGCCCGCCGCCGGCAGACTGGTAGCGGGCGACACGCTGCGGCTGATGGCGGAGGCCACCGACGCGAACGGGCACGTCGTTGCGGGAGCCGAATTCGTCTGGGCCTCCGGGGACACGAAGGTGGCGGCGGTGGACGCGGCGGGTCTGGTGACCGGGGTGGGGGAGGGCGAGGTCGAGGTCACGGCCACGTCGTCCGGGGTGTCAGGCATTGCGGCACTGGTGGTCGTGGTGGTGAGCTCGGTGACGGTGTCCCCGGCGGCTGACACGATAGCCGTGAGCGACACGCTGCACCTGACTGCTACGGCCAGAGACCCGAACGGGCACATGGTGGACGGTGTGGAGTTCAGTTGGTCGTCGAGCGACGCCCCGGTTGCGACGGTGGACGGCTCGGGACTGGTGCGGGGAATCGTCGAAGGCGTGGCCACGATTACCGCCAAAGCCGGCAACGCGCGGGGCACGTCACGGATCACGGTCGAGAACCCGGACCGGGCGGCATTGGCGGCCTTCTTCCAGGCGACCGGTGGCTCCGGCTGGGAGAACAACGAGAACTGGCTCACAAGGGCGCCCCTTGGCGAATGGCACGGTGTCAAGACCGACAGCCACGGGCGGGTCGTCGAACTGCGTCTCGGTTTCAACGGCCTCTCGGGCCGCATTCCGCCGGAGATCGCGAGGCTGACGAACCTCGGTGTCCTGGTCATCACGTACAATCCGGACCTGGGAGGGAGTATCATCCCGCCCGAACTCGGGGAACTGCGCAGGCTGACGCGGCTCTTCCTCAACGGAAACGATCTGACCGGCCGGATCCCGCCGGAGCTGGGAAAGATCTCCAGCTTGCAAGCTCTGGGGCTGTCACAGAACAGCCTGACCGGAACTGTTCCGACCGAACTCGGCGACCTGTCGAATCTGCACTGGCTCTTCCTTGGCACCAACGGTTTGACCGGGGAGATCCCGCCTGAACTTGGCGACCTGCCCCTCTATCGACTCGCTTTGGACAGAAACCGCCTGACGGGCGAGATCCCCTCGGCATTGACCCGGATCGACCGCCTGGAGGGGCTGTACCTGGGATGGAACCAGCTGACGGGTTCCATTCCGCCGGAGTTGGGCGCGTTTTCACGGCTGGTGGAGCTGAGCTTGCCGGGAAACGCACTGACGGGCTCCATTCCGCCGGAATTGGGCGCGCTCCAGAATCTGGAGGAACTGGACCTGTTCGGGAACACTCTGGAGGGCAATCTGCCCGCGGAGTTCGCTCAAATGAGCCGACTCAGAATCCTCGACGTTGGCGGGAACTCGGAGATGTCCGGCGCCCTGCCGAGCGAGCTGACGGCCCTCAGGCTGGATGCCCTTCGGCTTGGTGATACCGGAATGTGCATCCCGCGTGACAATGAGTTTCGGAAGTGGCTGCTGGCGATTCCGGACGCCCGGGCGCCGCTGTGTGCCGTCGGACGCGCGGCTGCCTACCTGACACAGGCCGTGCAGTCCCTCTACTACCCGGTTTCGCTGGTGGCGGGAGAGGACGCGTTGCTGAGGGTATTCATCAAGACCGACAGCGCCACCGACGCACGCATTCCGCCGATGCGGGCCACGTTTTTCGAGGACGGCCAGGAAACATATGTCGCCGACGTTCCCGGCCAAACGGCGCCGATTCCGACCAGGATAGACGAAGGGAGCCTCGAGGCGTCGGCAAACGTCACTATACCCGGATCCGTCCTCGTCCCGGGGCTGGAGATGGTGGTTGAGGTGGACCCTGGGGGGACGCTCGATCCCGGCCTGGACGTTCAGAAGCGGATTCCCGAGACGGGAAGCCAGTCGGCGGGTGTCCGCGAGGTTCCCGTCTTCGAGCTTGTAGTCGTCCCGTTTCTTATTGAGTCGAACCCGGACTCGTCGATCATCGATGTCGTGAATGAACTCTCGCCGGATCACGAATTGTTCGAGATGACGCGCACGCTGTTGCCCGTCGGCGAAATGGAGATGACCGCTCACGAGCCCGTATGGACCTCGTCCAGCGACGTCAGCCGCATATTGGGGGAACTCCGGTTGCTGAAGGTGGCGGAGGGTGGAAACCAGTACTATTTGGGCAGTTGGCGCCCGCGAATGGGCGGCGGACTGGCTTCCATATATGCTGGAGTCGCCGTCGCGGATTTCAAGGATTGGATCGTTGCGCACGAACTCGGACACACCTTTCGGCTGCTTCATGCGCCGTGTGGCAACCCTCTCGGCGTTGACCCCAAGTACCCTTACTCCGACGGAACGATCGGCGCCTGGGGCTACGATTCACGATCGGACACTCTGGTACCGCCGGCTACCGCGGAACTGATGGGCTACTGCGATTCGCACTGGATCAGCGACTACCACTTCAGCAAGGCGATGGGCCACCGCTTGACCACCGAATCGGGTGAGTCGATGACGGCTTCGTCGGAGATGTCTCTCCTGCTATGGGGCGGCGCGAACCCGGACGGCGAACTGTTTCTTGAACCCGCCTTCGTCGTGGACGCCCCGCCGGCGTTGCCCGAGCGCGACGGAACGCACCGGGTCTCCGGTTTGGACGAAAGCGACAACGAGATCTTTTCACTGAGCTTCAACATGGACGAAAACACCGACGGAGACGGTGGCTCTTCGTTCGCCTTCGCCGTACCGATACGCTCGCATTGGGCCGATGCGCTGGCGCGGATCACGCTGTCAGGGCCGGGTGGCGCATCCGAAATGGACAGGGACGGCGGGTCCGCCACGGCTCTCCTTCTTGATCCGGCCACGGGACGCGTGCGGGGTATCCTCCGTGATTGGCCGACGGAAGGTCTCCCCGGAGTTGACATGGAATCCTATCCGCCTGCGGCGACGATGGACGTTCAGGTCAGCCGGGGCATCCCGCGCGCTGCGGCTTGGAGACGGTGAGGAGCGCGCACCGAAGCCCTACAGGCGTTCCGCGTCGCCCGTCACTGTTCCCGGGAAGACTACCGGCATCGTTAGGTGACCCGGAACGCCCCACTGTCCTCCCCGGCAGCAGAAGCACGCGAGTTGCTACCCGAACTCGATCCCCTGCGCCAGCGGCAGCTCCGTACTCCAGTTCACCGTATTCGTCTGGCGCCGCATGTACGCCTTCCACGAATCCGACCCCGATTCACGTCCCCCTCCCGTCTCCTTCTCGCCCCCGAACGCGCCTCCGATTTCGGCCCCCGACGTCCCGATGTTGACGTTGGCGATCCCGCAGTCGCTCCCGCGGTGCGACAGGAAGTGCTCGGCCTCGCGCACGTGGTCGGTGAAGATGGAGGACGAGAGCCCTTGGGGGACGCCGTTGTGGAGCGCGATGGCCCCGTCGAGTTCGGCGACCGAGTCGGCCGGCGTGGCGCCCTCGGACCCGTAGTCGATGATGTACAGGATGGGCGCGAAGGTCTCGTGCTGCACGATCTCGAAGTGGTTCCCGGCGGCAGCGATGCAGGGGGTGACGTAGAGGCCGCCCGGGTAGCATTCCCCCGTGAGACATTCGCCGCCGTAGAGGATCTCGCCGCCCTCTTCCAAGACCCTGCGGCGCGCGTTCAGCAGATCGTCCACGGCCTGGCGATTCACGACGGGCCCCATCAGTGTGTCCGGGTCGAGGGGATTGCCGATGCGCACGTCCCGGTAGGCGCGCACCAGGCGGGAGACGAGTTCGTCGCGCACCGACCTGTGCACGATGACGCGCCGCGTGCTGGTGCAGCGCTGGCCCGCCGTGCCGACCGCGCCGAAGAGGATGGAGGGAATGGCCAGGCCCAGGTTGGCGTGCGCCGTGACGATGATGGCGTTGTTGCCGCCCAGCTCGAGGATGGTGCGGCCAAGCCGCGTTCCCACCACTGCCGCGACGCGCTTGCCCACCTCGCACGATCCGGTCGCCGAGACGAGGGGGATGCGCGGGTCGTGAAGGAGCCGGTCGCCCACCGTCGAGCCCCGGCCGACCACCAGGCTGAACACTGCCGGGTCGACCCCGTTCTCACGGCAGACCTGCGACGCGATCCTCGTGACGGCGATGGCAGTAAGCGGCGTCCCCGACGCGGGCTTCCACAGGGTCGCGTCCCCGCACACGGCCGCGATCGCGGCGTTCCACGACCAGACCGCCACCGGGAAGTTGAAGGCGCTGATCACGCCGACCACGCCCAGCGGGTGCCACTGCTCGCGCATGTGGTGATCGGGGCGCTCGCTGGCCATGGTCAGACCGTAGAGCTGGCGCGACAGTCCCACCGCGAAGTCGCAGATGTCGATCATCTCCTGGACTTCGCCTTCGCCCTCGGCGCGGATCTTGCCCATCTCCAGGGTGACCAGCGCGCCGAGCGCCTCCTTGTTGGCGCGCAGACGCTCGCCGAGCTCGCGCACGACCTCCCCGCGACGGGGCGCGGGGACCTTCCGCCACTCGAGGAAGGCGCGGTGCGCACGGTCGACGATTTCGTCGTACTCGGCTTCGGTGACCTGGTTCACGGTCGCGATCCGCGAGCCGTCGATCGGGGTGAAGACATCGAGCGCGGGGCCCGATCCGATCCATTCGCCCGCGAAGCCGCCCGGGTTGACGTCTTCAATGCCGAGCGCGCGGAGAATGGGGGCTGCACCGAGGGCCGCACCGCGCGCGCGCACCCCGTCAACCGTTGCCAGCGTCATGAGCCTCGATCCTGTTTGCGGTCTACTTCAGCTTGAGGACCGTGTCCAGATACCACGCGGTGAGCACGTCGCCCCATCCGTAGGCGATGCCCGCACCCAGCGCGAGGAAGATGCCGAAGGGCACCAGCCTGCCGGTCCTCAGCGAGACGGGTCCAAAGATAATCGAACCGACGAGCGCGCCGGCAAAGAGGGTGATGACGACTCCGGCGGGACCGAGGAAGGCGCCGGCCATCGCCATCATCTTCACGTCGCCGCCGCCCATGGCGTCCTTGCCGAAGAAGAACTTGCCCACGGCTGCGACCAGCCACAGGAATCCGAAGCCGATCGCTGCGCCGAGTGCCGACTCCGCCAGCGTCGGCCCGTCCGGAAGCGCTGCCAGGAGCAGTCCCAGGGCCGCCCCGCCCAGCGTGAACTGGTCCGGGATGATGTACGTGCGCGCGTCGGTCAGCGCGACGCCCAGGAGGATCGTGAGAAGCAGGCTCCCGCGCACCGCCTCGGCCTCGGCGCCCCACTGCGCGGCCATCCCCGCCCAGATCAGCGCGACCGCCGCCTCGACGAGCGGGTACTGGAGGGTGAGGCGGACGTCGCAGGCGGCGCAGCGGCCGCGCAGCCACAGGTAGCTGATGACGGGGATGTTCTGGAACCACCGCACCGGCGCCCCGCAGCTGTCACAACGTGAAGGAGGCGAAACGACGGACTTCCCACCCGGCCACCTGGCCACGCAGACGTTGAGGAACGACCCGGCGCACGCCCCCAGCACCGCCGCCCCCGCCACCACGACCCGATCGCTCAATCCCAGCCCCCGTCTCGCCGCGTCAGCTCGTACATGAGGACGGATCCCGCCACGGCCACGTTCAGCGAATCCACTCCGTCCGCCAGAGGCACCGCCACCGCGCGCCCAAGCCGCCCGAGGCGAGCCGCGATCCCGCTCCCCTCGTTTCCCACCACGAGCACCCAGTTCCTGGCGCGCGCTTCCGCAACCGCCTCCACCGGAGCGCCCGCCGCGTCCGCGCACAGCAGATTGAGCCTGGACCCCTCCACCGCATCACCGTCGCCGCGCCCGCCCAACCCCTCCGGCTCCCCGACGAGCGGCAGATGGAACACGCCCCCCGCCGAAGCGCGCACCACCTTCGCGTTCCACGGATCGACCGTCCCCGCGCCGATCACGACCCCGTCCAGCCCGAACGCCCACGCCGACCGGATGAGCGTCCCCAGATTGCCCGGCATCTGCACGCCCAGGGCCATCAGGTAGCGGCCGCGCCGCAGCGTCCAAGACTCGAGCGGCGGCGGCCTCACGCACGCCAGCGCCGGGCGTGGCGCGTCCGTGGTGCAGAGGTCCCGCACTTCGCCGTCAGGCGCGCGGACGACCTCCACCCCACGCTCCCCGCAGGCCGCCACAATCGCCCGCCCACGCTCTGCGACCCCGTACTCCTCGCCCACGACCACCCACCGCACCTCGACCGTCGACCTCAGCGCTTCCAGGATCACGCCGGGACCCTCCCCCAGGGCGAGCCCCTCCCGCTCCCGCGCCCGGCGGGACGTCAGCCGCCGGGCCAGTCGCTGTTTAGATTTGCTGATCCGGTCCACCAGCTCCTCCTCGTCACCGCGGACGCCTTCATGGACAGCCGAAAGCCGCTTCCCGTTGCGCTAACCATCGCCGGCAGCGACAGCGGCGGAGGCGCGGGCATCCAGGCCGACCTGAAGACCTTCCACCAGTGGGGCGTCTACGGGACCTCCGCGCTGACCGCAGTGACGGCGCAGAACACCCTGGGCGTGCAGGAGATCCATCCGGTTCCGCCACCTATCATAGCCGCGCAGATCAGGAGCGTGTCAGAGGACCTGGCGCCCCGGGCCGTGAAGTCGGGGATGCTGGCCACCGCAGAGATCGTCACCTGCGTCGCCGCGGCGGTCCGGCGGCATCGGGTGGGCGCCTATGTCCTTGACCCGGTGATGGTTGCGACCAGCGGTGACAGGCTGCTCGAACGGGACGCGGTGGCGGCGGTGCGCGACCAACTCCTTCCGCTGGCCGCTATTGTGACCCCCAACTGGCCGGAGGCGGCCCTCCTGGCGGGGGTACAGGCAACCGAAGCGAACCTGCGGGGGATGGTGAGGGCCGCGCGCGTCCTCGTGGAGGCGGGGGCGGGGGCGGCGCTGGTGAAGGGCGGCCATCTGGAGGGCGACGAGGTCGTGGATCTGTACTGGGACGGTGAGGTGGAGCGTGTGTATCGCGGTCCGAGGACGCGGACGCGCCACACGCACGGGACGGGGTGCACGCTGAGCGCGGCGATCGCGGCGGGGCTGGCGCGGGGGGCGGGGCTGGAGGAGGCGGTGGGGGGGGCGGTGGGGTGGGTGCGGGCGGCGATCGCGGGTGCGCCGGGGTTGGGTGGGGGGCGGGGGCCGGTGGACCATTTTGCGGACGTGCCATCAACGTGACGATCGCCGATCTCGGAGATTCCGCCTGAAAGCGTTCGCAGACAGGCGGCGGAGCTGTTGGTTGAGGGGTTCGATCCGCAGGATTGGTCTGACTTGGCGGCGCCCACCGATGAGGTAGCGGCGCGTTGACCCTCACACTCGGCACTGACGACGACGGTCGGCGGACATCGCTCGCCGGCGTGAATCGCCCCGCTGCACTACAACTCCGAAAAACCGACCGCCGTAACCGGCGAACCCATCGGCAGCCGCCCCTCCCCCGCATGCACGAGATACCCCGGACCACACCGCTCCCCCAAATCGGCGCGAAGGCTCCTGATACCCCGAACCATCCGTGGCCGGGGCGTCGCCGTGGCCTTCACCTCGATGGGAACGACCGTGCCGCCAACCTCGACGACGAAGTCCACCTCCGCTCCGGCGGCCGTGCGCCAGAAGTACACCTCCGGGCGCTCCCCACGATGAGTGAGCGTCTTCACGATCTCTCCCAGTACAGCCGCTTCCATCAACGGACCCGCCAACGGACCGGACGCGGCATGGTCGGGATCCTTCAGGCCGGTCAGGTGGCACAGCGTACCGGGATCGGTGAAATAGACTTTGGGCGACTTGACGAGTCGCTTGCCGATGTTGGCGAAATAGGGTCTGACGATGATGACCTGGTACGTTGCTTCCAGGATCGAAAGCCAGGCCTTCCCGGTATTCACGGCCACGCCCAGATCCCGGCCGATGTCGCTCAGGTTGAGCAACTGGCCGGTGCGCGCGGCAATCGCCCTGAGGAAGGTGCGGAACCGGCCGAGGTCCCCGACCTGCCGAAGACTCCTCACGTCCCGCTCGAGGTAGGTCTGGATGTAGCTGGAATGCCAGAGTTGCAGGTCGCGCCCCGGATTCGCCACGAGTTCGGGATAGCCGCCGCGCAGGATCCGACGCCAGAACTCACTCGGCGACAGGGGCTTTCCTGTTCCGGTACCGGAATCGGCCTCCCAAGCCAGCGGCGCGTGCAGGTTGCCGCACGCTTCGCGCCACGACATGGGCAGCAGATGGAGAATCGCGGCACGCCCGGGGAGCGATTCGGTGATCCTCTCATTGAGAAGCAGGTTCTGGGACCCGGAGAGAATGAATTGTCCGGGGCGGTGACGGTTCTCGTCGATCACCTCCTTGATGTAGGGGAACAGTCCCGGCGCGAACTGGACCTCGTCGTAGATGACCGGCGGCGGGAAGCGGGCCAGGAACGAGCGCGGATCTTCCTCGGCCGCGGCGCGCACGTCGGGGAGTTCGAGGGACAGGTAGCCGTAGTCGTTTCCGAACAGATGCTTCAGGAGCGTGGTTTTGCCGGACTGCCGGGGGCCGGTCAGCACAACGGCGGGGAACTCCGTCACGGCGCGTTGGAGGACCGGCTCCAGGGATCTGTTCAGGTAGCTTTTCATGACGGTATTCCGGCAAATTTGCATTTTGATTGCAAATATACACGAAATTATGACTACTCGCTACCCGTACCCGTCTCCCGCCATTCTCGGCAGCAACCCCTCCAGCAACACTCCCAACCCCTCCCCCGCCCCCTCCCCGTACGCCATCACCTCCTCGTGATCGATGGCACCATCGCCGAGCCCCGCAGCCGCGTTCGTCACCACCGAGAAGGCCAGCACCCGCTGCCCCCCGGCCCGCGCCACGATCACTTCCGGCACGGTCGACATCCCCACCACGTCCGCCCCCGTCGCCCGCAGCGCGCGTACCTCCGCCGGCGTCTCGAAGTTCGGTCCCCCGACCCACCCATACGTCCCACGCGACAAAGGAATCCCCGCCTGCAGCGCAGCCGCCTCCGCCAGCTCCATAAGCCATGGATCGTACGGCGCGCTCATGTCCGGAAAACGCTCCTCGCCATCGGCCGCCGGACCCGCCAGCGGCGCGCGAAACCCCAGGCTGATGTGATCGTCCACCAGCATGATCGAGCCGGGAGCCAGGTCGCGCCGGATCCCGCCCACCGCATTGGTCAGCACCAGCGTCTCCGCACCCACCGCCCGCCCCACCCGCACCGGCGCGGCCACCACATCCGCCCCCACACCCTCGTAGAAGTGGAACCGGCCCGACTGCACCAGCACCGGCACTCCCGCGATGCGCCCAACCAGAAAACAGCCCTCGTGGCCCTCCACCGAAGTCCCGGGAAACCCCGGCAGGCGGCTGAAATGCACGTGAACGGCACCCTCGACCCGGTCGGCCAACGTGGCGAGCCCAGAACCGAGCACCAGATGCACCGACGGCCGCAGCCCGCCCTCCTCGGCCACCATCCGAGCGCACTCGCCGATCCGCGGCCCTTCCACCCGGTCCCGCTCAGCCATTGCCGAACCCCCCACACCCCCCACGCTTTCGACCCCTCATATCCCGCCCGAGCCGGCGGTGGTCGTCACCCGCAAGGCGTCACCGCACATCACCCGATCCCCCTCAAATCAGCACGCCCGCGATCGCCGCCGTCATGAACGCCGCCAGCGACCCCCCGATCATCGCCCGCAGACCCAGCCGCGCCAGATCCTTCCTCCTCCGCGGCGCGATCCCGCCGATTCCCCCGATCTGGATGGCGATCGAGGCGAAGTTGGCGAACCCCGACAGCGCGTACGTTGCGATCGTGGCGGACCGCGCGCTCAGCGTCTCCCGCCCCATCTCCCCGGCCAGTCCCAGGTAGGCCACGAACTCGGTCGCCACCGTCTTGAGCCCCATCAGCGACCCCACTCCCACCGCGTCCTCCCACGCCACCCCCATCACCCAGGCGATCGGCGCCAGCAGCCACCCCAGGATCCCTTCGAGCGACAGCCCCTCGATCCCCACCAGCCCCCCGCCCCACCCCAGCAGCGCGTTGATCAGCGCGATCATGGCCACGAAGGCCAGCAGCATGGCCCCAACATTCAGCGCCAGCGACATCCCTTCGCCCGCCCCACGCGCAGCGGCCTCGATCACGTTCACGTCGGGACGCTCCAGCTGCGTCCTGAGCTGCCCCGCGGTCTCGGCCTCCTCCACCTCGGGCACGATCAGCTTGGCCACCACCAGCGCGGCCGGCGCGGACATGACGGACGCCGCCATCAGGTGCCCCGCGATCTCGGGGAAGAACCCCACCAGCATCCCCGCGTAGGCTGCCATCACGCCGCCCGCCACGGTAGCGAAGCCGCCCGTCATGACCGCCATCAGCTCGGACTGGGTCATGCGGTCCACGAAGGGCTTGACCAGCAGCGGCGCCTCGGTCTGGCCGACGAAGATGTTGCCCGCGGCCGACAGCGTCTCGGCGCCGCTCGTGCGCATGGTCCGCTGCATGATCCACGCGATCCCGCCGACCACCCGCTGCATGATGCCGAGGTGGTAGAGCACCGTCATGATCGACGCGAAGAAGATGATCGTCGGCAGCACGTTGAAGGCGAAGAACGCCCCCGTGCGCGCCACCTGCTGCCCCTCCGCGACAAAGCCGCTGTTGCCCGGCTCGCCGACGCCCACGGGGACGTTGTTCCACACCAGGTCGCCGAAGAGGAAGCTCGCGCCCTCCAGCGTGAAGCCGACCGCCGCGAGGATGACGTCGTTGGCGGTGTCGAAGATCCCCGCGCCGAAGGGTGTGCGCAGGATGAAGAGGGCGAAGATGAACTGCAGGGCGAGTCCCCAGAGGACGATCCGCCAGGGGATCTTCCTGCGGTTGATGCTGATGGCCCAGGCACCGAGGGCGAGGAGGGCGACGCCGAAGAGGCCTCTCAACCGCGTGAAGAAGTCGGCCCCGGACCCGTCTTGAACGGCCTGCTCGGCGGCCGCGGCGAGGGGGCCGTCCGTCAGGGGTGTGGCCGCGCTGGCCAGGAGGTGGGTGACCGCGTCGAGGGGTGGGGACATGGCGCTTGGCCCGGACGTGGGAAAGGGGTGACCGCGGCGCGGCACACGGAACCGTAGCAGGATAAGCGGAGAGGGCGGCTGGGGCCATTGTGAGCCGGAAAGAGGCCGCCGCGCGAGTATCTGCGCCAACGTTGCCATACGATCACCGTAGTATTACTATCATAGTACGGCTGGACAAGAGAAAGTGAAGCTCAGGTGCAAGGACGCCGGCAAGATGCTCCAATTCCTTCAGCAGATCGGGAACGGCAGCGTCCCGGCCCTCTGGGTGCCCGTATTGGCCTGGACGGCGCTTGCCAGCGTGACCACGCTTTGTCTCTCTCTACCTCGCAACCATAACCCGCTTGGTGGGTACCGGCTGCGGCAAGCGCTTCTCTTGGCACTTCCGGCGTCCATCCTCGCCGCACCCTGGTTGCCGGGCTTGTCCCTCCCCGTCGTCCGCGCGCCAATACCCGCGCCGAGTGAAGAAACACCCAGGAGCTTGGTGGATCCCGCCGTACCCCCGGCAGTCTCGGACGGACTCGATGGTGCATTGGCACCGACCAATCCCGTTCGCCGAATTGCTGATTCGTTGGCCCTGCCCGACATCGACATTCCCGGCACGCTCCTGGGGTTTGCAGTGGTCGCCCTGGTAGTGCTGGCGTTCGTCCGGCTTGCGAAATTGGGCGTTGCCATGTGGCGGCTTCGCCGATTCGACCGGGTAGCGCCCTGCGCGAATCATCCGCCAGCGAACCGGCTGTTGCTCGAACTTGCCACGCAGTTCGGGGTCCGGCGACCGGTTGAGCTGCGGGAGGGGCCGCCCGGATGCATACCCATGACGTTCGGCACGCGGCGGCCCGTTGTGGTCGTTCCGTGCGGACTGCTTGAATCGCCCGATTCGCTGAAGACCGTCCTGATGCATGAACTGGTCCACGTGCGGCGGGGCGACCATGTCTGGGCTGTGCTGGAAAGCCTCACCGCAGCCGCCTTCGCGTTTCATCCACTGGTCTGGTTGTTGGGGCGGGAGATCCAGCACTACCGCGAGGCGTCCTGCGACGCCGAGGTACTGTCGGCGGGCAAGGTGACGGCGACCCAATACGCGGAGTTGGTGATCGCCACACACACCGCCAACCGGTCCGCAATCGCCCCACTTGTCGCGAGCATGTTCGCCCGGCGTTCCGCTTTGAAGCGGCGGCTGGTGGCAATCGGGAGATTCCGGGATGCGCGACGCCCGCTGCTGCGCCGCGGCGGAGTGGTCTTCGCCTCCTCGTGTCTCTTTGCCGTGCTGGCCCTCGCCAGCGGATCCGCGACGGTCAGGGATGCTGACATCCCGTCACAGCGCCAGCCGAATACGCTCCCAAGGTCGAACAGCGACGCGGCCCTGCAGCCCGGCAACCGGTATAGGGACTGCCCCGAGTGTCCAGAGATGGTCGTCGTCTCGGCAGGTACCTTCACAATGGGGTCTCCGGACTCGGAGCAGGGGCGGTTCGCCTACGAAGGGCCTCAGCACTCGGTGCGGATCGCGACACCGTTTGCGGTGGGCGTTTACGAGGTGTCCTTCGCGGAGTGGGATGCGTGTGTGAGAGCTGGGGGTTGCGCCCGATACTCCCCGGAGGACAGGGGGTGGGGCCGGGGAAACCTCCCGGTAATGAATGTGAGCTGGGAGGACGCACAACGGTATGTCCGCTGGTTGTCCCGGAAGACGGGTGAAAACTACCGGCTACCGACCGAGGCGGAATGGGAGTACGTGGCCCGGGGGGGGACGCCGACGGCACGGTACTGGGGGGAAGGCGAGGTGGAGCTGTGCCGGTACGCGAACGGATATGACCGAACCGCGCACGCAACGAATCCCCATTGGGAGAACCCGATTCCGTGCACTGATCACCATGCGCAGACGGCGCCGGTGGGCTCCTTCGAGCCGAACGCTTTCGGACTGTATGACGTGATGGGCAACGTTTGGGAATGGACACAGGACTGCTGGACCGACGACTACACAGGAGCCGCGCAGGACGGGCGCGCGCGCGAATCGCTCAACTGTTCCCTGCGGGTGTTGCGCGGCGGTTCCTGGAGCGATGTGCTTTGGGGCCTTCGTTCGGCGGACCGGCTCAGGTTCCCGGCCGGCATCCGGAACAGCGTCAACGGATTCAGGGTCGCCCGGACAATCGGTTCGGCGCCATGAGCACCGGGATGGCCCTCGTCCCTGCTCAACCGACCGGATGGTGCCCAGCGTCGGTTCGGGCGCCCACCGCAACAGGCATTCTTGCACTCATCTGCCTCCCGGTCCTGGCCGGTTGCACCCCCGACGCGCCGCCACCGGCCGAAATCGTTGTCGACAGCGCCGGAGTTCGGGTAGTGAGCATCGATCCCACAGGCCTGGACAAGACCTGCACGATCAGCCAACAGCCGGTCCTGGTGATCGGTGACACTGAGGAAGATGAGCGGTACTGGTTCTCCGAAATCAGCGGAATGGGGCGCCTCTCCGACGGGTCCGTGGCGGTGGTTGATGGTCCCTCGGCGGAGGTCCGCATCTACGACGAGGCCGGCAGCCACTTGCGTTCAATGGGCCGAAGAGGCGAAGGGCCCGGCGAGTTCGATCATCCCTTTCTGCTGTGGATCGCCGCCGGAGACACGCTCTGGGTGGGAGACATCTACCCTTGGCGCTACAACCTGTTCACCTCCCTGGGCAGTTTCGTGCGCCAGGTGAACCTGACTCCGGTCTTTCCCAATATCCCAATGAGCGGCGGCGTGCTCGATAACGGCCACACGGTCAACACGAGATCCGAGAGCGCTTACCCCCGCCGCGAGGACTTCGCCGTGTCGGATACCCTGGTGGTCGAGGTACATGACCCATTGGGCCAACGTTTCGGCACCCTCGCGCGGATGCCCGACAGGACCAGCGGGACCGTCAAGGAGGCCCCGGATCTATGGCTGTTTCCGCTCTTCCAATCATTCGCAGATGTCGATGCTGCGGGATCCACCATCGTGCTTGCGGATGGCAGCAACGCCGAGCTTCGCGTTCTGGACGCCAGCCTCCGTCTTCGCACGATCATTCGCTGGTCCGAGCCCGACCGGGAGGTGACCGACGCGGACGTACAGGCCTGGCGGGAGAGCTACATCGAGAGACGTTCCCAACCGGGGGCTGGAGACTGGAGCGCATACGACGACGCCAGAATCAGCGAAGATCGTCCCGTGGCCGACCGGTTCCCGGCCATCTCCACCGTGATGATCGGACGCGATGAACGCATCTGGGTGCGCCGGTACGACCGGCCGGGGGAGCGTCGCGGCTGGCTTGCCTTCGGTCCCGGCGGTGAGTTCCGCTGCCATCTGTCTCAGCCGCCCGGCTCCGTCTGGGAATTCGGCGGCAACCACGTTCTCCTGCTCCGCGAGACCGAAACCGGAGTCCAGACCGTCCACATGCACCGTCTCGAAGTGCCGTCCGCTTCGGCCACCGCCATGACACACTCTCGCGTGAGGTCGTAGGCAGCGCGGCTCCGCGAGTACCGTTCATCGCTGAGGAGCCGGGGGACCTTGGTAGCGAGCTCCGAGGATGTGAACCCCTCCGGGTTGGGGGAGAGCGCGACGAGGGCAGCCCAAACCCAAACCCGGCCAAAATGGCCGAATCTCCGCGCCAAGACCGGCCATTTTGGCAGGAATCCCGTCACCCAACGGTCCCCACCCTCCTTCCCACCCCCCCTCCCCCCCGGCACGCCTCTTGCCCCACAAACCCTAGTTACCTTCCAAATCCACCTTCGCGAACACTCAACCGCCGGCACCACCCGGCACCGACACTCCCGGCCCGGACGCCGGAAACGAAAGGAACATCAAATGGGCAAGATCATAGGGATCGACCTGGGGACGACCAACTCGGTGGTCGCCGTCATGGAGGGCGGCGAGCCCGCGGTGATCCCCAACTCCGAGAACACCGTCTTCTCGATCAAGCGCTTCATGGGCATGCGCTACGGAGAGGTGGAGACCGAGCGCAAGCGGGTCCCCTACTCCGTCGCCCGCGACGGACAGGACCGGGTGGTCGTGAACCTGCCGAACGGCGGCAAGTCGTTCACCCCGCCGGAGATTTCGGCGGTCATCCTGCAAAAGATGCGGCAGACCGCCGAGGACTACCTGGGCACCTCGATCACCGAGGCCGTCATCACCGTGCCGGCGTACTTCAACGACGCGCAGCGGCAGGCCACCAAGGACGCGGGCAAGATCGCCGGGCTCCAGGTCAAGCGGATCATCAACGAGCCGACCGCGGCCGCGCTGGCCTACGGGCTGGACAAGAAGGCCGACGAGAAGATCGCGGTCTTCGATCTGGGCGGCGGCACCTACGACATCTCGATCCTGGAGATCGGGGACGGGGTCTTCGAGGTGAAAGCCACGAACGGTGACACGCACCTGGGCGGCGACGACTTCGACCAGGTCCTGATCGACTGGCTGGTCGCCGAGTTCAGGAAGGACCAGGGGATCGACCTGTCCAAGGACTCGATGGCGCTGCAGCGGCTCAAGGAGGCGGCCGAGAAGGCGAAGATGGAGCTGTCGTCGAGGACCTCCACCGACATCAACCTGCCCTTCATCACGGCCACGCAGGAAGGGCCCAAGCACCTCAACTACCAGCTGACCCGGGCCCGCTTCGAGCACCTGGTCGACGAGCTCATCAAGCGCACGATCCCGCCGATGAAGAAGGCGCTGGAGGACGCGGGGCTCACGCCGGACGACATCGACGAGGTGGTGCTGGTCGGCGGTTCGACCCGGATCCCGAAGATCCAGCAGGTGGTCGAGGAGTTCTTCGAGCAGGAGC
>JAPPGM010000152.1 GCA_028874995.1 Gemmatimonadota bacterium | reverse complement strand
ATTGCAGGGCGGGTTCATCTGGGACTGGGTGGACCAGGCGATGCTGGCGACGGATGAGGGGGGGAGGCGGTACTGGGCGTATGGGGGGGATTTCGGACCGGCGGGGATGCGGAATGATGGCAATTTTCTGGTGAACGGGCTGGTTTCAGCGGACCGGAAGCCGCATCCGCATGCGTGGGAGGTGAAGAAGGTGTACCAGCCGGTGCGGGTGTCGTGGGCGTTGGACCGGAGGCCATGGTACTGGATCGCGGTCGAGAACCGGCGGGCCTTTACGGACCTGTCGGATCTGGAAGGGACGTGGGAGTTCACGGTCAATGGAGAACGGCGTCGTGTGGGAAGTGTGCCGCCACTCGAAACGCCACCCGGTGGGCACGATACGGTGGCGCTGGCGGGCATCCCCCTCATAAGGCTGGGGCCCGGTCGCGAAAGCATGCTCAACATCACATTCAGGACACGGGAGGACACACCGCTCATGCCGGCGGGCCATGTGGTGGCCCGTGGGCAGCTGCACATCACGCACACGCGCCCGGACGTGGCGCCTCTTCCCGGCGGCTCCCTGCGCACACTCGAGGCGCCCGACGCCATCCAGGTGAGCGGTGACGACTTCACGCTTCGGTTCGACCGCACGACCGGAATCCTCGCCTCGATGCGGCTCGGCGAGCGTGAGCTCCTCCTCTCGGGCCCGGCCCCCAACTTCTGGCGCGCCCCCACCGACAACGACTACGGGAGCGGCTTCCCGGTCCGGTCGGGGGTGTGGCGGTACGCGGGTCGTCCCCCCGGCCGCCACCTCGATTCGATGACGGTGGCGCCGGCGCCGGACGGTGCTCGCGTCACCGTCAGCAGCCACTTCTCGCTCCGCTCGATCGGGGCGCACTACACACTCTCCCACGAAGTCCACCCCGACGGCACCACCGCCATCTCCGCGCACCTCACCGATGTCGACGAGGACCTCCCCGAGATGCCCCGTTTCGGGACGATCCTCACGCTGCCGGGAGATCTCGATTACGTGGAGTGGTACGGCCGCGGTCCCCACGAGAACTACTGGGATCGTCGCACGGGTGCCGCTGTCGGTCGTTACGGGGCACCGGTTTCGGAACTCGCCCACCCCTACGTGCGCCCCCAGGAGACCGGCACCCGCGCCGACACGCGCTGGGTCGCGGTCACCGACGGCTCCGGGACCGGGATCCTCGTCACGGGGCTGCCCACCGTCTCCTTCTCGGCACTTCCCTATGCGCTCGAGGACCTCGACGCGGGCGAGCGCAAGGCAGGGCGCCACTGGGCCGACCTGGTCCCGCGCGACGAAGTCACCCTTACCGTGGACTACAGACAGCAGGGCGTGGGCGGGGACGATTCGTGGGGCGCGGTGGCCCACCGCGAGTACACGCTGTGGCCCGGCGAGATGGAGTTCCGTTTCCTGCTGCGGCCGCTCAGGCCGGGCGAGGACCCGGAATGGCTGACGAGGACGATGCCGGACGCCGAAGCAGCCGACGCAATGGCGACGCGGTCCCTCGCTATGGACCACTTCGGCGAGGTGAACCTCGTGCCGCACCTCGCGCGTGGCCGCCCGGTCGAGGTCGACCCCGCCTCCTCGTCACGGTATTCAGCCGCGGGCGACGCGGGGTTGGTTGACGGGATCAGAGGCTCGATCGACCGGCGCGGGGGGCACTGGCAGGGCTACCACGCCGACGAGATCACGGCCGTGATCGACCTCGGCGAGGGCGAGGCGGTGGAAACCGTGAAGATCGGTTTCCTGCAGCACCCGGGATCGGGGGTGTACTGGCCGCGCAGTGTCGAGGTAGCAGTGAGCGAGGACGGGACCGGGTTCGGGGAGGGGGTGGTGCGTGAGGTGGTGGCCGCACGCGAGGGGGAGGAGGGGCCGGTGGGGGGACGGATCTACGTCGAAATCCCGGTAGCCGCCGCCGGTGTGCGGGCCGTGAGGGTGCGGATCGCCGGTCTGGGTACGGTTCCCGATGGGTGGTCGTTCGTCGGCCAGACAGCGTGGATCTATGTGGACGAGATCATTGTGCGGTAGGACCGCGTCCCCCGAATGTCGGCTGCATCGACGACGGGTCGCGATCTGAGTTCCTTTTGCCCCATGATCCATAGTTATGAACATGAGTCATACCGTTATGAATCATGATCCATTTCGCTTCGACGAACCGCTGCCATGACCGATCCCTCACACCCAGGAGAAGTCCGCCACATGCGCCGAGTCGCCTCCGCCATCGCCGCCGTCCTCGCTGCTACCACTCTCGCAACCTGCACGTCTCCAGCAGAGGAACCCGCTCCCCCACCTCCCGAACAGCCCGCCCCCACCCCCCGCCACCTCCCCTCTGACGAGGACCGCGCAGCCATCCTGTCCGTCGTCCAGTCCCTCTTTGACGCCCTCGCCGAACGCGACGGCGAGACCCTGCGCGCACTGCTGCATCCCGATGTCGTGATGCGCTCGGTCGAGGTGGCGGGCGACGGCGAACGGTCCATCGCGACATCGACGCTGGGCGACCTGGTCGCGCGCGTCGAGGGCAGCGAAGAGGTCCTCACCGAGCGCATGTTCGACCCGGAAGTGCGGATCAGCGGCGACCTGGCGATGGTGTGGACGCCCTACGACTTCTACGTGGGCGACACGCTGAGCCACTGCGGCGCGGACGTCTTGGTGCTGGTCCGCGAAGACGATACCTGGCGGGTCACGGGCCTGTCCTGGACGCGCCAGCAACCGCCCGCCTGCGAACTTCACCCGGACGGGCCGCCAGCCTGACGGCCGAACCGGCCCCGGCGCCTTGCGGCTCTCGTTGCTCGGGCTTTATCCACGGACTGCTACGGTCCTCCGCCACAATGTAATGTCAGCATTACATAATGTATCCTGTAGTTTACATGTTGTGCCGCGAAGGGCTCAGCGCCGTGTAGCTCCTCGCCCTATCCGTCCCGGCCGACGACGCCGAGAAACTCCTCCTCGTCCACCACCACGAACGTACCCGTCGCCGTCGCCACCACCTTGCCATCCGACGCCCGCGTCGCCGTCGCCTCCATCTCCACCAGCCTGCGCCTCCGCGCCGTGGGCCGTCCCGAAAGCAACAGCCTCTCGCCCGGCGCCGCCGGCTCCCGGTAGCGGATCTCGCATCTCGCCGTGTATGCGCGCGCCCCACGCAAATACAGCCAGTTCGCCATCACATCGTCCAGCGCGCTGTAGATCATCCCGCCGTGCACCACGCCCGGGTAGCCGACGTGGTTCGGGCCCGGCGTGAACTCGGAGACGCAGTCGCCGTCCTCCAGGCGAAAGACCAGGTGTAGCCCGATCGGGTTGTCCGGGCCGCAGACGAAGCACTCGTGCGCGGGGCGGGGGCGGCGCGAGGAGCCGTCGCTACTCATCGCGCCTCCCGGAGTTCGTCCACGATTTGATCCTCGCCCGCGCTGTGGAAGGTCACCGTCGCCCAGTCCCGCTCCACGGACGCCTCCGGATAGTGCCACACGCCAGCGGGTACGATGTCCCAGCAGGCGTACAGTTCCTGGTCGTTCGCCGAACCACCAGCCGAAGGTTCGGTCGGACTGCGAATCTCCCGGGGCCGAACACTGGCAGGGCCATCACCCGGAGCCGCTTGGTGAATCCGGCCGCACCCACGCCAGGAGACCAGACGCTGCACACTGTTGCGATGTCGTTCGGGCGTGGCCATCCGCGCTCCACGCCGCAAAAGGAACAGGCGGCAAAGGCGCACCGGGTCCTCCACAGGCGGAATCGAACCATCCAGAACCCTCTCCACCGGAATCACGGACATGGTGTGAAGGGCCCGGGGCCGCGCCTCGAGCGCCGCCGCCAGGTCGGCAAAGGCAGCCGCGACGACCGCCCGCACCTCGTCACACCCGAAGACGCGCTCGTGGAGTCGGCGCAGGAGGGGGAGCGACGCCGGATCGGGTCTCACCTGCGGCTCCCCCGCACCCGCTCCGCCGCCCTTTCCCACACCTCGTCGAACATCTCTTCCGTCAGCTTCCCCGTAAACGTGTTCTGCTGGCTGGGATGATAGGACCCCAACAACACCACCTTCCCCAGGTCCACCTCGGCCCCGTGCCCGAACTTCGGCCGCGGCCTGGGAATCGCGACGCCCCGATCCGCCAGTGCCCTGAGCACCACCGCATGCGCAAACCCGCCCAGCGCCACGATGGTATGCAACCTCTCCCACATGATCTCCACTTCGCGCCGCAGGAAGTCCGCGCAACGGTCCCGTTCCCCGGTCGTCGGACGGTTCCCCGGCGGCGCACACCGCACACCCGCCGTCACATACGCCCCCTTCAGCACGAGCCCATCGTCGCGATCACGGCTGAGTGGCTGGTTGGCGAACCCGGCTCTGTGCATCGCCCCGTACAGCCAATCCCCCGCACGGTCCCCGGTGAACATGCGCCCCGTCCGGTTCGCCCCGTGCGCCGCCGGCGCCAAGCCCACCACCATCACCGAAGCCACCGGGTCCCCGAAGCCGGGAACCGGTCTCCCCCAGTACTCGTCGTCCCGGTACGCGGCGCGCTTCTCCCGCGCCACCTTCTCGCGCCACGCGACCAGACGCGGACACCGCCTGCACTGAATCAGTTCCTCGCGCAGGCGGTCAAGGTTGTGGGTGGGGCTCACGATGGCTCTCTCCGCGAGCCGTTCAACACCCTCCGCGCATCCCCTGCCCTACCCGCCCGCCGGGTCGACGACCGTGGCCCTGATGATGTGGTCGAGGTCCGGAAAGTTGTCCACGAGATATTGGTTCCCCTGCGCGGAGATGTTGTACGCCCGCGGCCCGTTCCCCCCGAAGTCCTCGAGCTCCCCGTACCCGGAATGGATCCGGTCAACCACCTCCATCCCCTCGCTCACCCTCCCGATCGGAGCGAACCCGTCGGCGTCGAGACGCGAATTGTCCCCGAAGTTGATGAAGAGCTGGGTCGTGCGCGAGTTGGGACCACCCTTGGCGTAGGTCACCGTTCCGCGCTTGTTCGAGACAGCCACATGATCGTCCCCGATCGTCGCGCGCGACCACCGCACCTGCACCTGCGGCTCCCCGTGCATGCCGAACTGGGCCATGAAGCCGCTGATCACCCGGTAGAAGTACACCCCGTCGTAGTAGCCGTTCCTGACCAGGTTGTAGAAGCGGTCGGCACCGCGCGGCGCCCAGTCGCGCGTCACGTCTACCACGAAGTCGCCCGCAGTGGTCTCGAAGCGTACGCGGAAGGCCTCCGGCGCGGTCTCCACGAGCCTGTCCGGATAGTAGAGAATGGCGTTGATTCCGGTGTCGGCGGACTGATCCATGGAGGACTCTCCTTCGTCGGACTCGCCGGCCTCGCTGTCGGCGCCACCACCACAGCCCGGCAGGAAAGCGAGCGTCAACGGCAAAAGTGTTGTGATCGCGGCGTTCCGCATCTGGGCCTCCCGTGGCGGTTCTCGGCGTGTCTCGGTGGTTGCGAACTTGCGAAGGTGGGAAGATATGCAGGCCGCCGGAAAACGGACAACGCGCCCGCCGGGACTCATGGTGGGCTCCCGGGATCAATTGCCCGAAATCCAGGGTAACGATATGGTCCTCAATACATACGTCCCGGCCGAACGCCACCCAGGAATACCGCATGAAGAACTTCCGTCCGGCCGCAGCGGTCGCGCTGGTTCTGTTCGCGGCCACATGCGGCGACGACCCCCCGACCCAGCCCACCGGCACCCCCAACGAGCGCCCCACCGCGGCCTTTACCGTCGATGTCTCCGAGGGCAACGCCCCCCTCGAGGTGCGCTTCGACGCCAGTTCCTCGAACGACCCCGACGGCCGGATCGTCAGCTACGCCTGGGACTTCGGAGACGGCAACACGGGTTCGGGGCAGATCGTCACCCACACCTACCAGGACCCCGGCGCATACACCCCCAGCCTGATCGTCACCGACGACCGGGGCGCCACCCACACCACCACGGGAGACGCGATCACCGTCTTCCATCCGCCCGGCACCGGCGAAAACGAAATCTCCGGAGTCGTCTGGCACGACGCCGACGCCGACGGCATGCGGGACGAGGACGAGGAGACGATTCCCGCGTTCGTCGTCTTCCTGGACGAGGACGGCGACGGCGTCAGGGACTCCACCGAGGTCTTCACGGTCACCAACGACGATGGCGAGTACATCTTCGAGGGACTCGACCACCGGTTGTCCTACACGGTCACCCAGGAGCTCACCCTGGGGTGGACGAACACGGCCCCGGGGTTGCCGGGGTCGGCCTCCGAACCCGAAATCCAGGCCATTATCGGAGGCGAGGAAGCCGAGGAGGGAGAGTTTCCATTCCAGGTCGCCCTCGTCACCAGGAGCACCCATTTCCAGTTCTGCGGCGGGGTCTTCATCGCGCGGAACCGGGTGATGACGGCCGCCCACTGCGTCGACGGCGGCCTCGATCCGGCCTCGATCCAGGTGCTGGCCGGAACCCACGACCTGACCGAAGGCGGCGAGTACATCGATGTGACGCGCATCCGGATCCACCCGGACTACTCCACCGACGCCTTCATTTCGAGCGACATGGCGCTGCTGGAACTCGACGGCGATTTCATGTATCCGCGCATCGAGCTCCTGACCCACGACCGGATCGAGATGTCCGCCCCCGGCACCATCGCCACGGTGATCGGCTGGGGCCTCACATCGGTCGGCGGCGAGGGATCGGACATCCTCAAGAAGCTCACGGCCGAGATCATCAGCAACGACGAATGCAAGACGCACCTCAACGAGAACATCCTGGAGACGACGATCTGCGCCGGGAAGCAGGGCTCTTCGGAGTCCACCTGCAACGGTGATTCAGGGGGGCCACTGATGGTCCCCTTCCGCGGCCGCTGGCTCCAGGTCGGGATCGTGAGCTTCGGCACGAACATCTGCTACCAACCCACCGCCTTTGCGCGCGTGTCAGCGCTCGTGGACTACCCGATCGAGAGCATCGCGCCGGAACTGTCGGGGTCGGTCGTGGTGGACTGGAGCGACGGTGGGAAGGAGGCGGTGGTCGACTTCGGGAATTTCCGGTAGCAATAGCCGCGGCCGGCCAGGACAAACCGGGTCAGGTCAGCTACCCTCGCAATCCCCCCACTTCGACGGCCGTCCCACACCCGGACGCTCCGGATCGTTCAGCTCCTCGAAGACCGCTTCCATCAACCCCTTACGATGCAGGTCGATCAGCCGCTGGCCCTCGAGGTGGAGCTCGGCGAAGCGTTCCCAGAGGATCAGCTCCTCCATCTCCTCCGCGGAAGTCGGCACGTCGTGGGGCGGCAGCCCGACCACCGCGCGCAACCCGTTCAGGACCTCAGTGGCGCCACCGTAGTCACCCCTCACGGCCTTCGCCTCGGCGATGATCAGCTGCGCCATGTCGTAGTGCACAATGGGGATGTCGTCGTCGTCAGCATCGTACTTGAGCGGCCGGTAGTGAGGCGTGTCGGAGCCGGAGAGGGTACCGCCATCATAGTGCACCGGGATACGGCGATCCTCCTGCCCACTCCAGGGATCGATCATGAACCCCGGATCTTCGCTCTCCTCGACCAGCGGCCACCACTTGTGAAGGAAACCGGCGCGCCTGTCCTGCTTGGTCCACCATACCAGGCGATTGGGGTCGTTACCGTGGGAGGACACGTACGAAAACCCCACCGGAACCGCCGTCGCATCGGATTCGGCTCCGTCCCAGTTCTCGAGCAGCATACGTACCTGGGCTCTGCCGGCCCGCGCCGCGGCAAGATAGTCCAGGGACCCCGCCCGTCGCGCCGACTCGATGGCCAGGCTCAGTGACTGTTCCGACATCTCCAGCAGTTGCATATCCGAGAGGAGCTCGTTGCCCAGAGTGACCTGGCAGAACGTCGTGCCCAGGTACAACTCCGCCAGCCCCTTGGCCCAGCGCACCTGCGCCGTCAGTGGATGGGCCTCGGCGTCCGAGGGGTCGAGTTCCTTGTACAGGCGCTCCTCCACCACCGTTGCGACCTGCCGCGTCTGGTGCCAATGGCTCGACAGAAGGCTGGTCCACCAACCCGTATGCGTGATCGTGCCCATGGGCTCGGTTTCCTGGAGCTCATCGGCTAGGAGAGCCTGATAGAGGACCCACCAGCCCGTGACCCTCTGAGCCAATTCCTCCGCCCCGTTTGCCAACGGGGTGAGTTCCAGTTCCAGATCCTCCAGGGTGGGTTCCCTCTCGTCGTTCTCTTCCGCGAACCCGCACCCAGAGAACGCCAAGGCTGCCGCAACAGCGACCTGAGGGCCCCGCCGCCATGGGCTCCGTCGACCAACAACCCTCCCGATCCCCCACACCCTCCGATCCCCTGCCTTCATACGCGGCGCCTTCATGGCAGGCCTCCTCTACACCTGGCGTCAGCTTCCCTCGCACTCCCCCCACTTCGACGGCCGCCCAACCCCCGGACGCTCAGGGTCGTTCAGCTCCTCGAAGACCTGTTCCATCAACCCCTTGCGGTGCAGATCGATCAGCCGCTGCCCCTCCAGGTGAAGCTCGGCGAAGCGTTCCCAGAGGATCAGCTCCTCCATCTCCTCCGCGGTTGTCGGTACGTCGTGAGGCGGCAGCCCGACCGCTGCGCGCAACCCGTTCAGGACCGCCGTGGCGCCACCGTAGTCACCCCTCGCGGCCTTCGCCTCGGCGATGATCAGCTGTGCCAGGTCGTAGTGCACAATGGGGATGTCGTCGTCGGGCGAGTCGTACTTGAGCGGCCGGTAGTGAGGCGTTTCCCAGTCGGACATCGTGCCGCCGTCGTAGTGGACGGGGATCCGCCGATCCGGCTCGCCGCTCCAGGGATCGGTCATGAAACCCGGATCTTCGCTCTCCTCCACCAGCGGCCACCACTTGTGCAGGAACCCGACGGCACCACTCCCTATGACCTGCACCAGGGGATTCGAGTCGGAACTGTGGTAGGAGTCGTACGAAAACCCCGCCGGAACCTCCATCGCATCGGATTCGGCTCCGGTCCAGTCGCCGAGCAGCATGCGTGCCTGGGCCCTCGCCGCCCGGGCCGCGTTCAGATATTGTGTCTCACCCGATGACCGGGCCGACTCGATAGCCCGGCCCAGAGAGCGTTCCGCTTTCTACAGGATAGCCACGTCCGTAAGCTCTGCTTCATCCAGAACCGCCGTGCAGAAGGTCATCCCCAGGTACAGCTCCGACAGCCCTTTCGCCCACCGTACCTGCGAAGTCATCGGAAAGGACTCGGCTTCCTCGGTACCCAGCGCGGCAACGATTCGCCTTTCAACATCCTGCGCCATCACCCGCCCACGGTGCCACCGATGTGCCAGCGGTTCAAGTCCCCACTGAGGATTCAGGGGATCCAGCCAGAGACCCTCTTCCTGAAGCACATCGGCCAGGAGGTCCTGGTACAGGGTCCAATAGCCGGCCGACCCCTGGGCATTCTCTTCCGCGGTGTTCGCGAAGGGCGAGAGTTCCATTTCAAGATCCCACTTGAGGCGGTGCAGCTCCTGCATCTCCGTGCCGCATCCGGAAACGGTCGGTGCCGCCAGCAACGCCAGTGCGGCCCGCCCGCCCCACAACCATCGATTCCTCGGCTGCACATTCATGGCCGGCCTCCTTCCCCGAACTACTAGAAAACGTCTCCCACCACCTGCTCCACGCGTTCGGCCAGTATTCTCGGAACACGGCCGAGGATGCGCGTGGTTTCGCTCCTCAGATAGTAAGTCTTGCGGGGCTCGCCACCATCGTGCAAGAGCTCGACGAACCCCAGGGGCTGCGCGTCCACGCTGACATAGTCGACCCGCAGGAAGGGCGTCAGGGCCTGGGGGGGCGGCGGGTCGTTGTATCCCTCCAGGGCCAGCATCCCCACGCGCTCCATGAAGTTGCCGAAACCGGCGTCGGCGTTGCCCCCGTCCATTTCCGTCCACTCGCCCGACTCGGTGCGGGCCATGCGGCGTTCACCGTCCGGCCCGCTGAGGCGTACCGCCCCGACTTCGCTGTCGGTGAAGTGGTGCACGGATCGCTCCCGGAATGCTCCATCACCGCTGTCCAGCCGGTCGACAAGGAGCCGTGACAGCACATATCCGATCCCGGTGGAGGGCTCCATCGCGTATCGATCGTTGCTGCCAAAGACCGAATCACCGAACACGAGTTCCCGCGGCCCCTCGGCCAACCGCACCGTGAGCCGCCTTTCGGGATCGTCGAGTCCGTATCGCTCCTTCCGTTCCGGCGACAGTTCGCCGAGGTCGCGCAGCGCCCGCAGGACGGCGAGCTCCGCGAACAGAAGGTGTCCCTCGGCGCCGACGGGAAACTCCATGGGCGCACCGCCGCCCCGCGTCTGGATGCCCCACAGGAACGCTCCGGCGTCGTCGCTGCGGCGCGACACCTGCAAGTCGAGCGTCGGGTTTCGGTAGTGCAGCCCGACGACCTCGGTGCTGTCCCGCTCCCAAACCACGGGGAGAGTCCTGTCCGCCACGTCAACGGTGTCGCGAGTCCATGTCAGCAGCGTCGCAACCACCGCCACGACGAAAAGGGCGATATGGGCCCTGAGGTCCTTCATGACGGCCTCGCAGAGCTTGTGAAACGTTTCACGAGCCGTCCCCTTCCCGAACCCGGCGGCGGCGGTAGAGTACCAGGAGACCCGCGCCCAGCACCAGCAACGGGGCTCCCCAGATGATCGAGTAGAACCAGATCACGTTTTCGGCGCGCGTGTGCACGATCGGCACGTCCGCTTCGGAAACCACCTCGCCCGAGAACTCCTCTTCCCGGCCCAGCCACTGGATCCCGTCCCCGACGACCGCAGTGTTGATGATCTGGCTCGCCATGATGGCGTCCGTGAAGATGTCGGCATCGGCATAGACCAGCGCCCGCATCCCGTTCCCCCTCACATCCTCTCCGCTCTCACCACCCGCCACGCGCTCGACGGCCGCCGCGATGCCGTGGGATCCCTGCTCCTCGGTCTCCTCGTCGAACTGGAAGTTGTTGTTCCTGTCCTGGTAGTTGGTGGGATAGGCGCTGATGATCATGGTGATGCGCAACCCCTCGGCATCCTCGGCTTCGCTGACTCTGCCCGGCCCGTCCATCATGAGCCCTGCACGTGCCATCGCCCTGCCGGCCGTGCTCACTGCCGGGTGTGTCGAGAACTTGTTCGTTAGGACCAGCCGCCGGTTGGCGATGGAGTTTCCACCCCCGTAGTGGAGTTGGTCGTCGAGCGTCATCGCGGGGTCGTAGTCGATGCCCAGGCGGTCGCGGAACTCCTCGAAGCGGAACTCGGAGCCCGGCTCAAGGGCCACCAGCAACGAGCCGCCCCGGTCCACGTAGTCGAAGATCGCGTTCATCTCCGTTTCGTGGAAATGCCGTTGCGGCGCGAGGATCATGACCATCGCGGCGTTGTCGGGGATGCGGATTCCCAGTCCCTGCCTGAGCCCGATGTCGCGGACCGTGTAGTTGAGGCGCTCCAGCAGGCCGCGCAGCACCTGCAGTGGCAACTCCGGCTCAAGCGGGACATCCTCCCCTTCGCGAATAGCCTGGAGCCTCCGCTCCCGGGCATCAGGTTCCACCACGACTCCCTGCGGATCGTTGCGCTCTCCGTGCCCGGTAGTCAGGTAGGCGAAGCGGCGCTGTCGGGCCAGCTGGAGCAGTGCCTGCTGCACATGACCATCCAGGACCCTCAGGCTTTCGCGGGCGATTTCCAGGTCCATCGAGAAGTTGAGTTGCTCCGTACGCCCGGCGGCCCGCAGGAAGACGGAGCCGTCGCGGCGCGCCTCGTAGTCCGCAGCCGCATCGGGGCTGGAGAAGCGGTCGTACTCCTCGATGACGACCCGGTCCGTGGCGCGGGCCAGCTCCCGGAAATAGCCGAGAAGCTCGTCCTTCACCGGATGCACCGCGGGGAAGAAGAACGCTACCTGGAGCGGTGCCTCCAGGCCCAGCACGATCTCGCGCACGGCGTCTCCGGGCTGCGAGGTCTTGAAGTAGCTCAAGTCGATCGTCCGGTCCAGCGCGGTTGTCACGTAGCCGAACAGCAGGAGCGCGGCGCCCGCCAACCCGAGGCTCAGCGCATTGGCGGAACTTCCCCTTACCCGGAGGGCATCGACCGGAAGGGCGCCCGCACTGCCACCCCTCCCCACCGCCCACTGGGCAGCCAGAACCGGCAGCAGCGAGCAGCCCAGGAGAATCGGCGAGGCCACCGAAAAGAACCTCTTCAGGCGCAGGTGTTCACCGATCTCCTGGAAGCTGAATCCAAGGAATTCCAGACCCGTGTCCGTGCCCGGGACGAAGCCTGCTAGCCCGATCACGCAGCCGAGGGTGCCGAAGGCGAAGACGGCCGCGATCGCACGTTGATCCCCCTCGGAGTGTTTAAGGGCGCGGAAGCGCCACACGGTGGTGAGGAGCAGTAGCGCGATGCCTCCCACCGTCAGCGGATAGCTGAGGTAGGGCAGACCGTCGAAAACACGCCAGCCCGAGAACACCGCGGCCAGTCCGGCCAGCAACAGCCACGTCGGAAGGGGGCGCGTCACTCCCATCGCTTCGCCTCCATGACCTTGGTGGCCGCGAAGAGGAAGAAGTAGGTCATGGCCAGATAGTAGACGACGTCACGAAGGTGCAGGATACCGTCCTGGAACCCTGCCCAGTGACGCCCGTGAATCGTGAGGGCGGCAAAGAAACGCGAAAACGGGGGCCCGACGATTTCGGCAAGGGGCATGAACAGAAAGAGAGTCCCCGTGATGACTGACGCCACGGCCGCCGCCACCAGCTGGTGCCGGGTCAGCGCGGTGGCCAGCATCCCGATCGCCAGCACGGCGCCGCCGAGGAGGGTCAGGCCCAGGTAGCCAACCGCGATGTGCCCGATGGCGATCTTGCCGTTCACGAGGATCAGCAGGGGCATGTACAGCGTGGCCACGGTGATGAGGCTCAGAAACGCGAGCGCCGACAGGAACTTGCCGAGCAGGATCTCCCAGTCGCGCACCGGCGAGGTATCCAGCAGCAGCAGGGTACCGGTCTGGCGCTCCTCGGCAACCAGGCGAATCGACAAGGCCACCGCCGCGATCGCCGTCATGCCGCTCGCGAAGTAAAGGAATCCTTCAAGCACCTGTCCCGAAAGAAGTTCGCTCCCGGCCGGCCCGAGCGCGTTTGGCCCGAGCGCGTTCGCGTAGAACAGGATGCCATCGATCAGCAGTACCACCGCCGCGACGATGTACCCCATCGGTGAACGCACGTAGGCGTTGAACTCCCGCCGGAAGATGATGCCCGTCGAACCCAGGCCTAGTGCCATGTTCCACCCTTGCCCACCAGTCCCACGAAGACGCGCTCCAGTCCGCGTTCGGCCCGGTTCAGGGAAATCACGTCGTGGCCGGACTCGACCAGGGCCCGGCATACCTCGGCACGGAGATCCGAGTCCCCCTCGACCTGGAAGTTGACGGCGCCCGTGTCGCCGGCCGCGCTGCCGGGGGAATCCGGAATCTGCACACCGGTCACTCCGGCGACCCGGGCGATGGCGGCCCGCGCGGCTTCAACCGCCACCGCGCGATCTCCATCCCCCGCCTTCGCGGCCCCGAGGCGCACCGTGACATCCAGCCTGCGCGACGTGAACAGCTTCTCGCCCAACTCCTCCTCGGTCCCCGACGCCACGATCTCGCCATCGTTCAGGATCAGCAGGCGGTCGCAGGTCCGGCTGATCTCGGGGAGGATGTGGCTGGAAATCAGGATCGTGTGCGAATCCTTGAGGGACCGGATCATCGCCCTCATCTCCATGATCTGCACGGGGTCGAGGTCATGGGTCGGCTCGTCGAGGATGAGGAGTTCGGGTTCGTGGATGATCGCCTGCGCCACCCCGACCCGCTGGCGGTAACCCTGCGAGAGGTGTCCGGTGGGCATGTCTCGCACCTCCACGATGCGCGTCCGCTCCTGGACCTCGGGCATGCGCCGGGCCACCGCTTCGGGCGTCATCCCCTTGATGCGCCCGGCGAAGGTCAGGTAGTCGGTCACCGTCATGTCGCGGTAGACGGGCGGCAGTTCGGGGAGATAACCCACCCGCTTGCGAACCTCGTGGGGGTCCCTGAGCACATCGAAACCGTTGACCAGGGCCGTTCCCGACGACGGTCGCAGACCGCAGGCGAGGATGCGCAGCAGCGTGGTCTTGCCCACGCCGTTGAGTCCCAGGAACCCGACCGTGTTGCCCTTCTCGATTTCGAAGGACACGGGGCCCAGCGCCCGCTTGCTGCCGTAGAATTTGGTGACGTCGGTCAGATGGACCATGTGCGCGTGCCCGCAACCGAAAGACGATGGTGGGAGAAAAAAGCTAGAAGCAGCGCCGGGAAGGTCAAGCCTGCCGCCCCGCCCACGTGCACGTCTCTCACAGCGACCTGAGAAAGCGGATCACCGCGAGTCTCGCCTCTTCCGGAAGCGCTTGGAAGGCGTCGCGGGCCGCCGCCGCCTCGCCGCCGTGGGCCGCAACAGCGCCGCCGATGTCCGTCGCCCTGCCGTCGTGAAGCAGGCGGGCCCGGTGGCGCAGACCCCACAGGGGAGCGGTCCGCAGTTCGCCCGGTGCCGCGTCGGGACCGCACACGTCCGCCAGCTCCTCGCCCAGGTCGTGCAGGAGAAGGTCGGAGTACGGCCGGAGGGGACGCCCGGCCAGGGCCGTCGTGGCCGACTCCCCCGTGCGCAGCTCCTGACGGTGGCACGAGGTGCAGCCGATCTGGCCGAAGAGCGCCCGACCCTGTTCGACGGTGTCCCGCGCCGCGCCGGACAGCTCCCGTTCGGGTGCGGGAGGCGCCAGGAAACGCACGAAATCGGTGATGTGACCCATGGTGGGGGCATCGATTTCGGGGTCGGGCATGGGATCCGCCTCCGGGGGAATGGGCGTCCCGTTCATGGGCTCCTCGTCCGGATGGCGGTGGGTGGTGAAGCCGAGTTCGAAGCGCAGCGCGGTGTCCACGAAGTCCTCCACGGTCGCGGCGTCGCCCTTGCGCCCGAACCTGGCCGCGCGGCCATCGGCCAACCGCGGCAGCCGCCCCGAGATGCCGTCCCCGTCGCTGTCGTCGGGATCGGCCCACTCCTCCAGCACCGCGTCGGGGACGGCTTCGAGCAGACCGAGGCCCAGAAGCGGCGGACCGGTCATGAGAGCGGTGGCGTTGGCGGATTCGGGGACCTCTTCCGGGCCCATTCCGTGGGCCTTGAGGAGGTCGGTGGCCCGGCGCTGGATGTTGTCTCCGCCGACCGCGTGCAGAAGGTCGCAGCGGCCGTCCTCGAAACGCGTGGCCTTGAGGACGCGCAGCCGCTGGATCCCGCTCCCCCCGGTGACGGGCTGGTCGTGGCAGTCGCTGCACCGTTCCCCGTTGTAGAGCGGGCCGAGCCCTTCGTCGGCGGTGGCGAGGCGTTCGAAGAGGGCGCGGCCCAGGAGGAAGCGGCCGCGTTCGCCGGTGGTCAGCCCGGCAAGGGGTTCTCCGAGCGCGGGGAGGGGCTCGGGTTCGGCGTCGGCGCACGCCACGGCCATCGCAGCGCAGAGCACGGCGACCCGGCTTGAATGCACTGCCCCTCGAATGCCGCGAGGGTCTCGTCCGCGGACTGGCGGGGTCGACGCCGGGACCCCGTTCACGCTCACGATCCGGAGCCCCCGCTCCCACCCGCCTCCGAGAGCATCCCCCGTGCCAGAACGATCGCCGCTAGCACGCCGCGCGGCCGCACCGTGTGGTCGATCCGTCCCCGCAGCCAGACCTCTAAGAGCGGTGGCAGGGATCGGGCGTCCAGCTGCCGCGAGACCAGGAGTTCCATGTGCCTGGCCAGGGCGGAGCGTGAGGGTGCGTCGGGTGCATCGAGTTCCAGGACCCCGGTCCAGTATTCGATCTCGTCGGCGTGGGCGCCCGCGAAAGACTCCTCCATCGATGGGGACAGGGCCTCTCCCGCCGCTACCGCATCCATGTAGCGCAGTTCGCGGATCCCCAGGTCGGTGATCAGCTGCACGCGGGCCTCCTCGTCGGCCACGGCGAGCTCGGCCAGCGACTCCGGCGGGAAGAAGTCAAGGTAGCGCGCGACCACTCCGGCGGTGAGCGAACCCCCATCCCAGTTGGCCAGGGGCTGCGGCGACTCCAGCCACTCCGTCGGCTCTTCCGCCATCCTGCCGAGCACGGCCGTCCCTCCGGCCGCCACCTCGAAGCCGCGCGACGTGAGCTCCTGCCGGTTCGCCGCCGCGTCCGACTCCGCGAGGAACCGCTGGCGCAACTGTTCCATGTAGAGTGAACCGATCTCCTCATAGCGGGGGCGGTAGACGATGTGGAATCCCTGTGCGCTCTGGACCACGGACGACACCTGTCCCGGCTCCAGCTGGAAGGCCGCCCGGTCGAGCATGGACGGAAGTTCGCCGCGGGCGAAGAGCCCCATCAGCCCTCCGCTGCTCCGCGATGCAACGTCCTCGCTCTCCGCCACCACCTCGTCCCAGGAGCCTCCTTCCACCAGTGTCGCGAGTAGGCGGTCGGCGGTGCGCTGCTGAAGCACGCGTTCGCTGGAGGAGGTCTCGGGCCCGATTCTCCGCAGCACATGCGCGACGAGGCGGAGCCGCCCATCGGCGAAGATCTCTTCGGCGGCTGCCGCGTCGAGGGTTATTTGGGAACCGAGCCGGTTCTCGCGGTCGGCATCGAGTATCGCCTCCCTGCGCTCCAGCCAGGTCGCCTCCGCGAGCGCCTCGGAACCCAGCAGCGAATCGCCCGCCGCCGATCGCAGCGAGAGCGCGGCGGCAGACACCCAGTGGTCGGCGAGCTGATGCACGGACAGCGAGTCGAGGGGGAAGGGCTGCGCGAGCACGATCAGCTCGGCCAGACGCTCCTCGGTCAGTGTCCAGTCACCCGCCCTGGCCGCAACTCCCCTGCCCGTGAGATCGCCGCAGCCGACCACGCACATGAGCAGCAACAGGGTAAAGTATAGATTACATCTTGTAAACTCGGCTTGACATCCTAGACCCGGTGATCTCCGCGGCCAGGCACGAACAGATCTTGGGCCGAAGGCAGCGGTCAGTCCCACGGGATGCCGGCTGCTACCGAATGACCACCGTGATCGTGTCGCTCACGGGGGGATCGAGGGGGATGTGAACGCCGTCGGCCACCACCGCGATGATGCGGTGCTCGCCCGGCGTGAGGTCGGTCAGGGTGTACTCGGTCTCCGCCTGCCCCATGTGGTAGTGGACCCCCGCATCGTTCGGGATCGGCAGCTTCCAGTCCACATCCCCGTCCACGATGAGGTGATGGTGGCCGGTTCCGGCATCCATGTTGCCCGCGGCTACGATCTCCACGCCGTCGGTCTCCAGGACGAAGAGCACGGGACCGGCATCCAGCTCCGCGCCGTCGGCCGGCTGCACGATCGTCACCGTGCCGGCCGCGGGGGCGGCGCCAGCCTCCGGAGCCGCCTCCTGGGACTGGTCCCCCGCATCCCCGCATCCCATGAAAGCGACTGTGATCATCGCGATTGTTGCGAACCGGGTCATGCCTGTTGCTCCTCGTTTGCCGGATGTGGATTCGTCCGCGCGGTGCGGACTTGGCAGACGGTCAAGTTGGCCCCGTCGACCGCCGGACGCCAGTCTCGAAGCCATCTCGCCACCCGCTCCGCCGACAAGACACACAGGCGCGACCGCGCCCCCAACGAATAATGCCCCTGAGCTGTCAATAGATGTAACGTCACCGGCGACCGCACCACCGGTACCCGCGGTGTCGCCGCCGCTCACCTTTCAGCAGGAGATCACTCACATGAACCGCACCAGGACCTTCGCTCGTGTCGCACTGCCGGGCTTCGTCGCCGCAGCGATCATGCTCGCTCTGCCCGTGTCCGCCTTCGCACAGCGCGGAGCCGGAGGCGGATTCGGCCAGAACCCCGGAATGGCGCTGTGGATGGCGCTGGACGACCGTTTCGACGAGGTCAGCAAGCAGCTCACCCTTACCGAAACCCAGACGGAGAGCGTCAAGACGCTGCTCAAGGAGTTCACCGAGAAGAATGCGAGCGTCAGCCGCTTGAAGAAGATCTTCGCCGATATGCGCGCAAGCAGGGGCCAGGGGCGAAGAGGCGGCGGCGGGGCCGCAGGCGGCAGGGGCGGAGGCGGCATGCAGGGGATGCAGGAGATGAGGACCCTGATGCAGGAGCTGGGTCCCGCTTTCGAGGAACTGCACGAGAAGGTCACCGGACTGCTGGACGAAGAACAGAAGAAGTCCCTGACGACGCTCCTCCAGCGGCGGCGTCCGGGAGGCTGAGGGGGCACGCCTTCACCCGGCTCCCGAGGCCCCCGCGGCGGCGTTCCGGCCGACGGGGGCCTTGGGGGGCCACGACCTGCCCGCGGACAGCTACCGGTCCATCGTCATCTTCGGCTTGCCGCCGTACTCCTCGAACCACTTCATCAGGTAGAGCTGGGTCCGCATGAAGTTCGAGGGCTTCGAACCCGTCCCGTGGTACTCGTCGTGGAACCACAGCAGCTTCGTCGGCACCCCCAACTGCTTGAGCGCCTGGTAGTACTCCTCGGTCTGGGCCATCGGCGTGCGCAGGTCCAGTCCCCCGGTGATGAGGATCGTGGGCGTGGTGACCTTGCCGACGTGCATCAGCGGCGAGTGTTCGAGGTACTTGTCCGGGTTGTCCCAGGGGTAGCCGTGATAGCGGTAGTATCCCCAGACGGGAATGTCGGCCGTACCCGCGAAGCTGATCCAGTTGGTGACGGGACAACGAACGCCTGCCGCCGCGAAGCGCGTCGTGTGGCCGATCACCCAGCTTGAGAGGACGCCGCCGCCGCTGCAGCCGGTGACGTACATCTGGTCCTCGTTGATGTAGCCGCGGCCGATCAGCGCGTCCACGCCGGCCATGAGGTCGTCGTAGTCGACCGAGGGATAGCCGTTGTCGATAGCGTTGCCGAAATCGGTGCCGTACCCGGTGCTGCCGCGCGGGTTCGTGTAGAGGGTGACGTATCCGTTGGCGGCGTAGTTCTGGTACGGGTAGCTGAAGGCGACGTTGTACATCGCGTGTGGGCCGCCGTGGATGTGCAGGATGAGGGGGTAGCTCTCGGCGGGATCGAAGTCGGGCGGTTTGACGATCCAGCCCTGCACCTGGGTGCCGCCGGTCGACTCGTACCAGATCTCCTCGACGTCGCCGAGGCGCTTGTCGGCGAGGACGTCGTCGTTGACGTGGGTGAGCTGGCGGATCTCGCCGGGGCGGTCCAGGTCGTAGGCGACGACATCGCCGGGCTGGTGTGGGGAGGTGAGGGTGCCGACCGCGGAGCCGCCGGGCGTCGCGGAGGTGAGCGACAGCATGTGGTTGCCTTCGGTGACCTGACTGACATCGCCGTCCACGGTGGCGTAGTGGACGTTCATGGTGCCGCGGTCTCCGACGGTGAAGAAGACGCCGCGCGAGTCGTCGGACCAGTGCATTGCGGCGACGTCCCGGTCGAGGTCACCGGAGACGAGGCGGGCGTTGCCGCCGTCGAGGTCCATGACGTAGAGCTCGGTGGTCTTGTAGGTCTGCGAGGTCCAGGGGTAGCCCGCGTAGGCGATCCGGCGGCCGTCGGGGGACACCAGCGGCCGGCTCCAGGGGCCGCGCTCCGAGGTCAGCTGGCGGATGTCGCCGGTCGCCAGGTCCATCGCGTAGATGTGCGACTCACGGTACCGGTTGTCGGTGTCATCCATGAGGCCGTCGAAGATGAGGGTGCCGCCGTCGGGGGTCAGGTCGTAGCCCACGGTGCCGACGCCGGGCACGAAGGTCGCGCCCGCATACCACTGCCCGGAGGTGAGCTGCTGGGCGGTGCCGCCGTCGGCGGGGACCCGGAACAGGTGCGTGAAGCCCTCTTCGAGGAAGCCGATCCGGTCGAAGCGAAAATGGATGCGGTCGATGACGCGGGGGGCCTGTGTCCACTGCGCGCCTTCAGGGGGCGCGGGCAGGTCAATGGGCCACGGGTCCGAGTGGGGGACGTGGCGCTGGAAATAGATGTGCCGCCCGTCGGGCGACCACTGGAAGTTGGTGGGGGCCTCGGTCTCGCGGGTGACCTGGGTGGTGGCGCCCTCGGCGTCCATCCAGCGCACGAAGATCTGCTGCCCGGACGGTTCGCCGGGGGCGAGGTAGGCGATGCGTGTGCCGTCGGGGGACCAGCGGGGGCTGGAGCCCTTCAGGAGGAAGCGCTGGCGGTCGCCGTCGGCATCCATGATGCGGATCTCGGAGTCGAAACTGTCCTCCAGTTTGTTGACCCAGGAGCGGGTGAAGAGGATCCGGGTGCCGTCGGGGGAGATCCGCGGATCGCCGACGCGCTCCATGTCGAGGTAGTGGCCGACGGTGAGGAGGTCGGGGGCGGGGGTTTCCTGGGCGGTGGCGGGGGGAGGGGGAACGAGGGTGGTGAGGGTGAGGGTGGCCAGGGCGGCGGTCGTCCGGAGCAGAGTAGCCATTCCCACGGTGTGGAGTGTCATCACCTTTCTCCTGTTGCTTGTGACGCGGCGCGGCACGACCCTGAAATGCAGTCGGCCGCCCGCAACCGGGTTTTGCGCGGCGGGACGGTCATACTACCGGCCTCGCCCCCGCCCGGCGAGGTCTCCCCCTCCTTTTCACCGTCATCCAAGCCGCAAACTTGAACGTCCACCTGATCGACGGCACCTACGAGCTCTTCCGGCACCACTTCGGCGCGCCCCCCGCCACCGATCGCGAGGGCCGGCCGGTTGGCGCCGTGCGTGGCGTCCTGGCCTCGCTCCTCGGCATGCTGGAGCGCGGCGCGACCCACATGGCCGTCGCCACCGATCACGTCATCGAGTCCTTCCGCAATGACTTATGGCCCGGCTACAAGACGGGCGCGGGCATCGATCCCGACCTGATGGCCCAGTTCCACCCCCTCGAGGACGCGCTCCGGGTGATGGGTGTGCAGGTGTGGGCCATGGAGGAGCTGGAGGCGGACGATGGGCTGGCTTCGGGCGCGGCGGGGGCGGCCCGGGACGTGCGGGTCGAGCGCGTGTACATCTGCACGCCGGACAAGGACCTGTCGCAGTGCGTGGTGGGGGACCGGGTGGTGCAGTGGGACAGGAGGAAGGACGAGGTGCGGGACGCGCAGGGGGTGGTGGCGAAGTTCGGTGTGGGACCCGCGAGCATTCCGGACTATCTGGCGCTGGTTGGGGACAGCGCGGATGGGTTTCCGGGTATACCGGGGTGGGGCGCCAAGTCGACGGCGGCGGTGCTGGGGCGGTACGGACACCTAGAGCACATCCCGGGGCGCGTCGACAGGTGGGATGTGCAGGTGCGGGGGGCGAAGAGGCTGGCCGCGTCGCTGGCAGCCAATCGTGCGGCGGCCATGCTGTTTCGGGACCTGGCGACTTTGCGGGACAGTGCGGCGCTCTTCGCGGATGTGGACGAGTTGGAGTGGAGGGGGGCGGATCACGGCTTCAGGGAGTTGGCCGAGGGGTTAGGGGTGCCGGGGCTGTGGAGGAGGGCGGAGCGGTTGGGGGAGTCGCGGGTTGGGGGCGGATAAACAACTGCGACGAGGGAATCCGCCTGTCACTGACCATTCGATGATCTACCGTCTACATACTGTCCGGATCACGAATCCCCCATGTCCCGGCAGCAACCACGAGCTCTGATGGCCCGTAGACGCCGCCTCTCCAAGGCACCCATCCGCGAAGCGGTTCTGGACATCCGTATCGAGACCGGGGAACCTGCTGATCCGAGCCGGTTGCGGGGAGCCTTGGAGTCGCTGGACGGGTTTCCGGAAATCCACGAGCTCACAGCGGGCTCGCTGCCCCTTCACTTCCCTGACGAACTCCAGCAGGAAAACCCCACAGAGGCCGGTAGCGTGATTGGCGTTCGGGGAACTCTTCTTCGAGCTGATCACCGAGCGAACCGCGAAATTTCACGAATGATCCTGGCACGACAGGTCTCGGCAGACCCCCGGTACCGCTCCCAACCGTCGTATGCGAAGGCGATGGAGACGGATCGGCAGATCGCCCAGCTTGCGCACAGAAGCAAGGGTCCCGGGTATTGGATGGCGAGGCTCGACCTCATCGATCTGCTCGCGGCATCCAGGTCGATGGAAGATGGCACCGTGCTGCCGGGGACGTTCGCCAGAGCCAGACGTTTGCTGGACACAATCCCGTCGGGATTCCCGGTTCCCGAGATCGCGCTCGACCCTGATGGCGAGGTCGCATTTGACTGGATTCGCAGCGATCGCACCATGCTATCGGTGAGCATCGGCGCCGAGGGAAACCCCAGCTACGCTGCCGGGCTCGCCGATGGCACTGCCTACGGGTTCGTTCGTTGGGGGGACACGTTTCCGAGCGCACTGAAGGACCTGCTCAGACGCCTGTATTTTCCCGATGGGTGATCTCGCCCGGTTTGCCGGAACCGGACATTCGTGGCATGGCCAAGGAGGTTGGCTCCGCCCGTGGCAGAGAGCCCCGTGGTCGAGGCGAGCTCACGCACAGGGACGTGGAGGACACCGGCCTGATGTTTATGCGCGACGACAAACCTCCGCGGCACGGAAACCTGGTAGGGTGGCCTTCGCCGGACGACACGAGAAAGGACCAAAACAAGGATGTCGCCAAGCACCTTGCGCAGAAGGCGGTCCTGGTCCTTCACAACTGACGCTCGCCGGAGGCGGGCGGAGCCCGGTCACCGAATGACGATGACCTCCACCCCTCGGAGCTTCAGCTCCCCCCACGCGCGGTCGGCGGTGAGAACCGGTAGACGCACCCGCCGTGCCGTGGCGAGGCATGCCCGGTCGCCGAGGCCCAGGCCGAGACGGCTCGTGCGGGGCCGGTAGGCGCCGCTCAGCAGCGCCGTCGCACGGTCGAAGGGCACGACCTCGATGCCCAGGTCGTCAAAGACGTCCGACACCTGGCCGTGGGTCCAGTCGTTCGAGCGGAGATGGGCGGCCACCTCGGCCGCGTTGACGGCGGACATCGCCGCGCCTTCCCGCAGAGCGTTCACGACGCGCGCGTGCCCGGGCTCTTCGTACAGCGCGGCGAGAATGGCCGAGGCGTCCAGCAGACTCGCCGCCACGCTATTCCTTCGCGGCTTCGGCACGCCGGTCGGCGATGAAGGCGTCCACGGCGCTCCCCTCGTCCGCTTTCCTGCGGCGGGCCAGCCGCTGAAGGCGCTCCAGCGCGCCGTCGAGGGTGCGCACGCGGAGGCTGTCGCCGCTCAGGCCGATCACGACAGCGTGGCGGCCGCGAATGCCCAGCGCCCTGCGGAAGCGCGCCGGGATCACGAGACGTCCGGCTTCGTCGATCACTACGTGTTCGGTGTCGGGCTGTTGATCGGGATTACGCGGATTCATGGTAGGCATATGGATTTATGGTAGATCAGGGGTTGATGGTACTATCTAAATCCAATCTACCCGAATATGTGCGATATGGGTAGTAGCACGGCTCCTACCAGATCCTGCCCCAGGACCCCGTGATGCGGATGGTCGCCGGATACTAGAACCTATGGAAGGGCCGGCCCCTCCCGGTGTTACCGTGGGTTAGCGCCCCG